>PLSY01000417.1 GCA_003164275.1 Acidimicrobiaceae bacterium | reverse complement strand
TCGTCTTGCCGACGTGCCAACTCTCGCTCCTGTTCGACTTGGTGGAATCGGCTTGCTTGTCCGAGGGTCACCGTTGCGGCGCGCAACTGAATCTTCGGATCATTGGACGACAGGAGGTCTTGCAGCACGCCGACTGCTCCGTCGGACGCGGTGATGAGTTGACCAGTCAACTGCTCGATCCGCTCCCGTCTCCGCCTGCTCACAGCAGCGGCGAAGCTAGGTTCTCCCATCCGCCGCTGGATGGTCTTCGTCGACACGCCGACTTGCTCGGCGACGCGCTGGTGTGTCCAGCCTTCGGCCAAGCATGCGATCATGAATTCGTCTTGATCGTCCATATGCTCGTTGTCAGACTCAGGCTCCACTGCGGGGTTACTGTCCATCATCGCTGCCTTTCCTTGAAGCGAAACGATCCCTTCACTTCTTTGTTGGAAAAACTCGGACGACGACAGGCCCCTGAATGCACTTTCTGGTCAGCAGGCGCGACTCAGACTCAATGCCGCCACATTGGTGGGTGTCGGGTCGCTGTCCAAAGGTTGAAGGGGAGCTTCAACAAGAGACACCAGGCCGGCAAGACATGGCCGTGGCGCACCCAAAGCATCGGGTGCGTCACGGCCGACCGTCCCGCAGCAACAACGGGTCTAAGACCCGCTCTGGGCGTTGACACCCAGTGCCATGCTCGACGATTTACATGTCGTCAAGGCCGTACTGATCAACATCCGCCTGAAACCACCCGAGGGCTTCAGAGGCCGTGAGCTCGAACTTCTCAAATGTAAGTTCAAGCTTCTCGAGTGGATGTCCATCCCGTTTCCGGGAAAAGGTCCATTTCGTTGGCTTGTCCATAGAATTCACCTCCCTTCATACCTTCGTAGGAGAAGGAGGCAACTGAACAGTGTCCGAATAGGTGAGCCTTTGGAGAGGACAGGTGGGATCGGCGCGGATGGAAACGATGAGTACCGAGCCGCGACGGGGACCTCGCACCAAATTGAGGTCGCCGAGCATCCGAACGGGGCCAGTGTCTTCGCACCCACAGCATCGCCTTCCTGGCGACGTCACATTCGGACGCCCACCTCTTGCCGCCGACAAGTCGACGACCAGTTCTTACCCTGGAGCACCGTGCGGTGGAGCTGCGCGGTTGCTGGAATGGCGAGCCAGGTACTTCGTGGCCACTCACTCTTGAACTAGCTTACTTTGCTACCCTCACATAATAGCATACTTCGTGATCCAGCGCAACATCATATCCTCACAACCGACTGGTAGTCGGCCGCTCTGCGCACACCACGACCGTATCAGAGATAGAGCGAGAATGCAAGGATAAGGGCCGAGTTCATACGATGATACTGGCGTTGGTCATCATTGTAGAACCTGTCCTCCTGGGGCCGGCAATAGCCCATGAAGGCTGCCGCAGGAGGTTCGGCCGCTGGACGAATCCATTTGAGGGTGCGGTGACGATGCCGGCGGCGGCGCGGCGATCCTTCGGACTTCTCGACTGCGTTGGCGCCAGCGTTCCCGTCATTCACCGCCCCTCGTGAGCACGAGCTATGGGCCCTGGACTTCATCGAGGCCACTCTGTGCGAAGCGGCTCACGGCTATTGCAAGAGTTCGTGAGTGGAGCGTGCCAATGTCAGCGAATTGGGAAGATTCCCCGTCCTTCGGCGAGCGTCTGCCGCAAGCAGGTCTCGGCGTCCTCCCGGGTCTGGTGAATGTGCAAGCAGAGCCAATCCATTGGATCCCCAAATGCGCAGCGAGCGGTGCACCACCCGTAGGGCGTCTCCACCACTTGTTCAGACATTGCCAGGACGTAATTGGAGAGTGCTCGTTCCTGACTGATGTTCACGCAAACCCGGCATCGGCTCCATGCCGGGTTGAAGTCGCCTGTAGGCCTGTCTTGTGCGCACCCCGTGCACCTAGGCATTAGGTGCTCCCCGAGAGTTATCAACCCCACTCTGTGGCGGTTCTGATCGCTTGCGCACGATCTTCCGAGTCCAAGCTCGTGCTGTCGGTGTTCGCTCGCGACTCGCACCACTGTCTCTGCTGCTCGATGCCGCTCTTCTCACCCAGAGGATTCTTGCGTTGTCAGGACTTGATAGGTCCCAAAGTATTCCCGATACGTCGTAGGTGAGGAAATCCGGCCTCCGCCGGACCTTCAATGGTCTTTCGTCCGAGGGCGGATCACGTGGTGCCATGGAGCTGCGGTGGGCGCACGAATCTAGACAATCTGGTCACCTTCTGCTGGTCGTGCAATAACGGAAAGAACGAATGCACAGTCGAAGAACTGAGAAGTGAGGATCCGCGAGTCAGCCCTCCTAGCGTGTATCGGTTTGATGGCCGTCGGTCCCCATTGGTCAATTGATTCTCATGCGCGGAATGACCGCGGTAGGCGTCCTATCTCAAGATGGCAGCAGCGCGTTCGGTCAGCCTGATGGGTTGATTGGTGGGCATCTCGATGAGACCGGCCCCTTCGAGCTTCTGAAGGCTCATCGTCGTGTTCGCCGATTGCGTGATGCCCTGGAGTGCTGTCTCTCTGGTGAAGATCTGGTAAAGGAGCGCCAGGTCGCCGTTGTTCAGATTCGACAGGTACTTCGATCGTGCAGCAGGCGTCTCAGACCCCACCTCGGGCCGCGCTGCAGGAACCAAGCGCAGTCCATTCGAGGAGCGACGGACGCACATCCCCACTGTTCGAAGCTTCTCCTCGAGCACCGTGACGGCACGGTCGACGTCGACGAGGAGCAGCCCGAGGCTCTGGGCGATGTCGGCGATCGGTACACCCCTCTTCTGCGAGGCCAGGAAGGTGCCGATGGACCGGACGATCGCCTCGTCGTCCTCCAACGTCCGGGGCGGTTCGAGGACATCGGAGAGCGTGAGGCAGAGCGCATCGAGCAGGGCTGAGAACGTCGACACGGAAAGGACTCCCGCATCACCGGTCTCCTCGAGTCGCTTTATGGTGGCTGATGAGACCTTGGCATCCTTGGCCACGGCTGGACTGGTCAGTCCCAGCTCCATCCGCCGGTGGCGAAGACGCCTCCCGTTGATCTTCATGACCCCAACCTCGTGATGGAGATGCCAAGGCGCTGGGTCCAGGTCGTCGATTCCATCGACTTGCGGCGTGCCTTGGGCGACCGGAGTACGACGCCAGTGTCACGGGTGACCAGCTTGAGGAGTCGTCCGGCCCACAGGCTGCTCACCACCACGCTCTTGGCCCCGTGGACGAGGAACCCGTCGGAGTCCGATCCCACCAGATGCCGGAAGATGTGCTGGGCGACGAGGAGACGCTGTGCCGGCTCAGGAACCTCGAGCTGCTCATGGTTGTGTGTCACGGTCGATCCGTCGCGCGCCACGTCATCGGTCCGANNGTCGAGCGCCACGTCATCGGTCCGAACGGTGCCGACATCGTCGACACTGATCCCGATCGTCGAGAGCACGCAGGTGGCGGCATCGCAGGGCCGGTAGAGACGCCCGATCTGTGACCATTCGTCAGGTTCCAGGTGACGGGCCAGGGAGGCCACCATGCCTCGTTGCGACCAGTTTGCCACGTCGATGCGCAGGTGCCACCCGCGCATGAACGCAGCTGTTTGGGCTCCCTTGACAATCGAAGTCAGCTCGTTGAGGTGGTTGGTGTGGATGGTGATGTCGTGAAGGAAGCGAGCCAAGGAGCCTTCATCGACGTCTGCTGCCTGGTCCAGCTTCGCCAGCATCTGCACCTTGCCCTGTTCGAAGCGCTCGGCGACGACCGCCAGGTCGGCAGGACTCACCACGTCGCGGGCCATGTCGATGAAGCCGAGGAAGTGCGTCTCCGGTATGACGGGGAACGCCGGACGCCCATCTCCCGCGAGAGTCGTACCGGCCGCACGGCGGATCTCGATGAACCTCTGAAGTTCGACGACCTCGAGCAGGAGCGACACCTCTGCCTCCTCGCGCTCATCGGATACCTCGATGTCGTAGAGGAGCCACGTTCGCACGCCCTGGGAGCTGGTGAGCGAGCAGAGATCACGGAGGGAATTGGGCGGCAGCAGGTTGGCGCCGGCTACGACCAGGTCGTCGAACTCGCTGGCGGCCAGCCAGCAGAGGGCCTGAATGTCGGCATATGCACTGGCCCGACCGCGCTCCGTCGAGTCGAGGTCGTGTCCCAGGGCGGCGAGCAGATCGACCCACAGGAGCTGCCCGTGCTCCTTGAAGTTCGGACGTACCCGCATGATGGCCCAACCGGACCTATCGATCCTCAGTTCCCGGTCAGTGGCGCTCGGATCGGTCAGGGTCGAGACCTTGAGGAGGGACCCCATCACGAACCCCCTCGTACGGTACGCAAGATGTGTCCGGCCATGACTTTGGAGATGCCGGAATCGGCCTGTGCCCCGAGATGCTCGGCGATCTCGAGGACTCTGGCCCAGCGACGAAGGTTGCCCTTGGCCGTCTCTGCGAGGTCGCCGAGCACCTGCTGCGCTGTCGAGGCCAGGACGGGATGGAGCTGCGGCAGCAGCTGGTGCAGCTGCTGGTGTCCGAGCTCCTTGACGTGGATTCGCCTCGATACCCGGCTGTCGAGCTCCGGCACCTGCTCCACGACGCGAGCCACTCCTGGTCCGACTAGCACCAGGAGGGCATGTGTCGTCGGCCGGTCGTGCAGGTAGCGCACCTGCCGCAGAGCGCTGCGAGTCATGTTCTGGGCCTCGTCGATCACCAGCACTGCATTTAGGCCGTCGAGGACGTCCACCGTCTCCTCGGTGAGTGCGAACTCGGTCATGTGGGTAGGGGGACGGCGTCCGGCGACNNAGATCCGGGCATTGGCTTCCTTGCCTCGCGGCGTGTCGGGCATGTCGACCCAGTGCACCGGGACGTCCAGTCCCGAGAGTACGAACTTGGTGCCGAACGTCTTACCGACGCCGGGTTTCCCGTCCACGAGGATGATGCCCCCGACTTCGAAGAGGTGCGTGACGGCGACCCGGATCTCCCTCAGTCCGGGTGTCTCGACCGTCGCTGCGCCCCGCAAACCGGGGAGGTGCTCCGGCTCGAGCGCGCTTTGTCTTTGCGTCTGTTCAAGCCGCATCTGGATCCCTTTCGTGATCAATGCCGTCGTCGGCAATTGCGGTGGCCTTCTCCAAAAAGGCCAGGTACTCATCGTCGCCAGGGTGGTTCGTTTGGCGTGCAGGCGCCTCGGGGTCACGTTCGGGCGAGAGCAGCGGGTTCCCTTCGAGCTCGCGCCGCTTGGCCCTTGCCCCCGAACGCTTGATTAGGTGGTGGCCCTTGTTGATCTGGCTATTGCGCTGCCGAACAATCAGCTTGCGCTGATCCTGTGTCAGCCGTGCGTGAGGGACGGCCGTGCAGAGAAACTTGTCGTTCACGTAGATGTCGATGAACGAGCGATCGTTCGGCAAGTAGCGAATGGAGACCCGCTTGCCCACCTTCGTCCCGAGCTTCGGGCTCACGTAGTCGACGTCCCTGAACCTGACACCGTTCTTCGAGGCTTTCCGCCCGGACTTCTCGGCGAGGAATCCGTGACGCACCAGGTCATCCTCGACCTGAGAGATCGGCGTGGGGTCTTCCTNNCCTCAGGACAGAGTGCCGGCGTTCGAAGTTGTAATGGTCGACCCACTCCTGGAGGCGGACGGTGAACTCATGGACCCCCATGCACTGATCTGGCGTCCACGGTTCGTGGGCATACCGATCGGGCAGGGCCTTGATGTACCCGGGAAGCGGGGCCAGGAACTCCTCACCGAAGGTCCTCATGAGCCGCTCGACGCGTCCGTCTTCCCACGGAGAGGCCGGCTTGATTGCATGAGTGGCAATACCGAGCTCGAGGTAGCCGTTGACCATGGATTCGGCAAGGTGCGCCTTCGCGTTGTCGAACTGGACGACACACGGAACGCCACCAACGAAGGTCCCGTCGGCCGCTACGACACCGTGGATCGCGCTGCCGAGGAGCGCTACCAGACTCTCGGTGCCGGGGTCCCCGCGTACGCCATCGCCCTCTGTGACGATCCACGACAGGATCACCCTGGTGTGGGCATCGAGGAGGAACGTCACCCACGGGCGGAACATCTCCAACATCCCGGCATAATTGCGCTGGAGCCGGATGTCCGCTTCTGTGTGATCAAACAACACGCGGTCGAGACGGCCCGTGCTCGTTCCCTTGAGATAGAGCCCCTTGGCCAGGGCCGCTTTGATCCCTTCGGTCACAGCAGCGTGCTGGATCGGACTCAGCTTCCCGACGTCCCGGAGGAACTGGCCGTAGCTCTTCGAGTACGTGTCGGCGGCCGTCATCGACTTCCAGGCGGCCTTCCGGCGACCGTGCGCAGCGGCGAGTGAGCCTAGGAGCTCGCGCTCGGTCGCCTCGTCGAGTCCTTCCTCAGGCTCCTGCGGGACACCATCGGTCAGCCAGCGCCAAATGGCGCGCTCCTTCACGCCGAGCTTTGTGGCCGCCGCCCGTACCGCCCACGTTGGAGCCTTGCCGTTGTTCTCTGCGGAGAGACGCTTGATTTGGTCGATAGATGCCTGGGCGGCTGCCCGGTCGTAGATCCTGCTCATCGGACACAGAGCTCCTCGGCCAGTGCCGACTTCGTGAGCAGCTGGCTGGTGCCATCGGGGGAGTGGTGGCGGCTCTGACGGGGCTCATGGACCGCACACAGGCGGACGCCCAGGAACGACAAGCCCCAGGTGTCCTGGCCGAGTTCCAAGTACCGGTCAACCTGCTCCCGGACTGCAGACTCGCCATAGCGGCCGATACCGAGCTTCATCTCATCGATGAGGAAACCAGTGCCGATCTTGTTGTAGACGATGTCGAGCCGTGAACGCCCAGACTGGACTTCGACACCGTTGACCTTCCACGGAGTGGGGAGGAGGAAGCGGTGGAGGTACACGCCGGCCGCCGTGACGGCATCGAACAGCGCCTCGCGTGGCCGATAGCTGACTGGATGGTCCCTAAAGACGGTCCTGGCGTGACGGCTGACTTGGAGCGTCCGGGTACGACGCTCTTGCTCCACTCCCTCGTTGAGGATATTGGTGACGATGCGGTGGGCTCGGTCTCCAACCGTCATCTGATGGATCTGATGTTGCGACGACACGGCGCCTCCTTGCTGGGTGGTTGGCACACGACCCGTGCGTGGCTCCACTGGCAGCGCATTGACCTGTGAACCGGAATATGTTGCAGGGTCCAGTACATATGATACTGGTAACATATGGTTCCTGTCCAAATGGATTTGGTCCAACGCCAGCAATGAGTGACCACCTAGCGTCGTGGGATGCCGCGCCGAGTCCCTCCTTCGTCCTACGTGGAGCCGGGGAAGTCGACAGCGCCACGTCGCCCAGAGGTGAATCTCTTCGGCACACCCAGAGCCCGGGTTTGGCGAGTCCCGGAAGGCGGGACGGAAGCTGGCCTACGAGGGGCGCAGCTCCAACACCAAATCTCTCGTCAGCTACGCCATGCCATCACGGTCAGTGACTACGGCACCGCCCGGGCCCTTGCCCGCGAGCACCAAGGAATCAGCTACGACCGACTGCGGGGCATCCTGAGCGGCGATGTGTGGATGCGAATTGAGGACATTGCTGAGCTGTCGCACTTGCTCGGAGTGGAACCCATTGTCAGCCTTGAAGAAGCAACTGAGGTCGACGGCGGTTGAGGATTCGTGGCTGCTGTGCCCACTCTCGTTCATCGATGTCTAGGAATGAGCGCGTCGCCAATGAGAGACAAGTCACATCCCTCACCTACAGTCAGCCTTGATATGTCGATGACCGAGCGGAAGATGCTGATGCAAAAAGTAGCTGCCGCATGAGCCTGGCTACCGTTTCGGAGCGGTCACTTGAGTCATGGCTGTGGGACGCCGCGAATATCCTCCGCGGACCGGTCGATGCCTCGGACTTCAAGGCGTACGTCTTCCCTCTCCTCTTCCTCAAGCGGATCAGCGACGTCTTCGACGAGGAGCGGACCATCGCGCTCGAGGAGTCCGGCGGCGACGAGGAGTACGCACTCCTACCCGAGCAGCATCGGTTCCAGATTCCCGAAGGGTGCCACTGGTCGGATCTGCGGAGCCGTGCGACCAATGTCGGAGCGGCCATCACCGCTGCTATGCGGGGGATAGAGCAGGCAAATCCGGACACGCTCTACGGCATCTTCGGCGACGTCCAGTGGACCAACAAGGATCGACTCTCCGATGAGCTCCTCGTCGATCTTGTCGACCACTTTTCCGGTATGGACCTCTCCAACGAATCCGTGCCGAACGACGTGCTCGGTGATGCCTACGAGTACCTGGTCAAGAAGTTCGCGGACCTCACAAATAAGAAGGCCGGCGAGTTCTACACCCCCCGCTCGGTCGTCAGTCTCATGGTCGAGATGCTCGATCCAAGGGAGGGCGAGATGGTCTATGACCCGGCGTGCGGGACGGGCGGAATGTTGCTAGAGACTCTCCATCACGTGGCCGCCCAGGGTGGCGACGAGCGCCTGATGCTCGGTCACCTCTACGGCCAGGAGAAGAACCTCACCACCGCGGCGATCGCACGCATGAATCTGTTCCTGCATGGCGCAGAGGACTTCAAGATCGTTCGCGGAGACACACTGCGGGCCCCGGCATTCTTGACCGGCGACCGGCTGGCCACGTTCGACTGCGTCATTGCCAACCCCCCGTTCTCACTTGCCCAATGGGGCGAGGATGCCTGGCCGTCGGATCCGTGGGGCCGCAACCTGGCGGGCACCCCTCCGAAGAGCTATGGCGACTGGGCCTGGGTGCAGCACA
>PLSY01000210.1 GCA_003164275.1 Acidimicrobiaceae bacterium | reverse complement strand
TCGCGGAGTTCCCGGGTGTGTTTGAGCTCGTCCAGCTTCTCGGCCAGATAGTCGAGATCGGCCTTAGTGAGATTTGTGGGCATTGTCTGCCTGCCTTCTGTTTTGACTGTGGTGACGATCGCTTCGCCGGGTTTGAGTGCACGACGACGGCTNNTGCGTCCGTTGGTGCGAAGTTCCTCGAGCGCCGATTCGAACGAAGGGTTCATCGGTCACGCCACTCTGGCTGCGAGGAAGCGGTCAACTTCTGAGGGGTCGAAGAGATACGGATCACGCCGGCAGGGTGCGAGGTGACCCTCTCTGACGTGGTAGCGGACGCCTGGCGATTTGCAGCCAAGTAGCTCGGCGACTTCGGCCACTGAAAGGGGTTCATGGGTCAACTCTGCCGACTCGGGCTGAAGGTCATCGTTTTGACTTACGCCTCCGTAAGTGGCCCAGCGTTGACCCTCCAGATCGACGGCTCGCATCCAGAGGACAAGTTCGGGATCAAGATTCCACTGACCGCGTCGGGCTTCTGCCAGATAGGAGCGGAGCGCAGGGCCAGCGAGTCGACAGATCCGAGAGGGCGTGATCAGGCCGGCGAAGTAGAAGTCGGATGGGGTCGTGTAGTCGGCCATCACCAACCTCCCGTGATGTCGAGGTGGTTGGACAGGAGATCGGCCGGATTCATTGCGNNGCTGTCCGTCCAGAGCAGTGGTTGAGGGGCTCTCATCGAACAGGATCTCGGCGTGCCCGACCGACCGCTCCAACAGTTTGAAGATTCCCATGGCCAGTGTCGTCGCCATGTCGTCATGACCCGAGTGGGAATGATCCAACTTGAAGTTGCCCGGGGTCTTCTCGACAAGCTTCACGCTCAGCAGCTGGTCGATGAGGGCCTGGTGGCGCCAGATGGCCAGATTGTGCGAGCGGATGGCCCGGAAGAGGACCAGTCCCAACGTCCCAACCGATTTCTCGGTGTAGTTGTACTGCTCGGCGTCCATTCCCATGGCCCGGAACTCCTGCAGCGAGCCCACAGCCTCTCGGGGGTCGATGATCGCTGCCGCGTGGTTGTACTGGCGAGAGAACTCGATGATCTGGGCCTTGACGTCGGCGAGCGTGACCTCTTGGCCGGGTTTGGGCTCCCACACTCGGAGGTCGTCAAGGACGAGGAGGCGGCCTCGGACCTCACCTGCGTCATTGAATTGAGGCTCGGCGTGCATTACAGCGACGACGCTTGAGTCGTGCTTCCATCCAAGGTCAGCGGACACCACGTAGAGCCGGCCAGGTTCGGGTGACATCGGCCCGGCCAACGAGACGCACTTCTCGAGGTCGGCCTCATTCGTGAGCCGGTCAGAGCCGGTCGCCCATTCGTTGAGGTGATACCTCGAGTACTCGGCGGGAAGCAGCGATTCCTTCTGGTCTTCCAGATATTCGGGGTCGGTCCATGGCAACGGACCTTTCAGCTCGGCCACGCTCCACAGCGGTGAGCGCACCGCGTGCTTGTAGATGCCGTGACTCCAGGAGCCGGGATCTCCGCTCGTCGTGATCACGCACAACTTGGCTCCCGGANNCTAGGCCGGACATGATGGCGGTCCACAGCGTTCGGGCGTTCTCGGTGGCGTTCCACTGGCAGAGCTCATCGACCAAGAAGAACGATCCCAACAGGCTGAACGCTGAAGCGCCGTCGGCGGACATGATCTCCAACGTGGAGCCGGTGGAGGACGTGATCCGATAGCGGTCGACGGTGATCAGTGATGCAAGGCCGGGCGTGCGAGCGACGAACCCGTTGATGAAGTCACGGACACGGCGTGCCTGGTCGAGGTCAGCAGCGAAGGCGTAACACTCCGAACCGGCAGGGAGCACCAGGACCAGCATGACGATGATCCATGCGGCGGCATCGGTCGTCTTGCTCCCGCCTCGAGGCCGACTCTCCCAACGGTATGGGCGGCTCTTGGGATCCAGGATCGCCTTGGCGGCGTCCCACTGCCACGGCATCGCAGCATCGCCCCAGCGGCGTCCATCGTCCAGGATCAGGCTGGCAATGAGGCTCAGGGCATCCTCAAGCGTCGCTGCCATTGGCGTCTCCGTTCTGTGATCCGTCGCCCAATGCGATGGAAGTGCCATTGCTGGCCATGCGTGCCTCGGCATCGATGCGGATGCGGTTGCCTTCGGTCTGGAGCTTCACCAGTGCGTCTTCGGTGAGGGCTGCCGTGCCGGCGATTGCCTTGAGTCGTGCCTGCCCCAGCGGCGTAAGTCCGAGTTCCCCTGCGATGTTGTGCGCCAGGCGTGTGGCGGCGGTTGCCTGTTCCCACGTACGGGATGGCACCTTCACGGCGCCCTTCGCTTCCGCTGTCTCCGCGATGAAGGTGTCCAGAAGCTGCTCTCGGGCGGTTGCTCGCAGGTATCGGTAGACGGCTGGAGCGAAGTGCGGTTCGTCCAGCCACGGTGCGACCTCTCGAAGCGCTTCGTGCACTTCGGTCGCCACGGCTTCGATGGCTCGCGGACTGTCGGCACCGTGTACGAGATGAGCGGTGTTGCCTGGCTCGAAGTCAGGATGGCGTGGTGGATGACCGGGACGGCAACTCATCAGAAGGGCTCGTACGATTCGGGAGCAGTTGCGCTGGATCCGAGCAACCAATCGGCCAGCGAGCGTGTCGAAATCTCTTGACCTACTGTCATGTGTTGGCCCTCTGACCTGGACATTTGGCTCTCTTTCTGCCTTACTTCTGCCGTGTCGTTCATCGTTTCTTCGTGTGGGGGGAATCGTGGAGCATCGGTCTCAGACGCAAACTTGTCGGCGGATGTCATTTCTTCAGTTCCCCCACGCTTCTCTGGCTCGGATGATTGGGCACCAGTCGTCGTGGCAGACGTTGATGATCGTGAACCCGGGGCGGACCGACTCGAAGGTTTGGTACGCATCGCAGATTTCGCATCCACCCGGAACCGGCTGCTCCTCGATCTGCTCGAACATGTCCTCGAAGGCACTCATGACCAACCCCCATCACCGGTTTTGCGGGGGTTCCTAAAGGAACCCGCAAAACGTGATTGGTATGTGTATTGCCGTGATTGGTGCCGTGATTGGCTGACCAGGACTTTCCGACCCGCCGTGACAGCCCGTGATTGGTGCCGTGATTGGTGCGTGATTGCCGTGATTGGTGCCGTGATTGCTCCAAAGGTCATCTGAGGCCCCCGTCGATCACGGTCAGAGGGAAGTAGATGGCGGCGTTTTCGCCGGCCTTCCCACCCTTTGATCCATCTCGCTTGTGAGCCTTCCCCCGCTTTGCCAGACCTTCGAGTTGTCGCCGGGCTTTTTCGACCTGGTTCCGGGACGGTGAGGACTCTGAGAACATCACCATCGCCGCTCCTGCCGCAGTGACTCCGTTGCGTGCGTCCTGTACGACTGTCCAGGCGTCGGCACTTTCCGCCATGGTCGAGATACCGGCCAAGTGATCGTGGAGCACCTTCAACGGGCCAACGGTCTCGCTCGGTTGCTTCAGGTGGGTGAAGTCGACGACAGGATCCCCGGCTTCGCCCCACAACATGACCACCGAGCCGGCACCGGCCGTAATCCACCTCGAGCCGTAGACGTCTGAGAGGTGATTCGGCTTGCCTGCACCCTGTTGGGCCTTGCGTTGGTGGTGGAGCCCGCAGACATCGATACCTTCGGACACGGCGTGCTGGAAGGCGTTGTTGAGACCGAGTCCGGCCTCCTCCTTGCTGATGTCCGCAGCGACGTCCTTGATTGAGTCGACGACGATCTTGTCGGCTCCGAAGTGTCGGGCCATGAGCACGAGTCCGAGTGGGTTCTTTGCCAAGTCGAACGGAAGTGGCCCACGCCAGACGGCCAGTCGTTCGTCGAGTTGTGGTCGGTCTACTTCGGTCACCATCCGCCTGAATGACCGCATCGCCTGGGTTGGCCGATCACATGCCAGGTAGAGCACTTTCCCACCCGTCTCGACCGGCAGACCGAGAAAGTCGCCAGTGCGAACTCCTATGGCATGGAGAACGACCTGCTGGGCGATCGATGTTTTGCCGGAACCATCAGGTCCACAGAGAATGAATGGCTCTCCCTTCGCCCACAGGGATCGCTGGCCATCGCCCCAGACGGACTCGACCTCCGTCGGTGCATCGAGGATGGACCCTCCCGGTACCAATCGGCCACGGTTTACCTCGATGGTCAGCTCGAGGTCAGTTCCGATGATCCGCTCTTCGTCTGGCTCCCATGGAGGAGCATCGGCGGTTGCGGTCATGCCGGTACTTCCTCTCGGAGTGCCATTGCGTCGGCGATTCCGCACTCGACTGCCTCTACGGCGACGTCGTGGTGGCCGAACGCTTCGAGGGCGAGGAGATACATGGTTCCCCTGATCTGTTCTGGGTGCCGACCTTGCTGGACGAGGAAGCAGGTTCCGGCCCTGACTCTGCCGATGGGCGTAGGAGTGCGGTCAGGCGTCAGAGGGGCGAGCGCAACGGCCCGTCTGCCTTCTTCTTCCGTGACCTCGACCCGTATCCGCTGGGCTCGCTCCCGAAGGGTGGCACCGAGACTGTCGATTGCGCCAGCGTCCATGGAGAGGATCGCGTCCTCGAGCTGGTCCGGTGTGAGGGTCAAGACGCCACCTCGGCGGTCTCGCTCACTCCGAGAAGTCTTCGAAGGGGCTCCGTCGGGATGTAGATCGCTGTGCCGAGTCGGATGCTGGGTAGCGAACCGCTCTTGATGGCGTCATAGACGGTGCTCGCCGGCATCCCACTCAGCTCGGCCCACCGACGGGGTCGAATAACTGGCTTCAGTTGGAGTTCCTCGATCCAGGCTTGCGTCACTCCACTGTCTCCGAACTATCAAAGGCTTTGAGCGCCTCGGCTAACCGCTTTGCGATGGCCCGGTTTGGAACACGCGCGCCCGATTCGTACTGAGAGATTGCCGAAGGAGTGCAGCCGCCCCGTCCCGCTAGGACTGATTGGGTGAGCTCTGCCCGCTCGCGGAGTGCTCGCAACTCACCATCTCTCACTAGCCGCCGGACCCATGCGATCGCTCGCTGATCATCGGCCCAGTCCGCGAGTGGGATTTCCCTACTTACCATAGAAGNNCCCACGAAAGAAGCACCCTGTGGCGCTGGGTGACATCATTGCCTCAAGCGTCAAGGCTCAGAGGGAACACAACGGTTGGAACCAAGAGCAGCTCGCAGAGAAGATGAACGACCTGGGCTTCCACTGGGCAAGGACCACTGTCACCGAGGTCGAAGGCAAAGGCCGCCGCCGACAAGTGTCAGTGCCGGAGCTGCTCGGTCTGTCGGAAGTGTTCGGGTGCGGCGCGCTCTTCCTTCTATGGGACAGGACGGAGCAGGGTGCCGACGCAGTTCCCCTCGAGGTGGTCACGGGCGGTCTCACGCTCGACAGGCAGTTGGACCTGCTGTCTCTCTTGGTCCCTGGCAATCTCCTCGTGGATGTCCTCGGCGATCTCGTCGACCGCACCCACAAAAAGGAAGTGGAGCGGCTGCAGGAAGTCTTCATCGCTCGCGCCAAATCCATGGCCGCCGAACTGCGAATGACCGCCAACTGGGTCGAAGAGAAAGCAATCGCCGAGATGTCAGGACTCACCGAGGAGGACTCCCCATGAACGGACACGTAGCCAAGAAGGGTACGAAGTACTACGTCGTGCTCGAGATGGGCGTTGACCCGGAGACGGGAAAGCGGAAGCGGAAGTGGCACAGTGGCTACGACCGGAAGAAGGACGCAACCGAGGCCCTGCACGGGCTTGTCACCGACGTGAAGAAGGGCTCGTATGTCGAGCCCTCCAAGGAGACCTTCGGCCAGTATCTCACCCGCTGGCTGCCGACCATCAAGGAGACGGTCCGGGCCAATACGTGGGAGTCGTACCGCGGCGTCGTCGAGGTCCACTTGATTCCGGGGCTTGGCTCTATCCCGCTTCGGCAGTTGGACCGGTCCACGTTCTCGACCTTCTACGGTGAGCTCGGCCGAAATGGTCGGGCCGATGGCAAGGGCGGCCTCTCCCCTCGTTCGGTGCGCCTGATCCACGTCACAGCACACAAGGCACTGCACGACGCCGTCAAAGACAATCTGCTCATTCGGAACCCGACTGATGACGCTGCCGTGCCAGCCAAGGTCCGTAGCTCCACCCCGTCATGGACCGCCGAGCAGGTCGGTCAGTTCCTGACCGCCACATCGGGCCAGCGGCTGAATCCGGCATTCCACCTACTGGCGACCACCGGCATGTGACGCGGCGAGTTGCTCGGACTCAGGTGGGCTGACATCGACCTTGAGGCCGGCACCCTGGCCGTCCGTCAGGTG
>PLSY01000223.1 GCA_003164275.1 Acidimicrobiaceae bacterium | reverse complement strand
TCGAGAGCGCCAAGCTCCGAGGGGAGAAAGCACGCGACACCAGGCGCCGACACCGCGTGTGCTGCGGAGGATTCATGAATGAAAGGATGTTCGCCACATTCTGGAGGAACGCGCTGTCGCCGTAGCGCGGATCGGCTATTGCAAGGTGCTCACCCAATGCCACATCGAACGACGTCGACCGCAACAACTCAAGGCAATCGTCGTAGCGCGTAAGGAACCATCCGTTGAACTGGTCACTTCGGTGGATCGGGGCGACCTCCCGGAGCCGGTCCATGGCGATAGTGGGGTCTTGAGCCAGTTCTCCGGCCATAAGTTGGGCAAGCAGTACCTCGGGCTCATCGGTCATCGTTACTTGTGGCAAGGCGCTATCTCCTCACTCTGCGAGCCAGCCCTGGGACCGGACGATGGGTTCACTCCACCGAAGGGAGGGAGAAATCCACGAGATGCACGTCGGACACTGAGCGCCATGGCTCCCGGAAGTCAACGGCCGTCTCTCTGCTCGACCACAGCACGCGTCGCCACCATTCTTCGTCTGTGTCGGCAGCAACTCAGCGTGTTCACCAAGTGCAGTCATACCGCTCCCTCCCCAACGTGCGGGCCCTAATCTGAGGCCGGCCGTCATCGGTGGTTATAGGGTAGCTTAATAAGTAGTTACTTGCAATGAGGTGCTTGGCGCCGCCATGGGTTGCGCTGGCTCAGATCAGCGCTGCCAACAGGTCTGCCAGTTCGGAGGGCCGGGTCAGGAACGGTGAGTGACTGCCCGGGATCTCCCGGGCGACCACACCCAGTCGGTCGTGGGCCAATTCCCGGCAGGCTTCCGGGTTCAAGGCCGAATCATCGAGACAGACAATGTATTCCGCAGGCACCTTCGGAAATTCGGTCAGCGAGCACACCTCTGCGATTGGTGTGGGCGCTTGATTGCGGAGCCTTGCGATTGCCCACGCGGCCACGTCCTCCGGGCAGTCGTCGAAGAATGTCGACCTTGCCACCTCGGGAGCGATGACCATGCACCCACGATCATCGCTCTCTCCGATTTCGAGATTGAGGAAGGTGGGGTTTGCCACCAGAAACTCGGCGAACGATTCCCCGGGAAACGGTACAGCGGACGCCAGATAGATCATCTTCGCCACCTCTCTGACGGCCGCCACATAGGGGACAGTGGTTCCTCCCTGCGAGTGACCCACGACCACGACATCATCGTCGACGTCGTCCAAGGCGTCGATCACGATGGCGGCATAGTCCACATTGCCGCACGTGGGATCCGAAATGGGCATGTCGGGAGCAACGGCACGATGCCCACGCTTCTGCAGTTCCGGGACGAGTAGATCCCAACACCAGCCCCCGTGGAAACCACCGTGGATCAGGGCAAAGGTAGCCATGACATTCCTCCATTCAGGACCGCCTGGCCGCACCCGAGCAGTCGAACCGATCAGTGCCGTGCGGAGCACGATCCTTGCCAGCGAATGCGAGCCCGCATTGCGGTTTGTGGATCCGTAGTTAGCGCCCACTACTATAGGGACGGTGATGGCGAGTGCCAGCCCTCCGTTCACCGCTTCCGACGATGCGTTTCTTCGCGCTCCCGACAGCACGGTGAACCACGTGGCCGAGCACACTCGCCGCTACATCGAGTCCGACGGTGAGGATGGCCACCTCTGGAACGGGATCCCGACGCTGGTCCTGTTGTCTAAAGGCCGGCGTTCCGGTGACCTGCGCCGGAACGCACTCATCTACGGCCGGGATGACGCTACCTATGTCGTCGTCGGTTCACGTGGGGGCCACCGCAATCACCCTCATTGGTACCTCAACCTGGTCGAGCAGCCAAATGCCTCAGTGCAGGTGGGGCGGGAGCGGTTCGGGGTGCTAGCTCGAACGGCGCACGGGGCCGAGCGCACGAGACTGTGGGATGTCATGGTCGACATCTTCCCGACGTACGACGAGTACCGACAGAAGACGACGAGAGAGATTCCGATAGTTGTCCTCTCGCTGACATCAGAGGAGGCTGGGAAGTGAAGAGCTCGATCAATGGGCCCGGACATGACGGAGGACCGTTGGACGCATCGGGGGTGCTTGCCGGCTTCCTGGCGTCGCTGGAGACGTTCGAACCCGATGAGATACTGCCCTGGTTCCACAGCGATGCGGTCATCGAATTCCCCTTCGCGGTCGAAGGCCGCCCGAAGCGCTACGAGGGCACGGCCGAGCTCACCACGTTCTTCAAATGGGCGGCACAAGTGTTCTCGACAATCTCCTTCCTCGATGTGCAGGTATGGCCGCTTGCCGATCCATCCATGGCGCTCGGTGAGTTTCGCTCCTCAGGGGTACTGGCCCGTTCCCTCGTTCCGTTCGGCAATAGCTACATCGTCACTGCAACGGCGCGTGATGGGCGCCTGAGCACCTACCGAGAGTTCTATGACCCCCAAGCTGTGATCCGAGCAGCTGGCGGTGGCAGAGTTTGACGATTAGCCGCCCTGCAAACCTTCCTCAGCCGGATGCGGTGGACAATCGCAGCTCGTCGGTGGTCTTGCCGGCGAACTCCGGATACATCTCCAGGAGGTTCTTCTGGCCGAGAGTCACCTTCTGCAATGTGCGCTCGCCTTCGCGTGAGATATCTCCGCGAGCGTGCTGCAGCGACTGATTGTCCCAGATCACCAGATCCCCGACCGACCAGTGGTGCTCGAGGACGTTCTCCTCGTCGTACAGCACGGCGAAGAGCTGCTCCAGCAGTTGGTCGCTCTCGCCCGCCTCGAGACCAACGATGGAATCAGTCTGCTGCCAAGACACGAAAAGAAACGGGACGCCGGTCACCGGGTGTTGCTGGACGACAGGGTGCACGGAACGAGGCGCTTCGGCCGAAAGGGCAACTGACCGGTTACGGCCTGGAAAGTCACTAGCAAAGACATTGAGGGCGTGGAGGCCACCGACGAATTCGCGTTGGTCCGAACTCAGTCTTTCGTAGGCTCTGGCTCCGCTGGCGAACCGAGTGGACGTCATCTTGTCGATGACCGACAGAGCATGCAGCGAGAGCGCCTCAAACGGCATTGGGCTGAACTGCATATCGGAGTGCCAACTGATCTCGTCGGATCCGAGCTTGCCGTCCGATCGGGTGTTGGAGACGTACTCGTAGTCGAGCCCACTGGGTAGCCGTAAGACCGAACCCAGGTACCCCATGACCCGCACCTGATCACTCGCCGTCAGCCGCTGTCCACGGAATCTCAGAAGGAGATGGCGGGCGAACAGATCCCGCAATTCCTGCTGTTCCTCCTCGGAGAGCGGCGTCGACAAGTCCACCTCGACGGAACAACCAAATGGCGTAAGTGCCTTGGAACTCAGCGCATTGCTCATAGTGATATCCCTTTCCCGCGCATCTGATGCGGATTCCCGGTGGAATGCGGCAGGCCGGCACGCGTATTCATGTTGATAACAGTTCGCCCCAGGCGCAGCACCTGTCGGCTCATCGCGCAGCTGGGCCCGCCGTGGAATTGTCGACGATCCAGCGCACAAATCGATGCAACGGGTACATTCCGTCGTGAGGTAGGCCCATGCCGGCCTCGTGGGCCTCGCCGAGGGCCACGACGCGCTGCACTCCTCGGGAAGCAAGCAGGTCACGGAGTTCACGACCCCTCTCACCTGGATAGACACCCACAGATTGGGTCGCCACCGTGGTCAATGGAACTGCGTCGTCGAGACTCGAGACCGGAACGACGTTGACCGTTTTGGATGAGGGGTGGAAATCGACCATGGCATCTGACCGAACGACCAGGCCATCTCCGTCGTAGCCTCCCCAGACTCGGACGATCGGCTCGAGCATACGAAGAATCTCCACCTCGTCTCGAATGTCACGGGGTACCTTCGGGCCTTTGGCCGACCCCAACTCACGGTCTACTCCGAGCCGGACCACCAGACGTTCACAGAACCGATCCACCTGGTCAGTAGTGCCCTCAACAAATTGATAACGGCTACTGACGCATCCTTCCTGATTGAAGTTGGCGACGTCACAGGCTGCCCGCTCGGCGACCTCGTCCAATACATCGTCGGATAGAAATGCCTCCCTACCAATCAGTGAGATCGACACTTTCGGGTCGAAGCTCACAAGTTCGAGTCCCGGGCCTACGTACTGAAGAACCCCTCTGATGGCGGACTCGCCGCCCCAGGCCACCAACTTGTCGAAGTACTGGGGACGGAAAAGGAGGCTTTCCACTCCTTTGTCCCCACCCCTCCAGTAGACAGAAGAAAATGACCTCGTGATCGGATGTGACGCGTCGATGTCGGCCATCGTCTTCAGGATTGCCGGGGCCGTAAACCGATCGTTCGAAGGCGTCTTCAGGAGATGGACCCCTCGGCTCAGTGCGCCACGGGCAATGGTCACTGCAGCGGCTCCGGGAACGTTGCCAGGCAGGATGTGAACCAACCGGGGGGGAAAGGGCCTCACGTTGCAGGGCCGACCCCGATGATCCACGACCTGGCGCCACCCGTCTCCAGCGCCCGATCCCAGCCCCTGTTCGAACTCGAACTCCAGCAGGCTTCGGTCGAAGACGGCAGGAAGCCCCGCGAAGTAGTGCTCGAGCACCCGCGGCCCCATCGGGTGGTCAACTGCCAACGATGCCATTGCCTCCGACAGGTGAGGATTGGCCCGGTGATCGAGGTTTCGGCCCAACTCGACGAGGAAGTCGAACACTTCGGCGATGGGAAGGTCGAATGCCGGTCCCGGCTCGTCGCGGGGCCAGATGAGCTGGTCCACCCTCGTGGCTTCGAGGCCGCCAGGAGGGGCCTCCGTAGCGACTCCTTTCACCATGTCGAAGCCCGCCGTCATCACCTGAGGCATGTCGAGTCCTCCCCCGTCAGACCGAACGCAGTGCTCGGCCTTGGATATAGTAAGTATCTACTTCTAGTTTGAGGATTTCAATCCCAGCTGCGGCCCCGTACGGCTGCGGCGATGGCCAGTACGCGGAGAGGAGAGCGCCATGGACTCAGCGCTGGAACAGCTCGTTGGGAGGATGGAATCACCGGATCCGTATGCAGACTTCGGCGAGGACGTTCAGCATCTACAGCTGCAAGCCGTGGCTGAACTGCTCGACTGTCGTCGGCAAGAGATCAAGGTGCTCGACCGGCGTGCTGTCGACACCGGAACCTCCTCGATTGCGAAACTCCAAGATGCAGTACCGCTGTTGTTCTCCCACACCACGTACAAGAGCTATCCGGATGCCTTCGTCTCGGGTAACAACTGGGTGGGCATGAATGCCTGGTTGAGTGCCCTATCGACGAAGGCCGTGGATGTGGACGTCTCCGGAGTGTCCGGTCCCGACGAATGGCTGGCCCGTTTGCACTCCGCAGGCCACTACGTGTTCTTCACCAGCGGAACGTCCGGGAAGTGCTCCTTTGTGAACCAGACCGAGGCAGATCGGCGGCACACGGCGTCGGGGATGGTCCGAGGCCTGACCTGGACCACCGGTGTGGCGCCTGGCAATGACCGCCCGGTATTCATTCTTGGACCCCATATCGCATCGACCCGCTACGGCGACAAGTTCAACGCAATCAGCGACGCCTTTGGCCGGAGCGGGTCGGTCTACCACCTGTTCGACGAGCCCTTATCGATCGCCGATCAACAGCGTGCGGCCAGATTGCGGTCCGCCATGGCGGCAGGAACGGCGATGCCCGCTGACATCACTGAAGCAGAGCGAGAGTCCGCCAAGCGTGCCGAACGGATGTCGGCGCGATTCGATCTTATGACTGGATGGATCATCGAGCATCGCCAAGAGCCCGTCGTGTTGTTCGGGCTCTGGCCTCAGCTCTTCGAGATCATGGAGCGGGCCAAGCAGCGCGGGATCGAGCCAGGCGATTTCGACTCCGGCAATGTTCTGCTTTCCGGAGGTGGACTGAAGGGGAATTCGCTTCCTCCCGACTATCAGGAACAGATTGCGCGTTATTTCAATATTGGGCCCGGATCCTTCCACCACTCGTACGGCATGCAGGAACTGTCGACTGCGCTACCGAAATGTGCGAGTGGGCGGTACCACTGTCCCCCTTGGATCGTCCTCCTGCCTCTCGATGACGCAGGCGAGAAGCTGGTCGACACCAGCGAACAGGCAACATCCAGATTCGCCTTCATCGATCTGATGGCCGAGGGCCACTGGGGTGGTCTGATGAGCGGAGACCAGGTACAGATCGACTTCGGCACGTGCCCATGCGGAAGAAGCAGCCCGTCGGTCTGGGACATCGTGAGGTTCCGGGACCTTGGCGCCGATGACGACAAATTGAACTGCGCTGGCACCATCGATGCCTACGTTCGTGGTGTCATTGCCGACTGAGGATGGTGGAAATGAATCCACCTAGCGGGCTCGTCGCTCCTTCCGGGGAAAGGCTGTCGGTCCTGGGACTGGGTGCATGGGCGATCGGAGGTGGCGGCTGGAGCGCGTCGTGGGGACCGCAGGATGATTCTCTCTCGGTGGCCACCATCCAGACCGGGATTGGCGAAGGCCTCAACTGGGTAGACACTGCTGCCATCTACGGGCTTGGCCACTCCGAGGAGGTTGTCGGCGAGGCGCTGTCGGGACGACGAAGCGAAGTGTTCGTTGCGACAAAGTGCACTCGGCGATGGCGTCAGGATGGATCGATGTTCGCCACCGGTCACCCTTCGAGCGTCCGCCAGGAGTGCGAAGACAGTCTCAGGCGACTCCGTACTGACTACCTCGATCTCTTTCAGCTGCATGGCCCCACCGAGGATGTACCGGTGGAAGAGACATGGGGCGAATTGGTCCGACTTCGTGAGACCGGGAAGACCCGGTTCATTGGTGTCTCGAACTTCGATGTGGAGCTCCTACGCCGCTGCTCGGTGGTCGGGCTAGTGGACTCGGTACAGCCGGCTTACAACATCCTTCACCGTGAGATCGAGCACGACCTCATCCCCTTCTGTCACACCAAGAACATTGCCGTACTCGCCTACGGCCCGATGGCCCATGGGACGCTATCGGGGACATTTTCCTTGAGTCGATTGGCTCCCGATGACTGGCGGAGACGTGATCACCCTCTGCTGGATCTTCCCGCCGCACTGCGTGCCGTCGAACTACTCCAACCACTCGCCGCGGCCCGTGGCTGGACGGTCGGCCAATTGGTGACCGCCTGGGTTGTTGCCAACCCGGATATCACCAGCGCATTGGTTGGCGCCCGTACACCAGCCCAAATCAAAGCTTCATCCGAAATCCTCCGTGCGGGCGTCGACGACACCGTGCGGGCGGAGGTGGATCGAGCACTCGATGGACCGTCGTGAGGTGTGGACGTTGGTCGCCCAGAGCAACAGCCTCGGCCACCCGACCACGAGCGGATCGAGGGGACCGTCAGACTGTTGTCCCATTAGCGAGAACTTGCAACACGGCTCCGGTCGGCATCTTGGCCAGACGTCACGGAACCCCTTGCCGTCGCCATTCTTCGACCGCCGAGAGCCCTTCACGAGCATGGGCCGCCCACCAGACCGGACGGGTGATCCAATTCGACCCTTCAGTGACATTTCCCTCTGGCATCAACCGACCTACACCGAGCAAGCCGCCGACTAGTCCGTGAAGGCATCGCAGCCGCCATTAGTCGATCCGTCGATGGCAGATCGTGATCTCTCCGTTTACGTCCATCGAGACCGCCTCCAGTTCGCGCATCAAGGTACCAGATAGTAGGCACTTGCAACGGAGGCGAGGAGTGGCTTGACAACTGCGGCCGTTCCGGGGATCTCGGACGTCTTGAGCCTGACGCTCCCAGTTCTCGTCGATCACACCCCAGGGGTGCAATCGCTTGGCCAAGCGCCCGAGGTGTGCTGAATGTGGCCAGCACCCGAAGACCCAAGGTCCCTTCGGCAACGAGGACCTCAAGCAATTCCTCCTGAAACAGAAAGTAGTTCCCGAGTAGGGCATCGCAGTGGAAACACCCATTAGGGAGGTCTCTCCAGCAGTCCGGCTGGTCCGCTCGTTGATCTTGCCCACCTGGATGACATCTGCTGGGAGGTGCGCGGCGGCGAAAGCCAGGGCTGCAGGCTCGCTGGTCGGGTAGAGCTCGTCATCCTCCTGGGCTTGAGCTGGTGCCACTGCTACAAGGGCCACCGTGCTCCCCCCACACTTCCAGCAGGCAGTGGGAAGCCCAAGCAATTCGAGATTAATCATTGCTCCTTGGGGTCTTTCATGAGTGTTCATGGTGGCACGGTAGCGAGCGGGTATGACGCCACCTGAGGCACGGATTCGACGCGGGTCCTGGGGTCCGATGCCTTGGCAATGCCACTCGGCCAATGCCGCTCGACCACGACCCTAAGTCCAGGTGGGATGCGGTGTTCTACCCTGGCTTCGTGCGAATCGAGAGCGCATTCATCGCCGGGCACGTTGAAGTGGATCCCGTCACCGAGTCTCTGGACGTACGGTTTGGCTTCCAGACCTACGTCAGAGTTCCAAGCCTTCCCTTCCTCTGTGACCTGGGCCTGGGCATGGTTGTCCAAATCGCGATGGACGAGTACGGCCGTCCATTCACACTTGAGATCGTTGTGGACCGCGTTGAGAACGGTCGAGTGTTGCACTACGAAGACTTCACCTTCGAGATTCCCTTCGGGATCCGGACCATGGAAGGCTTCAGCCACCACCACTCATTTGCCTTCGCCTTGCCGCTTGAGTTCTACGACGTGAGCCTGCATTCGGTGATCATCGGCGACGGGGATTCGGACTACGCGCACATCGATTTCGTGGTTCAGATGGTGACGTTGGACCAAATCTGACGAAGCGCACCGGGTCACTGGAGGTCGCAGCGTCCCGGCTGCCATGACTGCAGACCGCAGACCGCAGACCGTTCCATTTAGTGAGCGTTGGCCACGGGCTGGGGGAATCGAGCAACCGGAGGGTGACGTCACCTTCAAACGGGAAACTGCGTTCGTTGATTGAGGGTGACGTTACCGAGGCACTGTTGTTCCCCAGGTCAGAACACAATTTCGGCGAGGGTGACGATCAGGGTGACGTCCGTTTGGACGATGTGTGGTGTCCGGAACGCACGGTCCCGAACAGAGCCCCTGGAGGTCCAATGATCCCTCAGTCGTTTGTCCCGAACCTTGCCTCGCCACTCTTGGCCGCCAACTTCACCATCACCCCGAACAGCTCGCTCCCGGGCTCGTCCCAGGTGACCTCCTTCCTCGGCGGGATCGAGCAGTGGGCCGTCTACGCCTGTCTGCTCGGCCTCATCATCGGCGGGGCCGGCCTGTGGTGGGGGGTCCAAAATGGGTCCATCAGCCGGACGTCGGTCTCCCAGCACAAGGTGCTGGCCGCTCTCGCCGGAGCGGTAATCATCGGGGCCGGGGTCTTCCTCATCACCTGGGCCTTCAACTTCGGCACCTCGGTCAGCTGACGTGCTAGTCGGACTTTCACTCTTCGATCCGCTGGGTGGCATCGGCCAGGACATTGTCGGATGGTTCGGGCACTCGATCTCCCAGGGGATCGGCGGGTTCACCAGCTGGGCCATCGGCGGGGTGATCCACGCCATGCAGGCGACCACCACCCCGGACTTCACGTCGTGGTTCAAGGGCCCGTGGAGGGCCATGCTCACCGTGGTCGCCTGGCTGTCGGTGCCTATCCTCTTCATCGGAGTAGGGACCGCCGCCCTGCGGGGTGACCTGACCTCGGTGCTGAAACGAGGCCTCGGGGCGCCCGTCATCATGGCCATCGGGACGGCCGTCGCGGTCCCGGTGACCGCCGGCATCATCACCCTGATCAATGCCTGTTGCAGCCTCCTGGTGAACGAGGCCCTCGGAGGTAACCAGGGATTCGCGCAGGGCCTCGGTCACCTGTCCGACTTCGCCCTGTCAGCCACGGTCACCACCGGCGGCAGCGGTCTGCCCGGGCTGGCGGCCACTCTGATCGTGGCACTGGCCGGGCTGGCCGCTCTCGTGATCTGGTTCGTCCTTGCCCTGCGAGGAGCGCTGCTCTATCTGGAGGTACTGGCCATTCCGCTCGCCCTCTGCGGGCTCTACTGGGGTGGGACGGCCCACTGGATCAAGCGCCTGGTGGACCTGATCATCGCCACGATCCTCTCCCAACTGGTCATCACCATGCTCATGGTGCTGGCCGCCGCCGACCTCAACAGCGGCCAGCTGTCCGGCTCGAGCACCGGTGCGGTCGGTGGGGACATGACGACCCTGTTCCTCTGCCTGGCGTTCCTCATCCTCGGATCGCTAGCCCTTCCCATGGCCCTGAGGCATGTACCGGCGGCGACCGAGCACGCGGCAGCCGCGGCATCCCAGATCAGCGCGCCGGGTCGGATGACTTATATGGGGAGCCGTGTCGCCGGTACGGCGAAGATGATGGGAGGCGGGGGCAGGGGCAAGGCGCTGGTGGAAGCGGGGGCCGCAGCCGGACCCGTCGGGGTTGCCGCAACCGCCGGAGCAGGCGCGGCGGCCGGCGCAGCCAAAGCCGGCGCGAGGGTGGCCGCTGGGGTCAACGAAGGGTCAGACCCAAGCGCGACCCGATCACCGACAGGCACCGGAACCGGTTCATCCAACACGTCGGGGAGTCCGAGCCCTACTGGACCGAACCCCAGCGGTCCGACCGCCGGCGGCGGCGCGGGAGACCATGCGGGCGGCGGTGCCGCGACCAGTGGGGCAACAACGGCCATAGTAAGCCGCCCGGTCGGTGGCCATCGCCCCTCCTCGGACGACGTTCCGCCGTCCACCACGGGAGGTACCGGCGCCCCGAGCGGTGCGGGAGTAGTCCAGGGAGCCGCCAACCGGACCGGTCGAGCTCCCGGCACCTCGACCCCGAGGGCACCGGGAGGGTCTCATGGCTGAGAGCGGAACGCTCTACAACTTCGG
>PLSY01000035.1 GCA_003164275.1 Acidimicrobiaceae bacterium | reverse complement strand
GTCGGCGGCACCCACAGCACCGGCTGCCGAACGCAAAGGCTTTGAAGTCGGGGCAGGCGGCCTCCGTGCTCGCTCCTGCTACTGGGCTCGGCACTCTTCTCATCGGACTCTTTGGGTACGTGCTCTCAAAACAGAGTTCGGCAGTCGCAGTGGACAAGAGACGGTGGCTTCCCGCCCATTGGTGAGGATTGAGCACGGTGCTGCTGCGCAGGAGTCATCGAACTTCGGTTCGCTGTCTCGGATACGCGATTCGATGCTGAGCAGGGCAAATCGAAACCCCGCCCGTTCTAAGAAACGCTACAGGGGGCAGTCGGGAGTGCCGATCTTCCAGCTATGGCAACGAATGCAGCTCCGGCGGCCGAGCACGACCATTCTGGCCTCTACACACAGATGGTGATGGGTTATCTCGAGGAACAACTGTCTGCCGATGCGATCCAGGAAGTCCTGCAGAGGGCGGGCGAAACTCGAAGCACCAAGGAGCTCAAGAACATTGCATCTTGGAGCTCCTATCACCAGTTCAAGCGACTTCTCGAAGAGGCACACGTCGGATTGAGCTCGATCCAAGGTGGCAGCGAGAATAGTCCGACGCCTATCGGTCTCGGGAATACGGAGATCGCCGAGAGTCTGCAGGCCCTTGGCTCCCCTGGGGCAGTCCTGGCCACTGGCGACGGTACGAACCCGTTGGTGCCAATTCGACGATATGAGATCAAAGAGATCGGGCCGAACGAGTGGACCATTGGCGAGTGGTTCATCGACGGCTTTGCGGCGTATCCGGAGTTCTGTGACTTCACTGCACGGCAGTACGCCATGATCCCTGTCTTCTTTGGCTTCCCACCAGCAGAGGTGGTCGAGGAAGAGTGCCAGTGCCGAGGTGACGCCGCCTGCCTCTTCCGATTCCGCTGGGAAGAGGTCGACGAGAAGACGTCACGGATCGACTACCTCGAGATGCAGAATCAACTGCTCAAGGCGCGCCTCGAGCAGTTGCAGAGGATGGTCACCGATCTCGCATCGAACGAGCGCTCCGAGGACATCCTCCAGGACATCGTTCACTCTGCCATCGGGGCTGCCGCAGCTAGCAGCGCGTTGATGACACTCGAGGCCCGGGCCGGAAGTCCTCGAAGGATCTACTACGAGGGGCTCAGCGAAACAGACGCGACCTCGATGGCCGACGGCATGCTGGAGGAAGGCGCCGGTCACGACGGGGGAATGTCGGTTGAGGTGACGTCCGCCCGCAATCGCTATGGAGTATTGGCCATCGGCGAGGAGGGCGGTGTGTTCACCGCACAGTCGCGCGGCGCACTCGAGACCTACGCAGGGCTGGCGGCTGCCGCCCTGGATACGGCCGACGCGATCGAAGAGGCCAGACACCAGGCCAACACGGCCCAGTCCTTGCTGGAGCTGTCCGCCTCCCTCGCTGAGATCGTGAGCACTGAGGAGATGGCTTCCAAAGTGGTCCGTGCCGTACCCGACATGATCGATTGCGATCGCGTCGCCGTCTTCCTGGACGACGGGGGATGGGAAGGCGGCCGCAGGGAAGAGTTCCGTATGGCGGCTTCCGTTGGCTACCCCGAAAATGCGGTGGCGTCGATCAGATCACGATCATTTGGCCAAGGGGAAACGGACGTGTTGTCCGAATACGGCCTGGTGGAGAGTTCCCTTTCCGATTTCGGCACTCTGGCCAATATCTCCACACCGATCATTGTGGCCGGTGTCGCAGTTGGCTTCATCGTGGCTGGTGTCACCTCCGACCCGGAGCGCTTGTCCATCACCCCTCAATTGGCCGCTCGCCTGAAGGGCCTGGCATCCCAGGCATCAATTGCCATCTCGAACGCCCGACTTCTCGACCAGATCCGGTTCCAGGCAGTGCATGACGGATTGACCGGATTGCCCAACCGGGCTCTGATCCTCGACCGAACTGAACAAATGCTGGCCCGGGTCCGCCGCACCTATGCGCCAGTGGCCGCCCTGTTCATCGATCTAGACGGCTTCAAGGACGTCAACGACACCCTCGGTCACGGGGTCGGGGACCAACTCCTCCAAGCGGTATCTGAGCGGCTCTCAGTCACCATGAGAGAGAGCGACAGCATCGGCCGACTGGGCGGTGACGAGTTCGTGGTGTTGGTCGACGGGACGACAATGGACGTCGGTCCCGAGTTGGTAGCCGAGCGCCTTCTCGAGGTTCTGCGCGCCCCCTTTGATCTGGAGGGGTCGCCGTGTGGACCATTGACCGTGACCGCCAGCATCGGGATCGCCGTCGGCCACCGGACTTCTGCTACCGAGCTGCTCCGTGATGCCGACATCGCCCTGTATGAAGCCAAGGCTGCCGGCAAGAACTGCTTTGTTGCCTTCGAGCCCGAGATGCACACCGCCGTCCAGGACCACCACCTGCTCGAGATGGACCTTCGCGACGCCCTCTCTGGTCATCAGTACTTCCTCGTCTACCAGCCCATCTTCAACCTCCGGAGCGGTCAGACCACCGGGGTCGAAGCACTGCTGCGCTGGAATCATCCCGAGCGGGGCGTGGTCGAGCCCGATGCCTTCATCCCCCTACTCGAGGACTCGGGGATGATCAGAGAAGTCGGCCGGTGGGTGCTTCAAGAGGCTTGCCGCCAGGGAGCACGATGGCACGAACTCGGCTACCAGTTGGATATCTCAGTGAACGTCTCTGCCCGTCAGCTCGAGACCGACCAACTGGTGGACGACGTGCTCGGTGCCCTCGCTGTCTCCGGGTTCGACGCCTCATCTCTGATCGTTGAGATCACCGAAACGGCCATCATGAAAGATGTGGATGCCGTCATACCGCGACTGACTGCCCTCAAAGCCACTGGGGTGCGAATTGCCATCGACGACTTCGGAACTGGGTACTCATCCCTTGCCTATCTCCAGCGGTTCCCCGTGGACACCCTCAAGATCGACCGCTCATTCATTTCGACCATGGCCGACTCCCCTGAATCCGGGGCTCTGGTCCGCACTCTGGTCCAGCTGGGTAAGACCTTGGGTCTGGAAACCCTAGCCGAGGGAATCGAGGAGTCCGGACAGTATTCTCAGCTCGAACGCGAGCAGTGCGACAGTGGGCAGGGGTATCTGTACGCCCGTCCCCTCGAAGTGGGTGCCGTAGAGGCGTTCCTCTCGAGCACAGTTTCCAATCCAGTGAGAACGCGGAGCCAGCCGCTCCTGAATTCGTAAGCCAACCGCAGCGCCAGTTGTCGTGAGACACCCCTGACACGGGCGATCTCGGAGACTGTTACACCTCCATCACCAGATGCTTGGAGCACCGCGAGGCGGCCATCTTGGGGACTGGACAACGTTCAGACAACCCATGTCTCCATCAAACGATCTCGGGGTACAAATGCGCAGGTCATCGTCACTGCCGATATAGGGCAATGCCATCCTTTGTCGCCTTCGCCTCGTCNNGCCTCGTCGATGACGTGGAGGGCGACTTCGGCCAGCAACAGGGAGATGGGTGAACCCTGCGAGGTCCCCGGCTCTGTGTGTCGACACCTAACCGCCCTCGAACACCCCTGCCGCCGCCAGCTTCGCAGAAGCTTCAAACATCTGCGGGTCAACCCGAACCGGCAGCGAGGATTGAGCCGGCGCAGATCTGATCCACCACTTCAGCGGTGGAAACGGTCAGCGTGAGGGTGGATGCCCA
>PLSY01000326.1:321-3244 GCA_003164275.1 Acidimicrobiaceae bacterium | reverse complement strand
GACGACGCCGATTTCGATCAGATCGTTCCCAGCCTCGTCTTCAATGCCTTCACCAACAACGGTCAGGCGTGTATCGCGCAGCAGCGAGTGCTGGTGTCGGCGGAGCGCCATGACGAGCTCGTCGATCGACTGGCCGAGGCGGTAGCGGGACTCACCGTGGGCGATCCTCTTGACCCATCCACGGATATCGGCCCGTTGGTGGCCGAGCGGCAGCGGGACCGGGTCGAGGGATTCCTTCGGGGTGCTCAAGACGAGGGAGCAAGACTGATCGTCGGAGGGAAGCGACCGGAGATCGACCGCGGATGGTTCGTGGCGCCGACGCTCTTTGCCAATGTCGACAACTCGATGGCCATCGCCCAAGAAGAGACCTTCGGGCCGGTGATCACTGCGATTCCCTACCGGGACGAGGCGGAGGCCATCACCATCGCCAATGACACTCCGTACGGATTGGCGGGGGTGGTCTACTCCGGAGACGTGGAGTACGGACGTCGCCTGGCTCGTTCGATTCGTGCCGGCATGGTGTGCGTCAACGAGTATGGAAGCGACTTCGCTGCTCCGTTCGGCGGACTGAAGCAGTCCGGGCTGGGCAAGGAGTACGGACCCGAAGGGCTCTCCGAGTATCTCGAAACGGCCACCTTCCGAGGTGGCTGAGCCTACTCAGGCGACCATAGCCGGCTCAGGAGCCGTCGGCCCCCGATCGGGTCAGATCCAGACTCACCAGCAGGTCCTCGTGCAGCTCCATCCAGACGTCGTGGTACGAGTTCGTCAGTGGGCGGGCAAAGCCGGCGGGATCCCCGGCCCGCACCTTGGCCAGCGCGTCCTCGAGCCGTAACTGGTAGCGGGTGAAGCGGGGGATCCTGGCCAGTTCGCCCAATGGGTCGAGGATCCGACGGTGGACGTCTTCGAGCTGTCCGATCACTTTTCTGTCGTAGGCGTCATCGCTGTGATCGTTGGGCACGTTCTCGCCCGAAGGTGATTGCCTTAGTTGCCAGTCAGTGCAGACCTGCTTGAAGTCCCCATTGACGGGCAGGAATCTCTCGTAGGCGTCGAGTACGATCGCTCGCTGACCTGACGACTCGAGATCGGCGGAGAGCAAGGCGCGGTGAGTCTCACGTCCGGCCGGGGTGAGCGACCATCCAGCAAAGCGACCATCGCGGTGCGCAACCCACCCCGCGTCAGCGTGGCCGCGAAGCGAGCCGTCGATGTCGGACCGGTCCAACCCGGTGACGGAGTAGATCCCGTCCTCGTCAACAAATCCCTTGACTCGGATGGCGTGGAGCACAAGGAGTCCGTCAGTTGCTACCTCTGCCATTGTCCCTCCTTTGGTCGACCGGCCGCCGTGGCGGACGCATCCATCAAGCCGGCATGCGCAGAATCGGCTTGATGACCTCACCGCTCTCCGCAGCACCAGCTGCTTCTTCGATCTGGTCAAACTCGAAATACGTCACCATGTCGGCAAGGGGCAGGCGCCCTCTCCGAACCAGGTCCACCAGGATCGGAATGAACTCGGAGGGCACTGCGTCACCTTCGACCACGGCATGGATGGTGACGCCCTTGCCCTGGGCCGGTCGCCAGTCGTAACTGGCGAGCGTGCCAGGTCTCACGCCCCCCACGACGGCGCAGTGTCCGAGGCTCCTGAGGACATCGACGGCGACCCGGAAGGCATCGGTGCTTCCTGCGCACTCGATCGAATAGTCAACGCCGCCCGACGTGAGATCCCGTATCGAGGCTGTCACATCGGAGTCTTCGATACTGATCACATCCGTCGCCCCGAACTGCCGGGCCAGGGCCAGGCGGGAGTCCACGCGGTCGACAGCGATGATTCGCGTCGCTCCGGAAATGGCCGCAGCGCTCACGGCACTGAGCCCAACAGCACCGGCACCGAAGACGGCCACGGAGCTCCCGGGCGTGACCCGAAGCGCCCGCATCACGGTGCCCGCTCCCGTCTGCACGGCGCAACCGAGTGGGCCGAGTAGCTCGAGGGGCAGATCCTTGGCCACCGGGATCACGCTGGATCCGCTGGCCACCGTTGCGGTGGACAGGGATGACTGGCCCATGAAGTGACTGCGCACATCTCCAGTGAATGCCGAGGACCCGTCTCTCCGGCCGCCGGAAAGGTTCAGGGCGAACAGGTCCTCGCAGTGAGCGGGCTGGGCCAGTCGACAACTCCGGCAGCTTCCACAGGAGTCAACTGTGAGCACCACGTGGTCGCCCTGCTCAACGTGGTGAACCGCGCTTCCCACTTCNNNACTTGCGGACGACTGCTGCCGTGACCTCCATCACACTCCCCCTGGGCTGCGCCAGTTGTCGAACACCGAGGCCCGGGCGACGACCACGGTGGATCCCCCACGAACATCGCCTATATCGCTCGGTAGTATGCACATACTATCCTCCTCCTGCCGGGCCGTCTATCCACGGGTACTCTGACGACAGTCACGGGCTTCCGGCCACTTCGAGGTTCATCCGGGCTCGGAGTTTGGTCATGCCGGCCAGCCAGCGGTCGTAGTCCGACGCCCTGCGCTGCATATAAGTCGCGACCTCCGGATGGGGAAGGATCAGGAACTGCTCCGAGGCGAGACCATCAATCACCGCCTCCGCGACTGCTCCTGGGGAGAGGGCGCCCGACGCCATTCCAGTTGCCGCCAATGCCTCGGCGTCCTTCCCCCCGGTCCGGTGCATCGGGGTGTCCACTGACTGCGGGCACAAGCAGGACACCTTCACCCCTGCCGGACCGTGCTCGATGCTCAGCCACTCCCCCATGCTGACCAGCGCATGCTTGCCGACGCTGTAGGGCAGGGCCCCCAACCCGGTCAGCAGTCCGGCGGCGGACGCCGTCAACAGTAGATAGCCCCCGCCCCTCTCGACCCACCGCGGCACCATGGCCCTTGCCGCATAGAGGTGAGCCATGACGTTGACCTGCCAC
>PLSY01000326.1:0-271 GCA_003164275.1 Acidimicrobiaceae bacterium | reverse complement strand
TCGACGAAGCGTCTGCTCATGGCCAAGCCGATCCCACTGGCGCCACCGGTGACAACGACGACCTTGTCCCTACAGTTCACCCGATCTCTCCCTTTGGTCGAGGCCAAGCCGACGACAGCTGGCGTTCGGCCGCATCGACGAGCCGCCCACGAGTTCACCCATCGATGCGATGCAACACTTCGACGGTTCCCGCAGTGCCATCGACCCGGACTATGTCGCCAGTGGACAGTCGGCGGGTGCCGGTTTTCGTATTGACGATGCAGGGGACTCC
>PLSY01000196.1 GCA_003164275.1 Acidimicrobiaceae bacterium | reverse complement strand
CCGACGTGCCGTTCTGCGCTGGTGTCCGGAGCGCGACGGGCACCGTTCTGTCGCCTCGTTCGGTGCTCGGTCGGAGACGCGAGATCGCCGATTCGGGGTGTGCTGACCTCCCTCGCCACTCCCAGTCCCTGCGGTCTCTGGCGAACGTTATGTGCGCCGGGGAAGCCCATCCGGCAACCTTGCTGCTCGCTAGGGTTTCATGCGCCCGGAACGGCACTTCGAGGACGCTGAGCCATCCGCCCGAAATGCACGCCGTGGGACGCTATTGCAGGTAGGTGTCCGCTCTGGATAATCGGAGCAGAGCGATCCTCCCGATGGGATAGTGGGCAATCGGATTCCTTCTGGAAGGGCGGCCCCATGACCACTGACCGAACCCATGCGATGGACCACATCGTGGTGGTCATGTTCGAGAACCGCTCGCTGGACAACGTCCTGGGCCACCTCTACGGACCCGAGGACGGCAAGACCTTCGACGGCGTGATCGGCAAGGACCTCTCGAACCCCATTCCCGAGTGGGCCGAGCACGGGGCCGACCGCAAGGTGGTCCCCTACACCGTCGCCACCGACATGGACACTCCCAACCCCGATTCCGGCGAGGAGTATCCGCACACCAATACACAGCTTTTCAACATCCTGAGCGAGGAGAACCGGTTCAAGCTGGGCGACGACATCAAGGCTCCCTGGAACGCTCCGAAGCCAGGACAGACGCCCACCATGGACGGCTACGTGACCGACTACATCAGCACATTCACCGCTGAAATGGGTCGCCAGCCCACCTACGAGGAGTACAGCCAGATCATGACGGGGTACACACCCGAGCAGATTCCCGTGCTGAACGGACTGGCCCGAGCATTCGGTGTGTTCGATCATTGGTTCTGCGAAGTGCCGTCCCAGACGTTTATGAACCGATCTTTCTGGACGGCAGCAACATCATCGGGTCTGACGGTGAATAGTCCGGCGACGAAGTGGTTGACGAACAACGACGCCGAGACGATCTTCAACCGGTTGGACCAACACGGGAAGTCCTGGAAGATCTACGTCGCCGAGCCGATGCAGTTCTCCGCCACGGCCATCATCCACTACCAGAGGATGAAGGACCGCTTGGCTACCAACGTCGTGCCCTTTGCCCAGTTCGAGGCTGACGCCGCCAGTGGAGAACTTCCAGACTTCTCCTTCATCGAACCGAGTCTGATTGTTGGGCACAATGACTACCATCCGGGAGTCAGGCGGGCGCTGGGCCACGGCGTCGAAGTTCACGGTATTGACTCGCCATCGTCGATTCTCGGCGGCGAGGAGTTCCTGTCACGCATCTACGACGCCTACCGAGGGATGCAGTCCTCGACCGGGGCCAACGTCTGGAACACGACGCTGCTCATTGGCTGGGACGAACCAGGCGGTACCTACGACCACGTTCCGCCGCCGTCGGTGCCTCCTCCTGACCCGGCGGCTCCGGCAGGTGAGTGCGACTTCACCTTCGACCGCTCCGGCTACCGGGTCCCGGCTATCATCATCTCGCCGTGGGTGGCCGAGGGCGAGGTGTTCAACGAGGAGCACCGGCACACGTCACTGATCGCCACCCTGCGAGAGCAGTGGGACCTGGGTGATCCCTTCACCGGGCGAGACGCCGCCGCTCGGTCGTTCTCACACGCCTTTACCCTCGACATTCCACGGGATCCGGCAGATTGGCCGGTGCCCGAAGCACGACCCGTGCCCGAATTTGTCGAGGACGCAGCGGCTCTTGGCCAGGTTGTGTCGCTACTAGGCAAGAGCTTGCTCGATGCGCTCGTTGGCTACGCAGAGCAGAACAACATCAAGCTGGAAGGGTTGCCGCACGATCCCAAGGCCGAGATTCCCCCAGAGCAGATTCTCACAGTGCTGCGGAGCGCCCTCGCCATCTTCTTTCCTCTGCTGGCTCCCGGCGCTGGGGGTAGCTGACAGTGCCCCAATAATCCAAAGCGGATCACCGCCACCGTGACCCGAACGCCGGTTTGCGGTGTGGCCCCAGCCGCCCCACGCCAAGCATGCTTGCCGTACGCGAGCGCAAGCGTAGGTGCCGTTCTGCGCTGCAGTTGGATGGCGACGGCCATCGTTCTGGCGCATCGTTCGGCTCCCTAGCGGGTGTGCTTGATCGCCGGCCCGAGTGTGATCGGAGGTAGCCACGGTATCGGCCGCCGCGCGTGATTCTGCGTGCTTTGCTGTTGCGGCAGGCGGCCTCCGTGCTTGCTCCTGCTGCATGCTGCTACTGGGGCGGGGCGCATCACCCCTCCGACTGAACTTCGGCTTCCACTGCAAAGCCACTCGTAGTGACGTTGACGGCCGCCAGCTTGGTCCCGCCGAGGTACTTGTCCCTGAGTTGAGGGCCAGGCAACAAGTCGTTGATCGTCCAACCCGTCTTCTTCATGAACTCAGGAGCGTCGGCTGGGTTCAGTCGGAATCGCAGTTCCTCTCCACCCGCGGCCATGAGCTTCCTGGCGATGCGCCCACGCTGGCTCCCCTGCTGCTCGAATCCGACACCGAAATTGACGGCCAGACGGCTGCCGGGCCCGCCGAGTGCCGACAACGAACGGAGTAGGAGTGCCACCTGTTGCTCTGTCAGGTACATGGTGAGGCCTTCAGCGGTGAACGCAGTCGGTTCCTCGGACAGAAACCCGGCGTCGGTCAGTGCGTCGGCTAGGGAGCTGTCTGTGACGTCGGCAGGCACATAGATCGGCCCTCCTGTGGGCGCACGTGAACGTTTGTCTGCTTGGGTCAGTGGAAGATCGACCTCGTAGAAGGTGACTCCGGGACGTGCGAATCTCCAAGCTCGGCTGTCATACCCAGCACCCAACACGACCACCTGGTGGATCCCTCGGTCGAGAGCACTGGCCACGAACTGGTCGTAGAAGCATGTTCGAGCCCCCAGATAGGCGAACGAGCGGTTCCGACCGAGACGTCCAAGACCTCGGATCCGCAGGATCGACTCCACATTCGCCCATCCCGATGGGAGCATTCGCCGGGCATAGGGGTCATCTACGACTCCCATCCATGTGAGATGTGCTCTCGCCAGTACGACCAGCGTTGCTGAGCGTGAAGTCGATCTCGTCGGCACGTAGGCAGACAGTAGCGACAACCGGCATTCGCATGCTGATCCCAAACGGAAAAGGCGTCTCCCGCCCAAAATCACCTGTTTGCTGCGCACCTCGTGCCGACCAACGCTGAGCTCGCAGATCGCAAGCACACCGGACGTGCCGTTCTGCACTGCGGTCAGCATGGCGACGGCCGTCGTTCTGGCGCGTCGTTCTGATCCTCCTCGACGACGCAATACGCCGACTCGGTGTGGTCGCCAGATCCTTGACCCTGGGCGCCAGCAGGTATCTGCCGGCGCCCAGACTGCCGGGATGGTCAGCGGGCAGCACCAGCGATGTAGGTGGACACGATGTACGTGGCATGGCGGTCCAGGGAAACCCGGGCCCGGTCGTAACGCATCGTGGTCCGCGGATCAGCGTGTGAGGCCGCTTCTTGCACGTCGCGTAGCGGCACCCCGGCATCAAGGGCTGCCGTGATGAATGCGTGGCGCAACGTATGTGGTCCGATTGGCTTGGTGATCTCCGCACGGCGGGCGACACGCCGAACGATCCGGCTGGCGCCGTGACGGTCAAGACGTCGGCCGTCTGCCGTGACGAAGATCGGACCGCTGTCACGTTCTCCGATGGCCAGATCGACCGCTCGGGCGGTACGGGGTGCCAGCGGGATGGTGACGGTCTTCCCTCCCTTGCGCACGATGGTGAGGGTCCGATGACCCCGCTCGAGTCCCAGAGCCTCGATGTCGGCCCCGATCGCTTCGGAGACCCGCAGACCGTTGAGCGCCAGTAGTGACACCAGCGCATGTTCGGCTGCGGGCCCGAGCCCGGCGGCGACGAGCAACGCTCCTACTTCGTTTCGGTCCAGACCGATGGCGTGGGATTCGTAATCGATCCGAGGTCGACGGACGTGAACCGCGGGAGAGTGGGCGATGAGGCCTTCCTCTTCGGCGTAGCGGTAGAAGCCCGTCACGGTGCACAGTCGGCGACCGACGGTGGCTGTTGCCCGACCCCGAGCTTCCAGCTCCCGCCCGTAGGCCTCGATGTCGCTTCGCCGGACCTCGAAGAGACCCAGGTGGCGCTCATCGCAGAAGGCAACGAACTGACGAAGATCCAGCGCATAGGCGTCGCGGGTGAGCCCTCGGTAGCCGCCGAGGAACCCGGCGAGGGCGATGTGTTCAGGACCGGCAAGTGCAGGGTCGTAGACGACGACCGCTGTGGTTGTGGTGGTCATGGGATACCTCCCGAGTCGATGGGACTCGGGGACGAGGCGACCGGGCCCCAGATGGATGAGGTCACCACCGTAGGCCGGCGCGTGGTTCGACGCCCGGGTGGGTGCGGTCGGCGGTACCCACCACGCCGGTCGTTGGGCGCGGTTGTCAGTGCTTCAGCGGTCGGGATCAGCGTTGTGGGAGTGCCCCTGACCCGGTTCGCGGCATAGCCCATCTCGAGATCGATCTCCGGTGGACGACACCTCTGCTCTTCCCCGGTATTCTGGAGGCATGGCCGCGGTGCGCCCAATCATGACTGGTGACGAGTGGGCAGCTGCCGATGTCGGCCGCTCGCCCACTCCCGATGACGTGACCATCACCCTGGACGGACGGCGGATCGACTCGAAGGAGAAGGCGATCGCATGGCTGGCTGAGATCGAGGCTGACCGTGCAGCCGGCAAAACGGCTGCCGACACCCTTGCCTGAACACCCCCTCCCGGACGTCGCCCGCCTCACGAAGATCCTCGACCGCCACGGTGTCGACTACCTGGTGATCGGCGGCATAGCCACCCAGGCCTACGGGGCCGAACGGCCCACCGGCGATTTCGACTGCTTGGTGAGGCGCAGCGTCGAGAACTTCGACCGGCTGGCTGCCGCCATGCGAGAACTCAACGCCCGCCTCCGGGTCGGGGGCCTCAGCGATGACGAGGCGGCCGCCCTGCCGGTCCAGCTGGATGGCCTGACTCTCAGCCGGTCACAGATCTCGACTTGGGCGACCGACGCCGGGCACCTGGACGTGCTGGTCGACATGGTCAACCGCCAGGGCCACCGGCAGCGGTACGAGGACCTCGAAGGCGCCGCCGAAGAGCTCACCGTTGCAGGTGTGAGGGTTCGCGTCGCCGGCCTGGGGGACATCATCGCTTCGAAGGAGCGCGCCGGGCGCCCCAAAGACCATGAAGCGCTTCCCGAGCTCTACCGACTCCGTGACCGCTCGGCGGGAGACGGGTTCTCGGCCGGGTAGGCGAAACAGGTCTGCATCAGGCACGCCCGACGCGGTGCACAGGTTAGACCGTGAGCGCATCCGACGTGCCGTTCTGCGCTGCGGCCACGATGGTGACGGTCGTCGTTGTGGCGCGTTGTTCGGCGCCCGAGCGGGCGCGGTCGGCGGCACCCACGGCACCCCCTGCCCAGTGCGGTTCCGCATGCTTTGCAGTCGGGGCGCAGCCTCGGTGCTTGCTCCTGTTGCTGCGCCCGGCACGTCGGGGATAGGAGTGGAGGCTCGCGAGTAGCCTCTGGGGCATGGATTTCGCCAATCCAAACCCCGACGAGTGTTCCAGGCACAACGCCGTCCACACCGGCCATCAGGCCGGTCACACCCACATCTGTGGCCAACCGGTAGGACATGAGGACATGCACCATTGCGGAGAGTGCGGCCGCAGGTGGTCGACCAGGCCAATGCTTCCCGTTTCATAGGGGCTTGCGTGGGCGAGTGCCCCTGATCGCCGGGAGTGTGATCCACCTGGTCGATCAGTTCCCTCCAGGCCACCACGAGTCGGCAGGGACGTTGAGGTCACGAGTCCTCTTCAGCTCTGCTCCCATCATCAGGCGGGTAGCAGCTTCACCCTCCGGTGTCAGGACGATCTTGCGATAGCTGACCCCACCGGTGCCGAATGCGTTTGGATTGCCATCTGCGAGTTCGATCATCCGGTCAATAGCCGCAGATAGCGGCGCTTTGGCTTCGTACAGGCGATGCGCCTCAGCGAGCAGCCGTTCCTGAAGTTCCTTGTCCCCACGGTGCCGCCGGGTCACGAACTTTCCCATGAATGTCACAATAATCAACGTCCAGACCTCGGGACGATGGTCGGACTGCCACCTATCGCCGGTTATACAGGTGATCCAC
>PLSY01000369.1 GCA_003164275.1 Acidimicrobiaceae bacterium | reverse complement strand
GGAAGATGAAGCCTCGCCGCTTGCACAGCCCGACCACCTTCTCCATGAGATCGGAGGGCGCGTCGGGAACGGTTTCGGGGTCAGACATAAGGAGTGATCGTACCGTCTTGGCCAACGTCATCAGCCCCGAGGACCAGACGGGCGGTCACCGCATTGGCCATCAGGCGTCCTCTCACGGTGAGCACAGCCCGTCCTCCCACTCGCTCGACCAGGCCGTCCAGATCAGGGTGGTCAGGGAGCAGGCACGAGGGGACGCCATGCCTCGTGCGGAGCTGCAGGGCCGCGCACTCGAAGCGACGCTGGCCGGCGTCGAGGACCTCCTCGCCCCCGAGGGGCGACTTCCCGGTGTCGACGAGGGCGACGTAGCGGTCGGGTGTCCTCACATTCCACCAACGGTGCCCGGCGTGGTGGGAGTGAGCGCCGGACCCGATCCCCCGGTAGTCGCCCTGGTCCCAGTAGAGCCCGTTGTGGCGGCATTCGTGGCCGGGCAGGCTCCAGTTGGAGATCTCCTCCCACCGGTATCCCGCCGCCTCGAGCACCGATTCGGCCACCTCGTAACGGTCTGCTTGGGCATCGTCGTCGGGGTGACGCCGGGTGTCGGCGGCCAAGGGGGTGCCGGGCTCGACGGTGAGGGAGTAGGCGCTCAGGTGGGGCGGCGGACTGGCCAGCCCGATGACGTCACCGAGGCTCGTCTCCCAATCGGCGCCCGACTCGCCCGAGCCCCCGATCATGAGGTCCATGTTCCAACTGGCGAACCCGGCCTGTGCCACCAGCGCTGCCGCCTCGAAGGCCTCTGGTGGTCCGTGGCGTCGTCCGAGGCCTTCGAGCACGTGCGGCACGGTCGACTGGACCCCGAGCGAGATCCGGGTGACCCCACCGCGCCGGTAGGTGGAGAGGCGTTCAGCCGACACATCCTCTGGATTGCACTCGACGGTGACCTCGGCTTCGGCCGTCCGCGGGATGACGGCCAGAATGTCGATCAGCTGTTCGGCCGGCAAGCGGGAGGGCGTACCCCCGCCGAAGAAGACCGAGCTCGCTACGGCCATGCCCTCCACTTCCTTCGCCTGGCCGATCTCGTTCACGCATGCCCGGACATAGGAGTCCATGAGGTGGTCCCGGTCGGCATAGGTGGCAAAGGCGCAGTAGTCGCAGCGGAACCGACAAAAGGGTATGTGCACGTAGACGCCGAACGGCGCGGCCCCGTTCATCGTCCTTCGGCGGCCAGGGCCAGCTTGGCCTCCTCCCACCGGCCGAGGGCCTCGACGCGCTCGGTTGCGTGGTCGACGATGGGGGCTGGATAGCCGAACCCACGGGCCTCGGGCACGTAGTGCTCAACGTAGGCACCATCGGGGTCGAAGCGCTCGGCCTGGAGGGTTGGATTGAAGATGCGGTGAAAGGGTGCGGCGTCGGTGCCCGTTCCCGCCACCCACTGCCAGCCGTGGTTGTTGGAGGCCAGGTCACCGTCGACCAGGAGCTCGAGGTAGAGGGCCGCCCCGCGCCGCCAGTCCAGGTGCAGGTCCTTCACCAGGAACGAGGCCGTGAGCATCCTCAAGCGGTTGTGCATCCAGCCCTCGGCCCGCAGCTGTCGCATCCCGGCGTCGACCAGCGGGTAGCCGGTCCGGCCGTTCGACCACGCCTCGAACCGCTCGTCCGCCACCTTGCCGGTGTCCCAGCGCACGTGCCGGCCAATGGCCTGGAGCGGCTCCCAGGCCGAGTCCGGATGGTGCCAGAGCACGTCGGCGTAGAACTCGCGCCAGGCCAGCTCCGAGCGAAACACCGTCTCGGCCTTCTTCGTGCCCAGGCGGGAGAGGACTTGGCGGGGATGGAGGACGCCGAAGCGCAGATAGGCCGAGAGATGCGACGTTCCCTCGTGGTCGGGACGGTTGCGCTCGTCGTCGTAGTGGTGGATGGGGCCACTGAGGAATCTGTCCAATGCCTCCTTGGCCGCCTGCTCGCCCGGAACCGGGAGCATGGCCGTCCCCTCGTCACCGCTGATCTCGTCGATGGTCACGTCCGAGTCCCGGGCCTGCCAAGCGACGGTCCCGGGGGCCTCTGAGGGTCGAGGCCAGCCGTGATCTGCCCAGGCTCGGCGGAATGGGGTGAACACCCGATAGGGCGTGCCCTGGCCGCTGCGCACCCGGCCCGGGGCGACGGCGTAGGGAGAGCTGACAAGGGAGAGCCCGATGCCTCGGTCGCCAAGGCCCCGGGACGTCTTGGCATCCCGTCTTCGCCCGTAGGGCGCGCAGTCACCGGTGGCGAACACCGTGGTCGCCCCGACCTCGGCGGCGAAGGCGGCCACCACCTCTGCCGGCTTGCCCTTCCGGAGGGTGAGCGCTCCCTCCAGCCCCGCGTCGAGGGCGGCGAGGTTGCCGGCGAGGAACCGACGGCGACTGCTCCCGGACCGGGCCAGGAGCCCGCTGTCGGCCACGAACAGCGGGGCGACCCGGCCGCCGGTGGACTCAGCTTCTTCGACCGCGGCGAGCAGGGCCGGGTGATCGTCGGTCCGCAGATCGCGTCGGAACCAGATGACTGTCGAGGCTGTCTCTCGTCCCATTCAGGAGACCTGGCCGGAGCGGACGGACCGGAGGCGGCGATCGAGGTGGACCTCCATCGCCTCGGTGGCGAGGGCGGTGACCTCGTCGGTCACGATCGTCCTGGGCTCGGCAAGCACCCCGGCGAGGCCGCCACCGAGCACCCGACGCAACAGGGTGAGGCCCTCGGGGGTGAGGGCGCGACCACGCCGACAACTCCGACACAGGACGCCTCCCTCGACCAGATCGAAGGCGACGAGCAGGTCCGAGTCCTCTTCTCCGCAGGAGACGCAGACGTCGAGGACCGGGGCCGATCCCTCCAGGGCCAGGACCTTCAAGAAGAACGCCGGGGCGATCATCGGCGAGTTGTCCGCGGCCAACGCCCCGATGGCCCCGACCAGCATCTCGTAGAGCCGGGGATTGCCATGGCGCTCCTGGCCGATCTGGTCGACCACTTCGAGCATGGACATGGCTGCGGCCATCCGGTCCAGGTCCTCGCGGACGGCCCGGAAGGTCTCGATGACCTCGGCCTGGTTGACGATGTCGAGGTCGCCTCGCCCCTGCCACCCGAGAAAGGCGACATGACTCAGTGGCTCGAGCCTCGAGCCGAACTTCGACTTGGTGCGACGCACCCCCTTGGCCACCGCACGCACCTTCCCGTGCCGCTCGGTCATCAAGGTGACGATGCGATCCGCCTCGCCTAGGCGAATGGTCCGCAGCACCACCCCCCTGTCGCGAAACTGCGTCATCGAGGCTCGCTCGACTCCTCAGGGGCGGGGTGCTCGACCATGGGCACGGCCTCGGGCGTCAACGTTCCGTTCGGGCCACTCGAGGAGAGCGGTGCACGGCCCGGGTCCACCGGCCTGGCGGATGGCTGCCCATGGGTGCGACCGCCGCCGATCAGGTTGCTGGCCCCGATCAGGGCCACGATGACGGGCGGGATGACCACCAGCGGGATGATGGCGTTGAACCCGGCGATGGCCATCACCACGATGCCGGCATAGACGATCAGCCCGAGGACCACGCCGGTCAGGATCCACACCCCACCGGCATCGTCGGCTCTCGCCCGCATCCGGGGGCTCACTTCACTCCGCCGAATCGACGCTGACGCTGTTGGAAGTCGGCGACAGCCTCGAAGAGATGGCCGCGGCGGAAGTCCGGCCACAGCACATCGAGGAACATCAGCTCGCTGTAGGCCAGCTGCCAGAGCAAGAAGTTGGACGTCCGATGCTCGCCCGAGGTCCGGATGACGAGGTCCGGATCCGGCTGGTCGGGGTAGTAGAGGCGGCTTCGTATGGCCTTCTCGTCGATCTTGTCCGGGCTCACCCCGTCGGAGACTAACTGCCGGACCGCATCGACGATCTCGGCCCGGCCGCCGTAGTTGAAGGCCAGCGTCAGTGTGCAGCGGCGATTGCCCGCCGTCAGCTCGCTCGACTCGTCCATCCGTCGCAGCACCCGCTTTGGCACCCTCCAGTCCCGGCGACCGGCGAATCGGATCCGGACACCTTTTTCATGCAGCTCATCGCGACGTCGGACGAGCAGGCTCTCGTTGAAGCCCATGAGGAATCGCACCTCTTCTGCCGGGCGCCGCCAGTTCTCGGTCGAGAAGGCGTACATGGTCATCCAGGGGATGCCCAGGTCGAGGGCCCCTTCGACCGCGTCGATCAGGGCTGCCTCTCCGGCCGTGTGGCCCTCGGTCCGGGGAAGCCCGCGGCGCGCCGCCCACCGTCCGTTGCCGTCCATGACACAGGCCACATGCGCGGGAACGGGGCCGAGTACAACCTCGGCTGCCGTGACCGGCACCCGGCCCGACTGGTCGGCGTCGTCAGCACCCATCTGATCCGGTTGCACCCTGCGAACCTATCGTCTCAGGGCTAGGACCCGTGCCTGGCCGTTGGAGGGGTGCGCGATGCGACCGGCGTGAGACCCCATGGCTCGAGACGTGGGCGACGGGCGCTAGACCCTATCCATGTCCCCACTCCACGCCCTCGCCATCCTGGCGGCAGGTTTCGTGGCCGGGACCATCAACGTCATCGTCGGTTCGGGTTCGCTCGTCACCTTCCCCACCCTGTTGGCCCTGGGGTATCCGCCGGTGCTGGCCAACGTCTCGAACACGGTCGGGCTGACCCCGGGAAACGCCAGTGCCATCGTGGCCTACCGGCGGGAGCTGGGCGGGCAGCGCGCCCGCCTCATCCAGCTGGGTGGCGCCTCCCTGCTCGGCGCCCTGCTCGGGGCGGCCCTCCTGCTCGCCCTGCCCGACTCCGTGTTCAAGTCCGTGGTGCCCGGCCTCATCGCCCTCGCCGCGCTCCTCATGGCCATCCAGCCCAGGCTGAAGGCGGCGCTCGAGCGACGGGCACCCCAAAAGACCCACGGCGGTGCGGCCCTACTCGCCGGGGTCTTCGCCACAGGGATCTACGGCGGCTATTTCGGGGCCGCCCAGGGAGTCATCCTGATCGCCCTGCTGGCCATCTTTATCGATGACGACCTCCAGAACCTGAACGGGACGAAGAACGCCCTCGCCTTCGTGGCCAACGGTGTGGCCTCGATCTTGTTCATCGCGTCGACATCGGTCTCGTGGTCGGTGGTCGGACTCATCGCCATCGGCTCGATCCTGGGCGGCCAGGTGGGCGGCCGCTACGGGCGTCGCATCCCGGCCCCGGCACTGCGTTGGGTGGTGGTGGTGGCCGGCCTGATCATCGCCGCCATCCTCGCCGCCGAGTGGCACTGACCGGGCCGACCACACCGATAGGGTCACTCCATGGCCGACAAAGTGACCTCCACCCTGGCCGAGGTGGCAGCTGCCCTCCCGGGAGGGGGTGAGTCGAGACAAGGACAGCAACAGATGGCCTCGGCCGTGGGTCGAGCCATCGTCGAGCGCCGTCATCTAGTGGTCCAAGCAGGCACGGGCACGGGAAAGTCCCTCGGCTATCTCATCCCTGCAGCCCTCTCCGGGGAGCGGGTGGTGGTGGCCACGGCCACCAAGGCCCTCCAGGACCAGTTGGCCAACCACGACCTGCCCATGCTGGCGAAAGCGATCGACAGCTCGTTCTCCTTCGCCGTCTTGAAAGGCCGGAGCAACTACCTGTGCCGCCAGAGGATCTCCGAGATCGGCGGACGGGGCCAGCAGCTGAAGCTGGAGCCCGAGACGGCCGACCCGCCGGACGCCGACGATCCGCTCACCCCATCCAGTCAGCCTCCGGCCGACGGGGGGGAGCTCGGTCGGCTGGGAGAGCAGATCAGGCGCCTCGTCCAATGGTCAGACGACACCACCACCGGCGACCGGGCCGAACTCGACTTCGAGCCCCACTACCGCGCCTGGTCGATGGTGTCGACGACGGCCAGGGAGTGCCCGGGGGCGTTCAGGTGCCCGTCGGGCCATGAGTGCTTCGCCGAGGAGGCGAGGGCCCGGGCGGCCGAAGCCGACGTGGTCGTGGTCAACACCCACCTCTATGGCGCCCACCTGGCCAGCGGTGGCGCCGTGCTTCCTCCCCATCAGGTTGTCGTCTTCGACGAGGCCCATGAGGTCGAAGAGGTCATGACCGACAGTCTCGGCGTCGACATCAGTGCCGGCCGCTTCCGGGCGTTGGCCAACTCGGCCCGCCCCCAGGTCGATCCGAGCTCGTCTGGTGCCCTCTCCGCCGTCGATGGCGTCTCGGATCTGGGGGACATCGTCGACCGCGTGCTCCGCCCGCTGGCCGGGAGCCGGGTCCCCCACCGCTCGGTCCGACGCCAAGAGGCGCCGAGTGCGCAGGCAGCCGAGCACCCTGTGGAGCCTCTCGGGCTGGAGCTCGGCCTGGAGGCGGTCGCGCCGAAGCCCCGGGCCGTGGCCCAGGCCGTCCGGTCCGCCGACGGGCCGGACCTCGCCCAGGTCCTGCTCCTCGCCACCGGGAGGGTGGGCCGGCTCATCGACAGCCTCCGGGAGGCGGAGCGCGAGGTCGGCGACGACGAGCCGACCTCGGCGAGGTCGCGCCGAGATCGGGTGCTGCTCGCCGCCGGTCACCTGGCCGCCGACCTGGCGCGCCTGGCCGACCTCACCGATGACGAGGTCGCCTGGGTGGACGGGGGCAACCGGTCCCCGAGCCTCAGGGTTTCGCCCATCGACGTGGGCCCGCTGCTCAAAGAGCACCTGTGGGGCACGGTGACCGGCGTGCTCACGTCTGCGACAGTGCCCATCGGCCTCGCCGAACGGCTCGGCCTCCCCGACGACCGCACCGATGAGCTCGACGTCGGGAGTCCCTTCCAGTATCGGGAACACGCCATGCTGTACGTCGCCCACTCCCTCCCCGACCGTCGGCGGCCCGAGTCCGAGCCAGCCCTCCACGACGAGCTGGAGGCGCTGATCACCGCGGCCGGCGGTCGAACCCTGGCGCTGTTCACCAGTTGGCGGGCCATGAACGCCGCCGTCGAGGCGCTGCGGCATCGCCTGCCCTTCCCGGTGCTCGCCCAGTCCGACCTCCCGAAGCCCGCTCTGGTCGAAGCCTTCCGGGACGACGAGGCGACCTGCTTGTTCGCCACCCTCGGGTTCTGGCAGGGAGTCGACGTGCCCGGTCCCACGCTCAGTCTGGTCACCATCGACCGGATACCGTTTCCACGCCCCGACGAGCCTGTCCTCCAGGCCCGCAGGGACCGGGAAGGGGCAGGTGCGTTCGCAGCCGTCGACCTGCCCAGGGCGGGCACCCTCCTCGCCCAGGGGGCCGGTCGGCTCATCCGGTCGGCCACTGACCGTGGCGTCGTCGCCGTCCTCGACAGCCGCCTCGCCACCGCCCGCTACCGGGGGACTCTGTTGGCCCGCGTCCCGCCCATGAAGCGCTCGGTCACCCGCTCGGAGGTGGAGGCGTTCCTCCACTCGGTTACCTCAGGCGACGGGGACGGTGCTGGCTCTGGCCGGTGAGCGGCGCTCAGAATCCGAGCCGGTCGAGAGCGTCTTCTCGGTGCTGCCAACGCTTCTCCACTCTGACGAATAGTTCGAGGAAGGCCCCGGGGGGCATCTGGGCACGGACGGCCGTGCCCACCTCTTTCAGCGTGAGTCCCCCCTTGCCGATGACGATGCCCTTCTNNGACACGTCACTGCAGGCCGACTGAGGCGGCCGGACTCAGAACCCGAGACGGTCCAGCGAGTCCTCGCGCTGCTGCCAACGCTTCTCGACCCGCACGAACAGCTCGAGGTAGGCGCCGGGCTCCATCTGCTTGCGCACCGCCGTCCCCACCTCCTTCAACGTCTGTCCGCCCTTGCCGATGACGATGCCCTTCTGCGAGTCCCGCTCGACCAGGATCTCGCAACGGACTCTCGGCCACTCCCACTCCGTGACCCGGCAGGCGATGCTGTGTGGGAGCTCGTCTTGGACCCTGTGCAGCAGCTCCTCTCGAACGAGGTCGGCCACCCAGAATGCTTCGGCCACGTCGGTGACCATCCCCTCGGGGTAGTACCGGGGGCCCTCGGGCATCCGGGCCACCACCGCGTCGACCAGGGCGTCGACCCCTTCGCCGGTGGTCGCCGAGACGGGGAAGTACTCGACCGGGACCGGCCCACCGTTGTCAGCCAAGTCGATGGAGGCAATGGCCTTCGACACTGCGGTCAGGTGGGTCAACACCCCGTCGCCTCCGACCCGGTCGATCTTGTTGACCACGACCAGCAAGGTGGGATCGCCGATCACCCGTTCGCCCCCGACGCCGAGCTCACGCTCCATGGCCGTCGCCCTCGCCATCGAGCGGACTCGGCGGGCCGACTGGGCCAGCACCATCTTGTCTCCGGGACCGACGGCCCCGGTGGCCTCCACCATGGCCACCACCACGTCGACGTCGTCGAGTGACGACGTCGCCGACTCGTTCATGCGCTCCCCGAGGGCCGTCTTGGGCTTGTGCAAGCCTGGCGTGTCTACGAACACCACCTGGGCGTCGGGACGATTGAGCACCCCCCGTACCTGCGATCGGGTGGTGTTGGGGCGCGGCGACACGATGGTGACCTTGGTTCCGACCATGTAGTTGACGAGGGTGGACTTGCCCACATTCGGGCGACCGACGACAGCGCAGAAACCGGAGCGGAATGTCGTCACTCGCCGACCTCCGACTCGGCCATGGGCATCGGCACGATGCGCACACGCTCGATGCGCCGGCCGGTCACCCGGTCGGCCACCAACCTCAGACCATCGACGTCCACCGACTCGCCGGCCACCGGGACGTGTCCCAGCAGGTCGAACACCAGCCCGCCGACGGTGTCCCAGGCCCCGGTGGGCAAGGAGGCATCGATCAGGTCGTTCACCTCATCGACCGGGAGGCGGGCACTGACTCGCAGCTCGCCGGCCTCCAGGCGCTCGATCGGGGCCTCTTCCACATCGAACTCGTCCACGATCTCTCCGACTAGCTCCTCGATCAGGTCCTCCAAGGTCACGAGCCCGGCCGTCCCGCCGTACTCGTTGACCACCACGGCCTGGTGGAACTTCTCCGCCTGCATCTCGCGCATCAGGTCGGACACCCGCTTCGTCTCGGGGACGAAGTGGGCCACCCGGAGATGGCGACGGACGGCCTCGTCCCCTTGGCCGGAACGGACCGTGCGGATCATGTCCTTCGTGTAGGCGACGCCCACCACGTCGTCTTGGCCCTCGACGGCGGGCATGCGGCTGTAGCCGACTTCGAGGGCGCGCTCCAAGACGGCCTCGACCGACTCGTCCACCCCGATGGTCACCATGTCGGGCCTCGGCACCATGACCTCTCGCACCACCGTGTCCCCGAACTCGATGATCGAGTGGATGAGGGCCCGCTCCTCGGTCTCGATCACATCGCCCTCCAGGGCGACGTCGGCCATGGCCAACAGCTCGGACTCCGTGACAAGGGAGCCGAGGTACTGGCCACGCTGTCCGATGAGCAGGTTGGCGAGGCCGATGAGCGCCCCCGAGATGATGCGCACGGGCCAGAACCGCACAAGGGCCGAGACCATCGGGGCGCTGAACAGCGCCGCCCGCTCCGGATTGTGGACGGCCCAGTTCTTCGGCACCGCCTCCCCGAGGACGAAGATCACCACGATCTCAAAGGCGGTGGCGGCGATCACCCCCCAGGCACCGAACCAGTGGGCGGCCAGGATCCCGACCAAAGTGGCCACCACCAACTGGCAGATCAACACCAACAACAAGACGGGGTTCAAGAATCCCTGGGGATTCTCAGTCAGTCGGAACAGGACCTTCGCCCCCCGGCGCCCGTCTTCCACCAGAGCCAGCGCCTTCGCCCGGCTCATACGGACGAGGCTCGTCTCGGCCAGGGCCAGGAGCGCCGAGGCGGCGAGGAGGACCACGACGACCACCAGCAAGGCGGCATCTCCCGCCGTGAACGTCCCGGTGGCGAGGAGCACTCCGACGCCCCGGCTCATGGGGCCACTCGGTAGAAACGGGCCAAGAGCTCCTGCTCTCGCCGTTCCATCCTCACTGCCTCTCCGTCCACTTCGTGGTCCATGCCCAACAGATGCAGGATCCCGTGGACGACCAGGAGGGCGATCTCGTCGTCGAAGGTGACCCCGTGATCGACGGCGTTGCTGGCCGCCACAGCCGGGCAGATGACCACGTCACCCAGGAGCAGCAGACGGCTGGTCTCGGCCTCAATGGAGCCCGGGCCGGTGCCACCCTCGTCGGGAGATCGACCGCTGCGGTCGGCCTCGTCCTCGATGGGAAAGGACAAGACGTCGGTGGGCCCCACTTTTTCCAAGAATCGCTCGTTCAGGGCGGCGATGGCCCCCTCGTCCACGAAGAGGAGGGAGACCTCGGTGTCGTTGGTGATGCCTTCGGCCACCAGCACCGACCGGGCGAGCGCCGACCAGCGCTCGACGGCCACGGGGTGATCGGACTGCTCGTCGGCCGCGTAGATGTCAAGGGTCACGGCGGCCCTCGACGGACGGATGGCGCTCGTAGGCGGCCACGATGTCGGCCACGATCCGGTGGCGGACCACGTCCCGCTGGTTCAGGTGCACGAACGCCAGGTCGGGCACCCCCGACAGCACCTGCTCCAGGCCGACCAGGCCCGACCGGCCACCCGGCACGTCGATCTGGGTGACGTCCCCGGTGATGACGGCCTTGGAGCCGAAGCCGATGCGGGTCAGGA
>PLSY01000286.1 GCA_003164275.1 Acidimicrobiaceae bacterium | reverse complement strand
AACGTCCGTGGTCACTACACCTAGCCGGCCGAGCGTGCGGAGTTGGCCTGTCTTCGGCTGAGCTCCTCGTCGGCCTGGATGAGATGTATGACCGAGTTGATGAGGGCCAAGTGGGAGAAGGCCTGCGGGAAGTTTCCGAGGTGGCCGCCGGTGTGTGGATCGATCTCTTCGGCGTAGAGCTGAAGGGAGCTGGCGAACGAGAGCAGCTTTTCGCACAGCGAGCGGGCCCGTTGGACCTCACCGATCTCAACCAGGGCCGACACCAGCCAGAACGAGCAGATGGTGAATGAGCCCTCCTCGCCCGAGAAGCCGTCGTCGGTCTCTTCCACCCGGTAGCGCAGGACGAGGTCGTCCTCGGTGAGCTCGTCGGCGATGGCCATGACGGTTGCCACCACTCGGGGGTCCTCGGGCGGGAGGAACCTGAGCAGAGGCAACAGCAGCAACGAGGCATCGAGGGCGGTGGTCTCGTAGTGCTGGCAAAAGACGCCGCGCTCGTCGACACCATTGGCGCAGATGTCGGCATGCATCTCGTCGGCCGCCTCCTGCCAGCGGGCGGCGTTGACCTTGTCGCCCCGCAGCTCGGCCAGGCGGGAGCCACGGTCGGCCGCCACCCAGCAGAGGATCTTGGAGGCGGTGAAGTGCTTGGGTGGCCCCCGAACCTCCCAGATGCCCTGATCGGGCTCTCGCCAGTGGCGGATGGCCGCCTCCACCTGTCGCTTCATCATCGGCCACCGCCGCTCGTCCAGACGGTCACGCGAGCGGGTGTGGAGATACATGGAGTCGAGCAGCACACCCCAGACATCGTGCTGACGCTGGTCCCACGCGCCGTTACCGATCCGTACGGGGCTCGCCCCTTGATAGCCGGTCAGGTGATCGAGCGTCACTTCGGTGAGCTCTCGCGCCCCGCCGATGCCGTACATGACCTGGAGCTCGTCCTCCTCACCGGCCAGCTCGGCCAGGAAGTAGAAGAAGTCGTCGGCCTCTCGGTCGAAGCCCAGCGTGTAGAGGCCCCACAGCATGAAGGTCGAGTCCCGCAGCCAGCTGTAGCGGTAGTCGTAGTTCCGCTCGCCGCCGGGCGTCTCGGGCAAGGAAGTGGTGGCTGCGGCCAACAGGGCACCGGTGGGCTCGTAGATGAGCCCCTTCAAGGTGAGCGCAGCACGCTGCAGGTAGGTCCGCCACGGATGGTCTGGGAAGTTCCCCCGGCTGATCCACTCATGCCAGAAGTCTCCGGTTGCCGACAGACGCTGGTGGGCGTCTTCGAAGGTGGTGGGGGGCGTGCCGTCACCCCACGACAGGGCGCAGAAGGCCTGCTCGCCGGAGCGCAGGCGCCGCCGGGCGATGGCCCGGGGCCCCTCGAATCCCAGATGGAGGTCGGTCGAGATGCGCAGGACCGGACCGCCGTTCTCCGGCGCCACCTCAGCCTGTCCGTAGCCCTCCCCGGTGTGGCGCCAGACCCCGCGGGTCCTTCCGTAGTCGAAGGCGGGCTCGCACTCGAGCTGGAAGTCGATGGTCCCGTTCAAACACCTGACGGTTCGAAGCAGCACCTTTTCGGCGTCGTGGTCGGTGGGCACCCGGTGATGGGTCGAGGACCGGCTCGCCTCGTGGCGCCAGGGCCCGATGAGCAAGACGTCCCGCACGACCGCCCAGCCGGTCGGGGTGTCCCAGGTCGTCTCGAGCACCATGGTGCCCGGCAGGTAGCGGCGTCCGGCCGGGACCGTGACATCGGCAGGACCGAGCCGGAACCACCCTGCATCCCGGTCGAGGATGGCAGCAAAGACGCTCGGCCCGTCCATGCGGGGAAGGCACATCCACTCGACGTTCCCACTCGGGGCGATCAGGGCGCACACCTCGCAGTCCGAGATGAAGCCGTAGTCGGCGATGGGCGGGAAGGGGCTGCCGCCGACAGTCGACTGAGAGGTCGGCGACGGTTGGATGGACCGGGCGGGAGTCATCGATCAGGAGACAGGCGAGAGGGGGAGTGTGGGTGTTGTCCGACGGTTGCGCAAGTGGGCCGGGGGATCGGCGCGGACCCTCCTGGGCCGCCAATCCACACGTGTCGGCCCATCGGTCCAGCATGGCATTCCGATGGCCGAAGACGCCAACCTGGAAGGAGATGAAATCCGGGTGGCGTCCTCAGTCGGCGGCTTCGGCGATGGCCTCGGCGAGGGTCGGATGAACGAACATGGACTCCACGATGTCGCCGACCCTCAGCTTGCCGGTCACCGCCAGCGCCAGCACGGAGATGAGCTCCGACGCCTTCGGCCCGACGATCGAGCCTCCGAGTACGATCCCGGTGGCCGGATCGGTCACGATCTTCACGAAGCCACGTGAGTCGTTGTCGATGAGAGCCCGTGAGCTGGCTGCGAACGGGACCTTGGTCACCCGGATCTTTCGCCCCTCGGCGAAGGCATCGGCCTCGGCCAGGCCGACGTCAGCGATCTCAGGTTCGGTGAAGATGGCCGACGGGGCGCTCTCGTAGTTCGGGTGGCGGTGGGCGACGGTGTGACCGCCTACGACGTACTCGGCGACCTTCCTGCCCTGCATGAAGGCGACCGAGGAGAGCGGCAGCTTCCCTGAAAGGTCACCTGCCGCGAAGATGTGGGCCAGGTTGGTCTGACAGTGCCGATTGATGGGCACGTAGCCCCCGTCACCCACCTCGACGCCGGCCTTCTCGAGGCCAAGGCCCTCCGAGTTCGGGATGGAGCCGATGGCCAACAGCGCATGGGAGCCGGTCACGATCCGGCCGTCATCGCAGTTCACGATCACGCCGTCGTCGATTCGCTCGACGCCGACGGCCCGGGCGCCCTTGAGGAGGTGCACGCCACGCCGGGAGAAGTCGGCCTCCAAGACGGCGGCAACCTCGGGGTCCTTTTGCGGCAGCACTTGCTGCCGGCTGACGATGAGGGTCACCTCGCATCCGAGGGACGAGAACATGTGCACGAACTCGACACCGGTGACCCCTGAGCCGATAACGACAAGATGCTTGGGCAACACATTGGGCGGGTAGGCGTCCCGGGTGGCGAGGATCCGGTCACCGTCTAGATGGGCCCACTCCGGGATACGGGGGCGGCTCCCCGTGCTCAAGAGGATGGCGTCGGCCTCGAAGACCAGCTCGCCCTCGCTCGTCTCGGCCACCACCGTGTGCTCGTTCTCCAGGCGCGCCGTTCCCCGCACGACCGTCACATTCTGGCTGTTGAGGATCTTCTCATTGGTGTGTTCGAGGTGGCTGACGATGTCACTGATGCGCTCTCGCATGAGCTCGAGGTCGACGATCCCCTCGGCCCCGACGACGCCCATGCCGGCGATGCGCCGGAGGTAGGAGACGGCCCCACCGGTTGCGATCATGGCCTTCGAAGGGATGCAGTCCCACAGATTTGCCGCGCCTCCGACGATGTCTCGCTCGATGAGGACGACGTCGACGCCCAACTGGGCTGCATGGGTGGCGGCCTCGTTGCCGGCCGGCCCACCACCAATGATCACGAATCGCATGGCGACAGGTTACGACCTCCCCTGAGCCAGGCGTGATCTGCTGGTGCCGGGCGGGCTGACACCAATAACGGGGCGGCGGTCGCTACCATCTGCGTCCACAACCGGCGAGCCCGTCGTCGGCACGCACTCGTTGATCCAAGAGGTCGTCAGTCATCCCTCAGTCCCGGCCAGCGACCGCCCAGGCCGCCTCGGCACGCCGTCGTAACGCCTCTCGGGCGGCCGAGCTTCGGCGCCGCCGGAGGCGCACCCTCGTGGTCGCAACGGTCATCATCACGGCCGCGGTCGTCCTCGGTCTCGTCGTGGCCGTGAGCGGGCCGTCGGCCGACAAGGGCCCGGGCAGCGTCGCCGTCGACGCAAGTGGGGTCGCCATCGACCCTTCGGCATTCGCCACCGGAGCGTGCATGGTCTTTGCTCCGACCACAGGGAACCGTCACCGGACGGTCTTCTTGGACGCCGGCCATGGGGGCATCGATCCGGGCGGCGTAGGTGAGACGACGACCGGCAAAGCCATCGACGAGGCGACCGAGACCCTTCCCGTCGAGCTCGACGCCATGGCCCTCCTGCGGGCCGAAGGATTCTCGGTGGTGGTCTCGCGCACCCGGGCGTCAACCGTTGTTCGACTGTCGGCGGCCGATCGTTCAGAGGGTGTGTTGAGCCTTCAAGGTGCCCACGACGACGTTGCCGCCCGCGACGTCTGCGCCAACCTGGCCAAGGCCGACCTCCTTGTCGGCATCTACTACGACGCCGGTGCCACGAGTGACGACGCCGGCAGCCTGACGGCCTACGACGCCGACCGATCGTTCTCGTCGGCCAACATCAAACTGGCCAACCTCCTCCAGCGCAACGTAGTGGCCGACTTGGACAAACAGGGCTGGAGCATCCCGAACGACGGGGTGCAGCCGGACACCGAGCTCGGATCGTTCGTCGGTGATGCCAGTGACGGGGGCATCGCCGGCGCGGCCGCCAGCTACGACCATCTCTTGGTCCTCGGGCCAGCCGAATCCGGATTCTTCTCCACTCCGAGCACCATGCCGGGGGCAGTCATCGAGCCGCTCTATCTCACCGACCCCTTCGAGGGTTCGATCGCCGACTCGTCACACGGCCAACACGTCATCGCCCAAGGCATCGCGGCCGCGGTGGTCGACTACTTCGCCAGCGCAAAGCACACTGCGACTACCGGCTAGGAAGGCCGCAGAGACTCAGGATGCGGTTGACTGGATGTCCGTCAGCTGGCCGAGCCCGCCTCGGTGGCCTCGGGCACCTCGACCAGGCGACCGGTGGCCACGTCGTAGATGTAGCCGTAGATGGGTATGCCCGCCGGCACCAGGGGATGTGACCGGATCCGGGTCACATCTTCCACCACGCTCGTCGGGTTGTCCTTGATGGTCAACCAGTCGATGTAGTTGGCCTCGCGTGAGCCCGGGCCTTTTCCTACGTCGGTGAACCCGTCGGCTCCGAGCTCGGCCGTCTCGAGACTGCTGGCGAGCAGGCCCCTCATGACCTCGTCGGTGAAGAACTCCAT
>PLSY01000441.1 GCA_003164275.1 Acidimicrobiaceae bacterium | reverse complement strand
CTAGTGTGCGCACCTGGGCACCAAATGACCTTGTAGCGGAACCCGGGCAAACCCGGTGTGACCGCTCTGGCTCACCGGGATCGCCACTAGTGGAGACACCGTCCGGCTATAACTCGTCGGTGGTCAGCAGGGGTGGTCTGATCGGGCAAGCTTGGACCATGGCGCCCAGATAAGCAGAGGTGCTCGGACTGGTAGACCATTGTCTTCGCTCTTCTGGCGGCCCTCTCGAACGCGGTAAACGTGGCCACGCAGCACGTGGCCAGTACCTCGGACGCTCGTCATTCAAAGGGGTGGCAACTTGTTTGGTATTTGGCCAAGAACCCGCTCTGGCTCGTCGGTTGGATAGCCCTCATCGGCGCCTTCGTCTTCCAAGCGATCGCTCTGCACAATGGCCAGATCTCGGTGGTCCAACCACTTCTCGTCACAGAGCTGGTGTTCTCCCTCGTGCTTCGCAAGGTGTGGATCCGACAGAACATCACCACAGCTGCCTGGGTCTCTGCCGCGTTCACCTGTGCCTCGGTGGCCGTTTTCATCGGTGTGGCCGAACCGCACGGGGGCATCGCAACGCCCAGTTCAGGGGCTTGGATCTCTTCAATCGTGGGATGCGGAGTGGCCGCAGGGCTGCTCGCCTTCCTCTCACTGGCTGGACCACCCGGTCGGCGGGCCGCGCTGCTCGCTAGCTCCTCGGCCACCATTTGGGCCATAGAGGCCGCCTTCATCAAATCGATGACGAACACACTCACGCAGTTCGGGGTCGCCGGCTCGTTTTCTCACTGGCCCATCTACGCCGTGGCAGTTGGGGGTGTTTGCGGTGTGCTCCTTCAACAGGCCGCACTGCACGTGGGGCCTCTACGCATGTCTCAGCCATTCCTCGTCATTGTTGACCCGCTGATCAGCATAATTTTTAGCGTCTATCTGTTCGGTGAACGCTTCACCCAGAGCGCAGGTAATCTGGCAATCGCTTCTCTGGCGTTTGCCTCCCTGGGGGCCGGTGTTGTCCTCATGACTCGGACCGTCCCCGAAACCATCGAGGGCGACAACAGCCCGAGCTGAGGGGCGACCTGAGTGCCGTCTAGAGCCGCTGGAGGCCTGTCCGCAGGGGCCTGTACAGTCAGACGATGGACCACTTGTCGAGGTGGCGGCAACTAATGGATCGCCCTGAAAGTCAGATCCCTCTTGACGAGGCGGCACTCATCATCGCCGGGACGGCCGATCCAACGGTCCATATTCCTGGCGAGATCGATCGGCTGGATGGCTTGGCCGAGCAGATCGATCGACCGGACGCGGAGGGAGTGAGCCACTTTGTCTTCGACGTCCTCGGACTTCAGGGCGATCGACAAACCTACGATGATCCGGAAAATTCGTATCTACACCGCGTCCTTGATCGGCGACTCGGTATTCCGATCTCTCTGTCCGTCCTCCTTATCGAGCTCGCCAGGCGCCGGGGCGTGACGCTTCAGGGAATCGGGATGCCCGGTCACTTCCTCGTGCGCGATCCGAGCGAACCTGATCTCCTGATTGATGCTTTCTCCGGCGGATCGCGGCTCGACTATGCAGCCTGTTCCAAGCTGGTCCACGCTGTCATCGGAGATGAGTTCGAGTTCCACCCAGGAATGCTCGCCCCTGTCGGTCCGGTGGCCATCCTGTCGAGGATGCTGGCGAATCTCAACGCCAGCTTCGGGCGGCGCAAGGACAAGATCGGTCTGCTCTGGATCCTCCGGCTCCAGGCCGCCGTCCCCGGTGTACCGCTGGCCACCCGGATCGAGCTGGCCAACGGCCTCGCCCGCATCGGCCAAATCGACGAAGCATCGGCACTTCTCGAGGAACTCGCGTCCGAACCAGCCACCTCGGCCGAAGCCGCCCAACTCCTTCGGACCCGGTCTCGCGGCCTGCTCGCACCTTTCAACTGAGCGAGACGTTCCAACCACCCTAAAGGACGGCCGACGTCCCACTTCTCGGGTAGCTTCGATCCAATCACCGGTAACGAGCCACGGCTCGACGACCGACCGTCAACAGGGGGTGGCATGCCGCACGAGGACGACGAGTTCCATCCGCCATCGAATGACGACCCCTACTGGGCCGAGACCTGCTGGTTCACCTTCACGGTTCCCGAACGCCGGCTTTCCGGCCAGCTCTACCCCTTCTTCCAGCCCAATCAAGGCGTCCTGAGCGCGGGTGCCTACTTCTGGGACCACACCGGACATACCACTGCCGATATTCTCCACTCCCGTCACTTCTGGCATCTGCCCATTCCAAAAGAACCTCTCTCGGACATCCACCTTCCGAATGGAATCGCCTACCGTTGTATCGAGCCTCTGTCTCGCTACGAGTTGTCCTACACCGACCCCGATTCCACCCATGACGGTGGCTCGGCCGATAGGGGGGCCATCGAAGTCGAGCTGATCTTCACGGCGATCGCTCCGCCCAACTACCTCGGCGGATCCCATCTCGATCAACCCGGCAGATATCAAGGAACCATCGTCCTGAACGATGAGACGATCGAGGTCGACGCCTTCGGATTTCGGGACCGATCCTGGGGCCCTCGCTCACAGTTCGGTCGAGGGATGCACGGGACTCCGGCCATGGCTGGCGGCTACAGCTACGCAACCGCGTCCGAGCGAGACGCCTTCCATGCCATCACCATGGACTTCGGTGGAGGGAGCATGGCCATTCATGGCTATCTGATTCGCGACGGCGAGTGGTCGAAGGTCGCGTCAGGAAGTAGAACCGTCCTGGAGCGGGACGGTTCTACTTCGCACCCGACTGCCATTGCCTTGGACCTGGTCGACGATGCGGGCCGAACCCTTCACGCTGAGGGCCGCTGCCTCAATGGGCTCGGACTGTTCCTCAATCCGAATCTCTATACAGTGAACTGCCTCACTGAGTGGTCATTTGATGGGATCACCGCTTTTGGCGAAGACCATGACAACTGGAGCGCGACCGGAATCAACGAGTTTCTTCGTGCCCGCAAGCCGTCTGCGACCTGAACAGCCGACTATCCCTTGGCGTCGTTCTCGATGGCCTTCTGGTCAGCCTTCAACTGCTTGGCTTGAATCCTCTCGGCATGCTTCATCGCCGCCTCAACCTTGGCCTCGACGTCCGAGATGGCCACTACCACAAGCCCCGCTTGACCGGCATCCAGGCCCTCGCCCAGCTCTTTGAGGTCACTGCGGCTCATGCCTGCAGCGGCATGCCCGGCCAATGCTCCGAGAAGGGCTCCTCCCCCGCCGGTCCGTTCGACGACCGCTGCGTCGTACGCGTCGATAAGACCGATCTCAGTGTGAAGAACGTGGACCGCCTCATAGTCCGCCAATGCATCTTCGACGTTGGTGAAGATGCCGGAATAGGCGAAAAAGGTGCCAATAGCCATTGCAATACCTCCTGGTGCCTCCGTGTGGCGACTTCAGCCTGGCACAGACCGCCGCGTCCGGTTGGTCGAATTGAATCGGATGCTCGATGAGTTGTCAGCAGCCTGAAGTCAGGAAAGTGACTCATCGAGTTCGCCAAGAGACCGAATCAACTCGAGATTGGCCGAATAGTCCACTGGGCAGGCAATTATCGAAACGGTGTCATCAGCCAACGCGGTTCGCAGAGTCGGCAAGAGCTCGTCCGCACTGGAGATGCGGTAGCCAACCGCTCCAAAGCTCTCCGCATAGGCGACAAAATCCGGATTACTGAAGGCCGTGTCCACGTCGTGGCCGAGTTCGAGATCCATTTTCCAGGAGATCAGTCCATAGGCATCGTCGACCCAGATTAGGACCACCATGGCGATGTGTTCTCGCAACGCAGTCTCGATTTCCTGCGAATTCATGAGAAACGCGCCGTCACCCGTGGAAACGAGCACTCTGTCCTGAGGACAGGCGAGCTTTGCCCCGATTGCTCCAGGGAGCGTCCAGGCCATAGTCGAAAGACCGTTCGAGATCAGACAGGTGTTCGGCTCGTATGTGGGATACAGACGGGCCATCCACATCTTGAGAGCACCGGTGTCGACCAGCACGATATCGCTACGCCCCATCGCTTCTCTCGTGTCGGCGACAATGCGGGCCGGCGCCAGCGGGAACCGATTGTCAGATCGTCCGCGCTCCAACTCGTCAACCAACAGACTTCGAATCCGTCGCCCATGGCCTTCCGCGTCGAACACACGGTCGACCGATGCGGTCAGCGCGTCCAGCGTCTTGGAGATGTCCGACTGGAGACCGACCGAGACGTCGTAGTGGAGATCGACCTCGGCGGGGAACCGGTGGATATGGATGATCTTCTTGTCGCCGCGAGGGTTGATCCGCACCGGGTCGAACTCTTGGAGCTCATAGCCGACGGTGACCACAGCGTCAGCTTGATCGAACCCGAAGTTGACATAGTCGTGTCGCATGAATCCGACGGCACCCAACGCCAACCGATGGTCGTCGGGGAATACACCTTTGCCATGGAATGTGGTGGCAACGGGCACATTCAACCGTTCAGCGAATCTGACCAGAGCCTCCCCGGCGCCGGCACGGGTGGCACCGTGCCCAGCCAGCACGACGGGGTTGGTGGCCTCGCGAAGGATGCTGGCGGCCCGAGCGACCTGTTGAGCGGACGGCTCGTCAGCTCGTGGCACATTCACAGCCAACGGTGATGCCCCTTCTGGAGCGACGGACTTCTCGACATCCTCGGGAACGGCCAGATACACAGCTCCGGGGCGTTCAGTCTGCGCCAGCTTGAACGCCTTGCGAATCATTTCAGGGGCAGCGTTCGGAGTTGCGATGAGAGCGGACCACTTCGTCACTGGAGCGAACATCGAGACCAGGTCGACACCCTGGTGGGATTCCTTGAAGCTTCGATCCATTCCCACCTGGGCCGACAGCGCGATCAGTGGAGTCGAGTTGGTCGTGGCGTCGGCCGTTCCGAGGAGCAGGTTGATCGCCCCGGGTCCGAGTGTTGCCGAGCACACCCCAGCCCGGCCTGTCAGTCGGCCGTAGGTCTCGGCCATGAATGAGGCACCCTGCTCGTGACGAACCAGCACGTACCTGATGCTGGAACGCGAGAGCGCCTCCACGAGATGGATGTTCTCTTCGCCGGGGATCCCGAAGACGTAGGCCACTCCCTCGTGTTCGAGACATTCGACGATGAGTTCCGCTACCGTCCGAGCGTTGAGGGCCACCTTGTGACCCTATGCCACCGGCGGAGCATGTGGTGCCTCCCCCGCCGGGAGCGTGATGGATTGGGCGCGACGATTACCGTGGGGCAAACTCCAAGTCACTTTCCGTGTCAGTCGAGAACGGCCCAGATGATCTGCCCGTGGTGCTGCCTCTATTGGAATGACTGCACCGGACAGATTCCCGAGCTCGTCAGAGCTTTGGGTTCGATCTCATTCCAGCAGCGCACACACTCTTCGAGAGCGGTCGGATTGTTCCCACCTTTGATGAAAAACCCCACCTGGCCGGGAACAACATGGCATTCCGTGCTTCCGCCAGCCAAGATTATGGATCGCCACTTGCATCGATATGGCGCCTGCGGACGAACCTCCGTCTTCATCTCAAGTGTTGGCCGTGGCAACGAAGGCATCGATCGTCTGACAGATATAGGCCATGTCCTCGTCGTCGAGTCCGTGATTACAGGGAAGGATCAGACCGCGCGCCATGACCGAGTCCGTATTGGGCAGGCCTCCGGAGGGAAGCCGGTGGGGCCGGTTGCGAAAAGCCGGCTGTCTGGCGGCATTGCCACTCCACACCATGCGCGTGTCGACCCCGTACGACTCCATCCATTGCTGCATGGCGCCTCGCTCGAGGCCTCCCTCCCTCAGGACAAAGGGAAACATGTGCCAGGCAGTGGACAGTCCTTCGAGCGTTCGCGGCAGTACGAACAAATCGGGAGAGCCGGCTAGGTGGTCGTAGAGGATTCCAAAATTTCGCTTTCGAAGCGCAAGGTTCTCGTCGAGCTTGTCCAACTGCACAAGCCCGAACGCCGCCGAGAGTTCGGACGGCTCGAAGTTCCAGCCGACTTCGTCGAAGATGAACAGGTCGTCGTACTCCTCCCCGTCGAGATCCGAGAAGAACCTGTCGCCCGATCCGCGTCGCGACCCGAACAACATCGTCTCCGACCGCCTACCCCAGCGCCGCAGGAGCAGGCATCGATCCACCAGGGCGTCGTCGTCCAAACAGATCATGCCGCCTGTTCCGGCAGCGGTGATGATATGTGACAAGGCAAAGCTGGTGAGCGAGATGTCGGCCCGAATTCCCGTGGGCTCCCCATGCAAGGTGAGGCCGAGGGCGTCGCACGAATCCTCGACGAGCTTGAGCCGGGAAGCGGTGGCGATGGTCCTGAGCTCGTCCCAATCAGGGGCGTTCCCAATCAGATTCGGGGCAAGAATGGCTCGGGTCTTCGGCCCGATCATCTCTTGGACCTTCCCGACGTCCATGTTGAAGGTATCCGCCTCGACGTCCACGAAAGCGGGTACCGCGCCGGCACGCAGGATTGCGGCAACGTCGGTGGAGAACGTGAGGGCGGGAGTGATCACCTCATCACCGGGCTCCAGCCCGAGCAGCTCAATCGCCAGGTACAAGGCGGACGAACCCGAGTTGCACATTACGCCGCGCTTCTTGCCCATCAGAGCCGAGACCCGCTTCTCAAACTCTCGCGTCCGTTTTCCAATGCGGAGCGCGGTGGGGCCTCCCTCCAGCACGTCCACGACGGCGGCGATCTCCCTCTCATCATGGACACTTCCGGCGTACTCGATCCGGCGGATTGGCGTCTGCATCGTCACAGGCTCCAGATCCGGGCCGCGTTGCCTTCGATCATGAGGTCCCGCTCCGCCTCCGGCACTCCTGCGAACACCTCGTCGATCACCTGTAAGGATTTCGGCCAGCTCGATACAGGGTGCGGGTAGTCGCTCGACCACATCAGGTTCTCCGTACCCAGCACATGGCGCAAGTGCTGCACGGGATCAGGCTCGTCGATGAATGTCATCGCCATGTTGCGGTGATAGTAGTAACTCGGCAGTTCGTCTCCCAAGAGCGGGAATTGGTAGCCCTGGCGGACAACCATGTCGTCGAGAAACGAGAGGTAACCGGCCACCCAGGCGAGGCCCGGCTCTACGAACACGACTCGCAAGCTCGGATAGCGAGTCAAGATTCCAGTCAGCAACCACATGCCGAGCGCCTCGCAGGCAGACGGAGGCATGCACGAGAGAGTCCAGGCGAGGCGGGGCGTAGGGTCACGGTCGGCGAGCTGGTTGAGGGAGGTGTTGAGCCCTATATGGCAACACACTGGGAGGCCCACCTCGGAAATCGCTGCCCACATCCGGTCGTATCGAGGATCGAAGTAGTCGGCCTCGTCGAGCTCTGCTGGAAAGACCGGCAGCTGGAGTGACTTCCCGCCCAACGCAGCCACACGTTCGATCTCATCAATGGCCAAGTCGATGTCATGGATAGGCACCTGGTAGTTGACGATGAGGCGGTTCGGATCGGCACAAGCGAAGTCGTGCAGAGTGTCGTTGAACGCCCTCGTTGCCTCCGCCGCACCGTCACGCAGTAGATACAAGTAGCGATAGGCGCTCACCTCGCAGTAGAGGACCTCAACGTCGACCCCATCACTGTCCATGTCGAGCAGCCGCTCCGCCCCGTCGCTGTAGCCCGGCCTTCCCCACGAAGGATGCCGTATCTCCGCTCCGGCGGCATTCGCCTTTGCGGCATTTCCACCGAGCATTGACCGAAGTGCCTCCGAAAGGGCCTGGTCATAGTCCTCGTGAAAACGGGTGGCCAGATGCTGTTTCACGTCCTCGTGGCGGAGATTCACGTGGGAATCCGATGAGATCACCCGTTTGGTGGTCATGGGCCAACTCCTCTCTCGGGCCGAGACCTGACGGCCAGTCAGAACACGATGACACGTACCGGCCGATCTCGCTCGCTCGCGAGATTCATTCGCTCAGGGCGGTGCCATCCGCTCAACTCGAACAGCCAGTTCTGGCTCCCTCAGTCGCCGACAGGTGTCGGCAAACTCCGGACGAGGGCCACGCCAGCGCAGGGTCTCGACATCTGGCAGCAGTGTCCCGTCCACCCTCAGCGTGGCCAGGTCCTTGAAGAGTTCAGCGAGCTCGCGCTCCTCGGACAGGCGGGCCGCCAGCTTCGTCGCTCCTCGAACCTCACGTCGCACGTCCGGGTCCCAGTCGAGCGCGTGGTCGGGTATCGCGTCGATTGACAGATAGTGGGACAGTGCAACCGCTGCTGACCGCTTGCCCCAACCCTGGAGCCCTGGGAACCCGTCGGCAGAGTCTCCGACGAGGGCCAGCCAATCAGGTATCGATCCGGGCGAAACCCCGAACTTCGACCGAACGCCATCCTCGTTGGACACGATGCCGCTTCTCCGGTCGAGTTGGACGACCCGGTCGCCCACGACGCACTGGGCGAGGTCCTTATCCGGGGTGCAGATAACGACCTGGCTCACCAGGGGGTCGGCCGCGGCCACGGCGGCCGCCGATGCCAACGCGTCGTCTGCTTCCATCTCCACCATCGGCCAAACGACGACTCCCAGCGCCTCCAGGGCCGCCTCGAGTCCGCCGAACTGAGCCCATAGCTCAGGATTGATCTCGGCACCGGTCTTGTACCCTGCCCACATATCGTTGCGAAAGGACTCGATAACGTGGTCGGTCGCTACCCCTAAGTGGGTTGCGCCCTCGGCCAACATGGAGACAATTGATAAGACCACTCCGCGTATGGCTGCGATCTCAGTACCGTCGTCACCTTGACGAGAGGGCTGTCCGAAGAACTGACGAAAGAGTTCATACGTTCCGTCAACCAGTTGCACTCGCATCGAGCCAAGCTTGACACCACCAGCACGTGAACACCATACGCTCGTCGGACAAAATCACCCTCCGCCCCGGATGACAATGGTCGGGAAGCCTCTGGTAGCCCTATCCAGCAGTGATGCCCGCACCCTTCAGCATCCTCCGGAGGTCGATCACCATCTGTTCGTCCACATCGCTGCCCCTCGGAGCATCCAAGGTTTCGGTCTCGGCTCCCAATGTCACCTTGAACCGACCATCGTGTCCTTCGTCGACGACGGCGACGCTCTGAAGAAGCGAGAGAACGTCATGCCATTGGATGTTGTGACTCACGGGATGCTGGTAGATCTTCTCGACCGTCACCCGATGATGCCCATTCAGCTTGATTTCCTCTGCCATGTCTAACTCTCCTGACGTTCCGAGCTAGGTAGCCCTCACTAGGCCCGAGCGTAGACGTCCCCCAGCCTCCTCGATCACGCGCCCGTCAGTTGGTCGAGGGCTTTGGCCGCCAGGCTCTCCGGTCCTCCCTCGTTGGGCCTCTGAGACCGATGCAGACCAGTCCGGTTGTCCTCTCTGCTGGTCGCTGTTACGTTCGCTTCGTCACGCGAACGCCAGAGGTGTCCATGGGTCGGCCGGACTGAGGCGCTCATCACCATAGGGGGAGATCTCGATCATGAAATTCTGGGCGAATACATCATTCAGTCCTCCGCAGCACAATGTGCCGCTAGCCCAAGCAGCAGAGGAAGCCGGCCTGCACGGCATTCTCATGTCCGACCACATCTTCTATCCGCGAGACCGCAAGACGCCGTATCCCTATTCTCCCTATGAAGATGGCCGACCAATATGGGGACCGGAGGTGCCCTGGCCAGACGTGTGGGTGACCATCGGTGCCATGCAGGCTGTCACCACATCCCTGCAGTTCGGGACGGCCGTCTATATCGCCCCCGCTCGTGACGTCTTCACCGTTGCGAAGCAGGTCGGTACGGCCGCCGTTCTTTCAAATAACCGAATCCACCTGGGCCTCGGAGCTGGATGGATGAAAGAGGAGTTCGACCAGACAGGTCAGTCATTTGCCAACAGGGGGAAGCGACTTGACGAGATGATTGATGCCTTGCGTTCGCTTTGGGGGGGAGGATGGGTGGAGCATCACGGCGAATATTACGATTTTGGTCCGCTGCAGATAGAACCGGCGCCAAGTCGAACCGTGCCCATTTGGTGCGGCGGTGACTCTGAGCCCGCCCTTCGCCGAGCTGCAAAGCTCTGCGACGGGTGGGTCGGAAATGCCTACGGCCCGGAGGATGCCCAACATCACATCAGGCGCCTCAAACGGCATCTCGCCGAGGCGGGTAGGGCTGAAGATCCTTTCGAGGTGATCATCGGCCTACACGTACCGCCGACTGTCGACATCGTCGAACAAGCCTCCAGCTGGGGAGTGACTGGACTCATGTGTCTTCCGTGGTACATCGAGGAACGTGCCGACGATCGAGACATTTCCGGCATGCAGGGGTCGATGGATCTCGATCGGAAGATCGAGGCCACTCTGCGGTTCGGGGAAACCGTCGTAGCCCCGGTTCGGGAGATTTAGAGGGTCCGTTGGCGGACAGAACACATCGACCGGCTTTGGCAGCCTGACAACCGAACCTCATCGTCAACCTGTCGTTCGCAGCACCGACACCCTGGGCTCGGGTGATCATCTCCACTCTTGGGGCGTTCCCGGTCGGATGCCTCGGAGATCCGGCCCGAGTTCGACAACCAGGTCAGTGCCTCCTTGGTTCCGCGATGTTTGGTAGGCCCGTGGAGTTGTTGTCCCAACCAGTAGAGTCTTGAGGTCTACAGAGAGGACCCTGTAATGGCGCTCATGTTGAAGCCCGGAACGTCCTGGTGGGAAACCTACGCCCGTTGCGTTCGGGCAGCTCCGGAAGCATTCGAGTCCGATCGACTCCTCAATCTCACGCAAGGTGAGTGGCGACGGGTGGGCATTCCCGGCGACCATGTCAACTCGATCGACGGAGCACCGATTCCCGGCCCTCCGCTCATTGGCCCCAGTGAGACAACAGCGGCAATCACCTATGCCCTTCAGGAGCACAAGATGTGGGCCAATGTCGATCTTGACGAGCGTCGATCCAGAGTGTCCGAGGCGGTCGATGCATTGATCGAGCATCGAGACCTTTTGGCGCTCTTGCTGGTCTGGGAGATTGGGAAGCCCTGGCGACTTGCGTGCGCTGACGTCGATCGTTGCGTCGATGGAGTTAGGTGGTATCTCGGACAGATCGAACGGCAGCTGACAACCGAAGATGGAGGACAGCGCCAACCGCTACCGGGACCCGTCTCCAACATCGCCAGTTGGAACTACCCAATGAGCGTCCAGGTCCATGCAGAGTTGGTGCAGGTCCTCTCGGGAAACGCCGTGATCGCCAAAACGCCCAGTCAAGGTGGCTTTCACACCCTGACCCTCGCCCACGCCCTCATGCGCCGGGCTGGATTACCGGTCACCCTGTTGTCGGGAATGGGCTCGCAAATTGGCGAACTGCTCATCCGTTCTGAGGGACTGGGCGCCTTCGCGTTCGTGGGCGGTCGTGCAAACGGGAGAAGAGCGGCCGTTTCGCTCGCCGACACCGGGCGTCGCCACATGTTAGAGCAAGAGGGTCTTAACGCTTGGGGCATCTGGGATTTCTCGCAGTGGGACCTGCTGGCTCAACATCTGCGGAAAGGCTTCGAGTACGGCAAGCAGCGCTGTACCGCCTATCCCCGTTACGTCGTCCAGCGGCGACTCATGCCTGCCTTCTTGGAGATGTATCTACCCGTTGTCGATGCCATCAAGTTCGGCAATCCGCTTGCCGTCGAGAACGCTGACGATCCATTTCCCGACCTTGATTTTGGGCCTGTCATCCACGCCAATAAAGCCAACGAACTGGTAAAGCAGTTCGACGAGGCCGCAAGAGGAGGGGGCATCCCCCTCTACCGGGGGTCGGTCGGCGATGGCACTTATCTCGACGTTCAAGACACCTCTGCCTACATCGCGCCATCTTGCATTCTCCAGCCACCGGCTTCCTGGTCACTTCACCATGCTGAGCCGTTTGGCCCCCTGGACTCTGTGGTCGTGGTCGACACCCAAGCAGAACTGCTGGCGGCCATGAATGCGTCGAACGGCTCGCTGGTTGCCAGCATCGCCAGTGACGATACCGAGATGGCTTCGAGAACGGCAGAAGAGCTGCAAGCATTCAAGGTTGGGATCAACAAACCAAGGAGCCGTGGCGACCGCGAAGAGGTCTTTGGCGGCTTGGGCGCGTCGTGGAAGGGGGCCTTTGTCGGTGGGGACCTCTTGGTCCAGGCGGTAACCTACGGGCCAGAGGGCTCCAAAGAGGAACTCTACGGAAACTTCCAGAGTTACGCTCGACTCCCAGCGAGATGACAGCAATGGCGCCCCCTGCGCCACATGGCGCCTGACGCAGTCGCACCGATGGAGCAGTTCGCCCCCAGGAACTTCCTCCGGGATGTGCGACGAGAACAGAGCAGGCGTCGTCGGACGCTCAAATCGGGTCGGGACCAATGGATGCAGGAATGCCGCTCACGCAACGGCGTCTTTGCGATGAGGCAACACCCAGCCCGGTCGAGGAAAATGGCACGTGTATCCGTTCGGATACCTGTCTAAGTAGTCCTGATGTTCAGGCTCCGCTTCCCAAAACGGTCCTGCGGGTACTACCTCGGTGACTACCTGGCCGGGCCACAATCCCGATGCTTCGACGTCCGCAATCGTGTCCTCGGCCACCGAACGCTGGCTCTCGTCAAGATAGAAGATGGCTGATCGGTAGCTCATGCCAATGTCATTTCCCTGACGATTGGTCGTCGTCGGGTCATGGATCTGGAAGAAGAACTCGAGCAAGTCGCGATAAGAGATCTTTTCGCGATCGAACTCGATCTCGATGGCCTCTGCGTGTGTCCCATGATTTCGATAGGTCGCGTTCGGGACATCACCTCCGGTGTAGCCCACGCGAGTGGAAAGTACGCCAGGGCGCTTCCTGATCAGATCCTGCATCCCCCAGAAGCACCCTCCCGCCAAGATCGCCCTGCTTGTCGTATCGCTCATCAGTCGGTACCTTCCTGTGCCAAGTGTCCGTCAAGGACGCTCCGATACTTGCCGTACCCGTCGCTCTCGAGATCCTCGTAAGGAACAAACCGAAGCGCGGCAGAGTTGATGCAATAGCGAAGCCCTCCCGCGTCCTCGGGGCCATCATCGAAGACATGGCCTAGGTGACTGTCTCCGTGGACCGAACGGATCTCGGTTCTAGCCATCCCGTGGTCGAGGTCTTCCTTCTCTACGACATTCTCTGGCTCCAGGGGCGCTGTGAAACTCGGCCAGCCGCACCCACTGTCGAACTTCTGTTTCGAGGCGAAAAGAGGTTCCCCCGACACCACATCGACATAGATTCCAGCATCTTTCTTGTCCCAGAACTCGTTGTCAAAAGCAGGTTCGGTGGCACGCTCCTGGGTCACCGCACGCTGTCTGCGAGTCAGCCCTGCAATCCGCTGCGCCTTCTCATCCTGGGAGTTTGTCACTTGTGTCTCCCTCTTTCCTCGAGCGTCGGACCACGGTGGACGGCGATGATCTGCGGGAAATCCTAGGAGATCCACACTAGTCACGTCCCGCCGGGGTGGCGTCCCGCCGAACCGATTGGCCGCACCACACAGAACCTGAAAATTGTGCGTGACGAACAGGCACGGACCACCGGGCAGATTGCAGGTAGTCAGCCTGACCAGATGCCAGGTGTCTGGGAGCACGGGTTGCACTGCGGTTCGATCGTCCGTGGCCATCGATGGTGCAGTTGGATACTCGAGGCCGACATCCGCTGACGTAGACCCAGAGGCATTGCCAGGCCGGTGAGGTCTCCGCTTCTGTGCAACAGTTTGGCGTACGTTGACAGCTCTATCAGAGGACGGAGCACATGCTCACGAGATTCGATGACTATCCGATCCATCAGACTTCCGCACCGATCGCTCAGGCGGCGTCCGCAGATCCGAACCACTACGACCGCTACTGGTTCAACGGGTATGAACGTCATGGACAGTTCTTCCTAAGCGCAGCAATGGGCCACTATCCCAACCGCGGGGTTATTGACGCCGCGTTCTCCGTCGTCCATGGGGGCGTGGAGCATTCGGTATTTGCCTCAGGTCGCATGCCCGCTGATCGCAGCACACAGATTGGACCACTGAGCATCGAGATCATCGAACCGCTCCGTATCGTCCGCTACATACTGAAGGAGAACGATTACGGTCTCTCGGCGGACGTCACCTTTCGCGCTCGTACCCAGGCCATTGAGGAGCCACGGCAGCAGATCGTCCGAAACAATGTCCCGATCATGGATTACACCCGCCTCACGCAATGGGGGACATGGGAAGGGCTCATCACCCTTCCCGATGGGACCGAGCTGACCGTCGACCCGTCACATACCTTCGCGACTCGGGACCGTTCTTGGGGCGTCCGCGGCGTCGGTTCGCAGGCTCCAACGAACTTCGAGCCGTCTCCCCTTCAGGTCTTCTGGTTATGGGCCCCCCTCAATTTTGAAACCTTCTGCACTCATGTTGCGCTATTCGAACGCGCCGACGGAGAGCGATGGCTCGAGGAGGCACTGATCGTGCCACTGCTATCGAACGATGGAGAGCCTGAACGCCTCGGATCCAGCGAGTTCGAGATCGAATGGATGCCCGGTCGACGAGAGATGGCGTCGGCATCCATCGTGCTGAATCGAAAGGATGGGACCTCCCTTCCAAAAGTTACTTTCGAGAAGATCTACACGTTCCGCATGCGCGGCATCGGCTACTCGCATCCGACATTTGCCCACGGTACCAACCACGGTGAGCTGGAGATCGGCGGCGAATCGATCAAGCTCGACGATTTCGACCCGGCAGAGCCATCGTCGATCCACATCCAAACCTTGTGCAACGTGCGGATGGGAGAACACCGAGGAGTGGGTGTCCTTGAGCAGTTGGCGTTCGGTCCGCACGAGCCGACAGGGCTCACTGGCCTTACCGACGGGTATTCGGCGTAAGGATTCGTTGCCAGTCCATGTGATCGCGCCAGGTCGGCGTAATCGGCAACGTTCGATTTCGTTTTGTCATTCACCCCACCAGGCCAAATTGCGTCGAGCTGCGTTACCCTTTCACCATGCCCATTGCCAAAGTAACTGCGAGGCAGGCCCAGGTCATTGCACGTGCCGCATCGACAATTGCTACAACTGGAGGAACGACACCTCTTTCGGTCGCCGATCGACGCGGCATCACGAGTGCCATGACCACTGTCTTCGGCCAAAGCGCGATCCATGACATCGACGCGGTCTCCACCGTCTCGTCCGGTGAAGTCGTCCGCAGCATCGAAGACGGCGACCTCCGTCTGAACGTTGTGCGCGTCCTCGCCGTCGTCGCCCTCCTCGACGGCATGATCGAGAAAGAAAAGATTTCATTGGTACTCGATTTTGCCAGTGCGTTGCATGTGCACGCAGAGTTCGTCGATGCGCTCCACCAGCTGCACCTTGATCATGCCCGCTGGGTCGGCTACGACATGATCCGCGCCAACGTGTTCACCATCCCGGGAGTCCCCTGGCAGCCTGACGATCCGTATGCGCCATTCCTCCCCTATGGAGACGCGGGCGCTGACCCCGTCCTCTCCGAGCGGTACGAGCACCTGAGCTCACTCGACCCGGGAACCTTTGGACGCGAGTTCTTTGACCACTACAAAGAAAACGGCTACGCGTTCCCCGGGAACACCGAGGGACTGGTTGAGTCATGGGCCACGCCACATGACTGCCTCCATGTCCTGTCGGGATACTCCACCTCCGCCCAAGGCGAGCTGCTGGTGGCCGCCTTCACCGGTGGAGCACTGGATTCGTCAATTGACTTCATGGAAAGTCACATCGTCCCAACTATCCTGATCTACCACCTGGGAATCGACATCAACAAAGGGCTCAACGCGGGAGACAGAGATCGGATCGATGCTGACCCTTCCTGGGCGGACAACTACAACGGGAACGTACATCTCGGTCTCGATGCCGAGAAGCTGTGGACCGCATGGGAACGCGGGACGGCCATGACCGAAAACGTCTACTCCGGACACTGGGATTTCTGGGCGCGTGTGGCCACGCCGCTAGGCGAACTACGCGACCGCTGGGGCATTCTCGAACTGGACCCCACCCTGGCCGCAGTCGATGACGATGCCGTATGCCGAGATGACTTCAAGCGAGCAGGATTGCCGTCGCCGCCGGCCGTCTCCTCCACACCGATTGCCGATCGGCCGCTGGCGCCAGCTTCGAGCTAGCATTTCAGATCTATTTCAACCGCATGCGCGGACGGATCACCTCCGGCCGCCTGTGAGCATCTGCGCTAGCTGTAGTGACCATGGACGTTATTGACACGGGTCCGCCTATGAGGTGAGCCCCCGGGAGCAAAGTGGAGCTGTCTAGAACACACACTGAACTCCCAG
>PLSY01000284.1:4859-5072 GCA_003164275.1 Acidimicrobiaceae bacterium | reverse complement strand
CCGCTTTCCCCAGCGCTGCTGCGGAGACGATTCCCGAGGACACGTCCTCGCTCGGAGCCGAAGAGCGAATTGCACTCCGGTGGGCTCTTGTTCACCGAGTCGCTCAGGCTCAGACCGTGACGACCACGACTGAGGACGACACTGGCGAGGTGCCCCCTTCTTCGTGAGGGTCTGTGGCGAGTCGCTGAGCACGCCCCTCCGTGACGTCATGTG
>PLSY01000284.1:0-4829 GCA_003164275.1 Acidimicrobiaceae bacterium | reverse complement strand
GTGCAGAAATGCCCAGCAACACAACTAACAGCTCGAAGAAGCCCGCCACCGGCGAGCGCCAGTCCCGAGGAGAGACTTTGTTAACCAGGTGACCCTCATCGGGCGCCTCGTCGCCAGTCCCGAGCTTCGGGAGACTGGCTCCGGCAAGTCCGTCACGACCGTCCGGGTCGCCACGAACGGCAAGAGCCACGCCGAGTTCCACGACGTGGTCCTNNTGGGGCCAGCTCGCCAGCTTCACTTGCAGCTACCTCGGCAAGGGTCGCCTCGCCTACATCGAGGGACGACTCCAGAGCCGCCAGTGGCAAGCCACCGACGGCAGCACTCGACGCACCGTCGAGATTGTCGCCAACCGGCTCCAAGCGCTCTCTTCCAAGAGCGCTTCGGAAGTTCCGGCAGCGTGACCGCTCCGGGGCGGCGTAGGCGATCGTCGGCCTACGTCACTCCACGGCGGTAGACTACGAACGTATGTTTGCTATCCACTGACCCAGCAATCCTGGAGCGCCGAGCTGTGGCCACGAAGGCGAAGAAGACGAAGCACCGACACAAGCGAGGGCCGACGCCTCCCAATCCTGGCAAGGCTGGCCCATTCCGCATGGTGGTTGCGGCCAACCCCGGATCGTCCATCTCTCTCGCCCCTGAGCTTGACCTCCTGAAGGCGGCGCTCCTCTACGGCGACAAGGTCACGCTGCTCAGTCCCGTGACGACGGTGTTCCTCCGGGTGGAAGGGCTCCAGAAGTTCACGCCCCGTGAGCAGATCGAACTCATGCGTCGAGTCGCTCCCATCCTCATGCCTGCCGACGATGTTCCGGCCTTCCGGTCCGGCATCGAGGAAGTCGATGACTTCCTGCGTTCGACGGCACGAGGTGGCTCGGCGGGAGAGCAGTTACTTCGAGCCGGTCTCCTCCAGAAGTTCGCCCCTGTCAAACGGATGCTGTCGGACGCCGTGCAGGAGATTACGGACGACGCTGGCATCGACCAGCTCGCACGAGCACGGGCGAAGGGACTCCTTCAGATCGAGAGTGCCGATCCTGGCGACGCCATGGACTTACTCGTCTCATGCATCCTCTCGGCAAAGCTCAAAGAGACCGGCGAGCGAAACGAGGACAGCCACACGGACCGGATCGTCGAGACGTTCGTGGACAAGCTCTCGAAGTATCTGTCCTCTGGCCGGGAGTACCTGATCTTCGATGAGCCCATCGCCAACCTCACGGAAGCAGCCATTCGTGAGGGGCTCTTCACTCCGGCGAAGGGTCCGGCTGGTCGGTGCGCCCAGGCCATGACCGCCTCCGGCCTCATGGGCCGACTGCCGACGTTCCCGACCGCCACCGTCGATGAGGTCATCGACATCCGGTCCGAGCTTGCTCCGTCACTAACGCAGTTCCGGAGCGCCATGGTGACCGTTTCGAAGTCGTTCAGTAGCGCTCCGTGGGAGACGGACTTCGAGGACGAGGTCCACGATGCGTGGGTGGAGAGTGTCCTCCCTGCCGTCGAATCGATCGACGCCTCCATACGGGACAATTCGTCTCTCCTGACGCTCGCCACCGGGATCACGGGGGCTGCAAACACGGCCTACCCAGGGCTTGCCATCGTCGGCGCTGGTCTCTTCGGCCACCTTGGGGCGGTGTCCGCCATCGCTGGTGGGGCGCTCGCCGGAGCCGCCCCCATCCTGCAAGCTGTCCGTGACCGGAAGAAGGCAGACAGCGAAATCCGGATGCAGCCCTTCTACTTCCTGTATGCAGCAGACGAGGCGCTGAACTAGCACCCGGTCCATCCTTGAAGTGTGTCCCGTCGTCTCACGGCGTCAAGGCGGTGCGAGCCGCCACTCCGTTCCGGTTCTCCCGAGGAACGGGTTCCTTTCCCTTGACTCCGCTCCGGCTCGGTGATGTCGGCGACCATGAACCGGCAAGGGAGTCGTGTGCCGTACTCAGTCCGCTTCCACGTCGGGCGCTACATCGAAGGCAAAGCGTGGACGAACTCGAACCGTTGACAACGTCGCCGGCTCGCTGATCTTGAAGCGATTGCTCAAGATATCCACCATGCCCTCCCAGGTGCCGTCGAACAGCTCGTCGATGGCGCATGGTGCAATCGGTGGACTCGTCGCTATCACGCCTGGCTGTAGCTCCCGAACCTTCGGATTGGGATCGCTACAGACCACGTCATCTTTGACGTGCCGTCCGTGGGCAAATGCGTCATTCGGGAAGTCTGCCCGTACGAGAAGCCATCTGCCGGTGCGTTTCTCTTCGGGGAGGGCGATAGCCACCTCTGGTCGTCGAGCGAGCGACGCCCGACCGTCAGCGATGCGTACAGCAAACAGCCGGTCAAGGTACGGGGCCGTGTCGTGGGCTGGCTCGTTCTCGGTGAGCCAGGTGAGGGCATCCTCTCGGCGCCCTGGCCCCCAGAGCAGATCGGCTGGGAAGTGGTTTCGCTCGTACTGGGCATCGAACTCCCAGACGCCTTCGTCCTCGAACACCGCCCGAATGATGATGCACTGCCAGTCTCCCGGCTCAGTGAAGGTTGCGAGCTGATAATCCCGGAGGATCGTGTGCGTCGCACCTTCGTCAGCTCCAGTCCAAGCGACGATGAGAATCTGTCGCTCACGTGGAGCTGGGTAGAGACGACCGCCAGGCGTGAGATGGCCCCAGAGACGGTTGATGATCTCGGCGAGGTCACGGATCGTTCGGGCCGAGTCAGGCGGCATCGAGAGGTGATATTGCGGATGCGCCACCGAATTTCGCATGGCGACGTAGACAGGATCGAGCCGCTTGTTCCGCTGGCCATCGAGGATGTGTTCCCTTCGAGCCCACTCCAGGAGTTGCGACATGCCTCCCTGAAATTCCATCGACTCGCCGCACGAGAGCGAGAGAACCCACTTGCCCTTCCGGTGAGAGCCACCGGACCTAAAGGCTTGATCGACCACACTGAAATCGTTCGCTGTGAGCAGCCGCACTTCGCCCTTCGTTGCATGGACGAGCGGGATGCCGACCCCGTCGTAGAACGCAACGAATCGCTCTCGGAGTGCCTGCTCCAGTAAGAGCCACGCCAGATCGTCGGCAACGGTGAACGCTTCGTAGCAGAGGATGCCGTAGCTGTGGAGCGTGCGCAGTCGTTCAAAGCTATTGCGTGTTCCCTCGGGCACTTCTGGAACGAGGTCACAGTCGGCAACAACTTGCTGCTGGAACTCGGCAGCGTATTCGGGCTTCAGCTCTCCCATCGTGCTGAGCCCGAGCGGCGTAAATCGGAGGGTCCGAGGATCCGGCGTCGTCAGCTCAGCGAAGGTCCTAATGTCTCCCATGATTCGAGTGTGGCACGGAGCCTTAGCGTGCGATCAACAGAGAGACCTCGACCTATTGGTCATGTCCCCAGTCCCTTGAGAGCAGGCCAGGATCCCTTGGCCGTCGTGATGTCGCTCTCGGAGACGAGGAGGTAGCGCCAGGTCGTCCCAACAGATTCGTCAGCGGACACGTGATTGGCCCATCGCATTGCGGCCTCACGCTTGCCCTGAACGTCCTCGGAGGTCATCTCCTTGTCCATCTTGACCTCGACGACCCAGTGCGCCCCGTCCGCTTCGATGACGATGAAGTCAGGGTTGTACTGCTGTCCGCCGGAGTTCCAGAGGATCGGGAGTTCGTTGATATGGAGACGGACCCAGCACACAATGCTTTCGTCCCCTTCGAGCATGTTGGCGACCGTCTTCTCAGGAGCTGAGTCAAACCACTCGACCGGGAACAGAGAACGGATCCATCCCTCGTAGGCAGTGGACTTCGAAAAAGGTCCGAGTCGGTCGGGACTTACGGTCTTGTCGGTCGTTCGTGTCGGTGTGAACTCCTGGATCTTGACGACCTGCTGGTAGGAAGGCTTTGCCATGAATCGGCGTTGCTCGTCGCCAACGAGTCTGATGAGCCGAGCCCCCGCCCGTTCAAGATTCGCCGAGAGAACCTCCTCCGCCTTATTGCCGAGACCCGAGAAGAAAGCGTCCAGGAGTGGTTGGAGTGCTGCACGCTCCTCCTTCCGAGCGGGAACGGCAGGAGAGGCGAGAATTATGTCGGTCAGCTCGTCACGGAGTTCGTCGAATGAGAACAAGCTCGGGATGGAGCGGATCCGGTCTGCCGCTTCTGACCGCACGAGTTCAGTGCGTTTGATGCCGTCGAATCCCACGACGACTCGGGCACCGACAAGAGTCCGATTCAGCTCACCATCGGGGTTAGCCGCAAGGGCAGCTCCAAGTTTGCGGAAATTGTCAGTGTCCGTGATGTCGGCGAGAGAAAAGTTGCTCTGCACGGTCGTCATCCGAAGAAGCGGGATCAGGATGTTCGGCGCATCGGCCCGGCGACCGATCTCTCGCTTCATCTTGGCCGCCGCTGAGTTCACCTGAGTCGTGCGCTCTAAGACCGACGTGACGGCGGCGGCAGGCGCATCGGTGAGCACCAGTGGAGGATCCTCGCCAGTCGTCGGTACAAGTGGCGTCATACCGGCTTCGACGGTCTCACTGACAACGACTTGCTGGCCTTGGGCGTTCACTCGAAGCGCCGCACGAGTTCGGAAATCGATGAACGCCTCGTTGAGCACGCCGGCCTTCTTCAGGAGGTCCTCGTACCGTTCGTGAGCGACGACTTCCAGAGTGTCGAGGATCTCGATCCCGGTATAGGCACCGAAAGGCAGCCGCATTCCCCGACCGAGCGTCTGTTCCGTGAGAATCTCGGACACACTCGATCGCATGGAAGCAACGACGTAGACGTTGCGAACGTCCCACCCCTCCTTCAACATGCCAACTGAGATGATGATGCGAATGGGTGAGGTTGGATCCTCCACCTTTGCAAGTTCTTCGAGCG
>PLSY01000020.1 GCA_003164275.1 Acidimicrobiaceae bacterium | reverse complement strand
CCTTCGGCCAGCTCTTCGTAAGCCAGTGGTCGATGACCCGGCAATGAGCGGTCTTTCCTCGGTCGTGGTGCGATTCTCGCCTCGCGACCGAGCTGCTCACGGTCGATATGGCTCGATCTCCGTGCTGTAGACGCTGACCTCACCTGCACCGCCCCCGCTCCAGATCCTGATCTCGATGCGGTCGGCAGGGGTCTGTGGTGGGGCCGGCGAATAGCTGAACGGCCCCCAACCTGAATAGAGCTTCTGGATGCCGGCGACGGAGACGTCAAATGTGGTCTGGATTGTGGCGTGGCCGTTCGTGGGAGTCACAGTACGGCGGCCCAGAAGTACCCCTGCCGTCGAGTCCCACGTCTCCACTTCGGTTGGCACCGTACTGGCCATGGTCACCGTCGCCTGGTAGTCGCCTGGCAATAGGTTCCAGTCCGCGCCATACAACACATAACCAGGCTTGGAATTGCCAAGTGTCATGGCCCAGTCGGACGCCGGTCCCTGTAAGACTGGCCTCCCGGTCGCGGTCTGCGCAGCCCAAGCTGGCTCGGTGGGAGAGCGGTCGAAGACAACGGTGTCTCGGTCTAGAGGTCGCGCGACCTTGAAGAGCCAGACCCCCTTGCGAGCGAGGAGCAATTCGGCGTGAAGCGGTCCGGCGAGATCTTGGATCATGCCGAGCTGTGTCTGCACGCTCGAGGTCTCGACCCCCTGGTACGGCACTACAACGAAATACGTGTCACCGGTCTTGAGGGGAAAGTGCTGGGTCCCGTTCCCTGCGATCTCATAGCACCATTGCCGTCCACAGAGCCTCCCCATCACGCCCTGCGACGCAACGACCTCTGCAGTCGGCGGGATCATGCTCTCTGCTTGGTTGAGAGCGGATGCGGCGGCTGGCGTGGTTTGCAGCCACTGCGCTCGGACCTGGGGGATCCAGACGACACCCCAGATGACGGCGTTGGCTGCCATGAGGGCGCCGATGACGATCGGAACCCGCGTCCATCGGACCGCTCCGAACCCGATCTTCGCCAAATGAGTTGCCAACCAGCCCGTTGTCAGCTGCCGCGAGAGCCAGGCCAGCGCCAGAACGCTCAGGGGGGCGATGAAGAGCACGGCCCCGAAGTTTTCGTAGGCAATCGTTCGGAGGGACGGCCCTTGCCCCGCTCCTCCCTCGACGAGTACGAGAAGGGGCAAGGCCGAGAGGCCGGTGAACAGACCTAGGACACCGGAGCTGGCCGAATACGCCCAAAGGTCGCTTCGCGCCACCCACATATGCTGCACAACCGCCCAAGGGTGTACGAGTAACCCTTTCGCCAACCCCGAGACACCGAGCGGCGCGCTGGCCGTCGTCGGCCCCGAACTGAGGTAACCGTAGTGACCTGCGAGACCGGACCCCTGGCCTCCGCCGAGCACGGTCGCAAACAGAAACCAGCCCAATCCGAGTGCAAGGAGGACGGCACCCCGTTGACGGGATTGGCGACCAACCACGATGCCACCGACTCCAACCGCTGCGAGGTACGTGCCCGCGATGTCCCCGCAGGCGAGACACAGCACGACCCATAGGACAAGGAGCTTGAGTCGGCCCCTGATCATCTCTCGGCAGGCGAGCATGGCGAAACAGGCAGCGCCGACTGACTGGTAGTGGAAGTCGAACGAGATGCTGTCGTAGATCCAGGGGTTGGCAACCAGCAGCACGGCAACCAGCCCCACCGCCATCCAGCCCGGAAAACGAACCGGCCAGCGCGGCCGTCGCACGGCGTCGACCACCAGATACAGGGCGCCAAACTCGCCGCCGACGACCATGAGGTCCTGGATCCAGAGCGTCCAGAGGCTTCCCGGCCACAGTCGCGAGATGGGAGCCAGTGGCCAGTTGATCAGCTCGAAATGGTCCTGCCAGAAGTAGCGGTGGGCCACTGAGACGTAGGGGTCGAGGTTGCCGTGGGCGATACCCCACCACGCCTGGTAGCGAATGGCGAAGTCCCACGTGTTGCCCCACCGGGTGTAGAGCAGCGAGCTCCAGAGCATCATGGCCAGCAATTGCACGCCCAGCGAGATCCAGGCGATCCGCAGCGCCAGACGGAGCCGCCCGTCCTCGACGGACGCATCCTCTCGGACGTCATCGACGAGCGGCCGCTCCAGGACGGCGTCGACGGTCATGGCGCGGAACCGAAGCGGATGGGGACGATCTCTGAGTAGCCGTAGGGGTAGAACTGGCTCGAGTTCACCAGGTTGGCCTCGAAATACACCGGGTCAGCGGTGACTCTGGTCCCCCGAACATCGAAGGTCGCGACGCCCTGATCATTCGTGTAGGCCACAACCGGTGTCTGCCCCACTTGCCCCTCGTTGATGATGGCCTGGCCGTAGATGAGGCCCTGCTGGCCGTAGATCACCTGGCCGAGGTAGACGGGCACCCCCGACAAGTTCACCGGTCGGTTGAGGTGGTCGAGGATGGCGGCCTGCAGGACGACCGGTTGGCCGATCGGCACCACGTGGTTCACCGCACTCGGATCGATGCTCAGGTGCAAGGTCGTCGGAAGATACGAAGTGCTCCGGCTGACCGTTGCCGGTGATGAGCTGAAGGCCACGACCTGGAAGCCACCGGTGATCGGCGGTTGGGCGAAGAAGTTGGGCGCGAGGAGCGTGTAATGGGCATGGCCCCCAGGGGGCAAGCTCGCCGGGCCGCCGCGTGCAAGCCAAAAGGCGGTCAGCTGCCCTCCGCTCTCCACCGTGAACGACGGCGTCTCCGTTCTGTCGGAGTTGTTGGCGACGTTGACCCCGAGTTGGACCACGGTCGCCAACTGTCCGGTCGTGCGAACCGACGTGATCCGAACCGACAAGGGAGCAGTCGACGTAAAGATGCCGACGACAGCGAAGAGCGAGGCCACAACACCTCCGCCTACGACCCACCGCCAATGGCGCCATGGCCGAAACGCCCTGTCGGATCGTGGAATGGGCACTCGCGAGAGATCGACCGACGTCGCGGCGATGAGCGCAGCCGGGAGCAGCGTGACGAGATAGCTGCCGAACGACCGGGCGGAGAAGAAGAGCACCAACGAAGGGCAGACCACCGCCCACGCTTTGAGCCACGGGTACGTTGCCGCGAAGGCAAGCAATAAGCCGACAAACACCACGACGAGAGCGATCGTGTAGGCCTCCAGCGAGCCCCCGCCCAAGCCCATGAAGAGGGTGAGGCCAACGAGACCCTGTCCGGCCGGGACGGTGTGGCTGGCGATGGGGGTGAGCACGCCGGAGAACCACGCGTTGGGCGCCAGGAGAATGAAGGGCAGGTTGGGGACGAGGAAGGCGGCCAGCGCGATGGCGAGATACCGCCCGGCGGTGCGCACGGCCTCCGAACGCCCCGCCAGGCGGTTGGCCTCAATGGCGATACCGGCCACCAGGAACGGAAGGACCAGCCACGGCGTCTGCTTGACCGCCATGGCCAGTCCGAGCAGCACCGGGCCGCGCCATGCCACTGGCCCTCTCGTCGAGGTAAACCTGTCCCACTTGTAGACCGCACCGATCAGCAGTGGGACGAAGAGGGCGTCGGTGACGCCGCCGACTGAGTAGCTGATGTAGACGGCGAAGCTGCCGATGACGATCGCCAGCGGTCGGAGCGGGCGGGGCAGGAGCACAAAGGTGAGCGCGATCCCGAGAGCCCACGCGAGCACATTGACGGCCACCGCCAGCTGCGTCGACCACCCGACGAGGAGGAACGGCACGTACAGCAGGAAGGACAGTGCCGGGTACGACAGCGACGTGACCGTGTGGCCATTGAGCAAGAAGGTGTAGCCGTCGGGTGACACGTGAAAGAGCGAGAAGGCATGCGCCATCGAGTGTGTGTACGGGTTGTCGCCGTGCCGCAGCAGCTGCGCGGCGTACTGGTCGAAAGCGATCTCGTCGGTACCGTAGGCGGGGATCGAGAGCACCTGCAGGAAGCTCCACAAGAGGAATGCGCCCACGGCAAGGCCGAGGGTGGTGAACGAGAGCGCCCGCGCCACCCATGGTTGGACCCTGTGCGGCTGCCATACCGCCACGATCGTCCCGAGCCCCCACACGCCAAGGATGACGACCGCGAGGCTGATGACGGGATAGATGTCGACGTAGCCGAAGAGCTGGAAGCCCCAGAGCAGCACCGTCAAGCCGGCGACGGTCCACCAGGCCCGACCCGTTGCCGTCAGTTCCTTTGCCGGCGTAGGTGCGTCGGTCGTCGCATCGGGTGCAACTTGTTCAGCCAGAGAATCCTCTACCCCGAGGGCCTGGATGACGATACCGGACGTCATGCGGCACCCAGCCCGACCGCGACGTTCCTTCTCGAAGGAACCACAGCCTGTTCACTCTGGGTCATCAACCGCGACCAGGGCCAGCCGTCAGGGGGCGACCGGGAAGACCTGGACGTTCCCGATGGTGGGCGTACCGACGATGAGGTACAGGCTCTGGCCATCCAGGGAGGCCTGGATGGCCACACTGTCGGCGGGGGCAGGAAGCGCTCGAGTCTGCGCCCCGGTCGCCACGTTGATGACGCCCACGTTGGCCGCAGAGGCTGTTCCCTTGAGGACATAGAGCGTCGAGCCGCTGGGCGAGACGGCGAGCTGGATCGGATTGCTCCCGACGGAGAAGCTGGATGCGACGGAGCCATTCCCGATGGTGATTTCGTCCAACTTTCCCCCCGACCTCACCGCGAAGAGATTCTGGCCCGTGGGGTCAACGGCAATTGCAATGGTGTCGAGAGGAACCGGAACCGATATCGATGACTTGGCAGTCTGCGAGCTCACCAGTGTGACACTGGCTGACGTCGCGTTCCCATTCAGGACATAAAAGGTGGAGCCATCGGACCCAGCGAAGACTCCCTTCACCGGCGCCCCAATTGCCACGGTCGCGAGCAACGCTCCCGACGAGCCGTTTCGCAGCTCGAGGGAACCGGTTGCCGCAGTAGCGATCCCGACGCCGATGACGCCCGATGGGGATTGCGAGATGGACTCGGCATTGACCGACTCCGGAATGACCTGGCTGACCTTATTGGTCGTGAGGTTCAATTGTTGGAGGTTCGCCACGCCGTGCGATCGTGCGAGAAGCCACATGTAGCCGTTGGGCTGTGGCTGGGTCCCGGCTAGCAGGCCGGCGGGCCCGGCGATGGTGGTAGTGGGCTTGGCGGGTGACGTTGTTGAAGGGCTTGCAGCCGGCGGGCTGCTCGAACTGCAGGCAGCGAGGACCGCTCCTGCTAGGGCAGCCCCCACCACGACCCGAACGCTGCGTCGGTCAATCCGCAAAGGATCAAGCCGAGCGGCGGCGAAGGCGGCGGCCAATCAGCAAAAGCCCACCACCGATGATGAGCACTCCGGCCACTCCCAATTCGAGATCGACTGGCTTCCCCGTCTGCGCCGTCGTGGCCCCTGCGATGACCGAGGTGGACGTGGTGCTCGAAACCACCTCGATCGTGGGGTCGCTGGTGATGGTGATGGTGGCCGAGCCATTCGAGACCTGGGCCCCTGATACCGCCTGCAATCCGGACCCGGTTACGAAATAGACAGTCGTGCCGGCGGTGATGCTCGGGCTCGTCACCGTGATGGTGACCGCAGGGAAGGACCCCGTCACCTTGGTTCCGTCGACGTAAAACCCGACGCCGAACGTGGCCACGACCTTCCCGTTTGCCGGCGGCGTCACGGCTGAGGAGGTTGCGTCGGTGATGACGAGCTGCGTGGGGCCCGTGAAGGCCCCGGCGGGGATGGTCACGGCGACGTCGGTGGTTCCAATGGCCCCGCTCCCGCTGCCACCGCTTGGTTGGATGACGGTGCTCGTCACCACCGTTCCCGGGAGACCCGTTGCCGTCCCACCTTGCGTCGGTCCGGTCCCGGGTGCGTAGCCGGTGCCGGCACCGAATGCAGGGATCGCGATGGCGAGAGCGGCCGCGAGCCCGAGCCCCGCTCCGACACCGACGAACCGCCCGACTCTGCGAAAATCACTCACGATTTTCTCCCTCT
>PLSY01000319.1:1812-6720 GCA_003164275.1 Acidimicrobiaceae bacterium | reverse complement strand
GCACACGCCGGTGATCTCCTCGATACATCGGAGTGGGTTTCCATCGGACGTGATGACGTTGTGAAGTTTGCCGATGCCACCGGTGACCGGCAATGGATCCATGTCGACGCCGAACGTTCAGCTGCAGGTCCGTTCGGCGCCCCGATTGCCCATGGGTATCTCCTGTTGACGGTCATCGCCAAGTTGTTCCCCCAGGTGCTCGAGGTGACTGACCGATCCATGTCGGTGAACTATGGAACTGACCGGGTCCGGTTCGTCTCCCCCGTCCGTGTCGGCTCGTCGGTCAGGCTGACGGGCACGTTGATGGCGGTCGACAACCGGCCAGACGGCAGCGCCCTGATGAAGGTGGCCACGACGCTCGAGCTTCAGGGGTCGGACGAGCCGGCAGCCGAGGCGGAGATCCTGTTCATGGTCCGACCGAGGTAATCTCGATGGAATCAGGACAGTCCGCCGATTCGAGCACAGCGACAGTCCCTTCGAGTGACGAACTCCGCGACTATGTCGGTGGTATCTCGCTTGTGCCCTTCAGGAGCAAGACCCCTCCGTCCAGCGTCAACACCGTACCGGTAACCCAAGAAGCGGCATCCGACAAGAGGTAGCCGCACGCGGCCGCGACATCCTCTGGCTCTCCGACCCGCTTCAATGGGTACTGATCGGCCAATTCGTCTCCCTGGACCTGCGTCGATGCCATCGCGGTGCGCACGACTGCCGGGGCAACTGCATTGACCCGCACCTTCGGGGCCATCTCCAAGGCGAGCTGCCGGGTCAGCTGCACCAAGGCGGCCTTCGAAATGTTGTACGAACCCGTGTTAGGGGCAATTCGGAACGCGCCGGTGCTGGCTATGTTCACGATCGAACCACCGTGTTCCGCCATCCACTGGGACCACACCTCGCGACTGAAGACGAGGGGTGCCCGGAGGTTCACGGCGATAACCTTGTCGAACGCCGACAGGTCAGTGTCCGTCATCGGCCCGTACTGGGGATTGGTGGCTGCGTTGTTGACCAGGATGTCGAGCGAGCCGAATCGCTCGATTCCCGTCCGGACCGCCTGTTCCGGATGGCCAGGAGCATCGACTCCTCCACAGACCACGGCTACCCGATCGGCGAACCGCTCGCCGACCTCATTCAACTCCGCCTGCTTTCGGGCGGTAACGACGACCGAAGCACCCTCACGGACCAGGAGCTCCACGATCGAGAGCCCGATACCCCTCGTCCCGCCGGTGACGATCGCTGACTTTCCGGCGAATTGGAGTGGTGTTGTCGGGGTTCCCACTTCGCCGGAGAGGCTCACGATCCGTCGGAGCGATCCAGGATGTCGCGTGGATTGACGACCATCATCTGGTCGAGGCTGGAGCCGTCCACGCCCGCTCTCTGCAGCATTCCGAACACTTCCGTCGGCAGGTAGAGATAATCGTGTTTGGGAAACGCGGCGGCGATGTGGGACCTGGGCGCCGAATCGTTGTGGCACTGCGCGTCATGGGAAAGCACGAGTCGATGAGCCCAGCCTCTGGCACACAGCTTGGCAACGGTGTCCACTCGCTTCTCCACCGACATAAACACGTCGAGCCCGAACCGGTCCATTCCCAAGTAAGCGCCCGAGTCGAGCAGTTCGGTCAGGTATCCGAAATCGTCGGAATCCCCACTGTGGCCGATGATGATCTGGCTAGGATGCACTCCTTCCTCGGTGAGCACGGCGAGCGCATCGAGTCCTGTTCGCTTGCGTGCGTGCGTGTGCACGGTCACCGGGACCCCAGTAGCCCGTTGGGCTCGACCGACCGCCCGCAGTACCCGTTCGACGTCGGGGGTCATACCGTCACGATCGATGGCGCACTTCAGCATTGAAGCCTTGACGTCGACGCCTTCGATCCCCTTGACGATGTCGTGGACGAACATGTCCACCAGGGGTTCCTCTTCGACCACCAGTGCGCCGGCCCCTCGGAGTCGGAAATACCGAGGTATCTCCTTCAGCACGTACAGTCCAGTCGAGGCGACGATGTTCACCGGTGACCGCTCAGCGACCCTGGCCACCAGTCGAGGCTGCCTTCCGATGCCGAGGACAGTGAGATCCACAATAGTGTCGATCCCCGCCTCTTTCAGACGCCGCATCTTCTCCACGGCGGCGTCGACGGCTTCGTCCTCGTCCCAGTCGATGGCCCACGGATAGTTGGCGGCCAGTTCGGGTGAGACGGTGAAGACATGCTCGTGCATCAAGGTGGCACCGAGTTCGGCCGCCTCGATGGGACCCGTGTACGTGTGGATGCTCACTGGGCCCCCGATTGACGATGTAGCAGGTAGACCTCGTCCCCGTCACACACTGCCTGACGCTGACTTCTGCATAGTATACATTTACTTGAAAAGACACAAACCCGGTAGGGGGGCGTGATCCACAGAGGAAAGGTCTCTCATGACGAGTGACGACATCGCCGTCGCACTGGACCAAGGTGTGGCCACGCTGACGATCTGTCGCCCGCCTCACAATTATTTCGACCCGCCCCTGGTGGAGGCCCTTGTCGAGACCGCCATTTCCCTGTCCGCCGATCCGGCCACCCGATGCATCGTTTTGCGCTCCGAAGGACGATCGTTCTGCGCCGGAGCCAACTTCGGCGGGGCCAAAAAGACGGGGGGAGGGTCGTCTGCAGAAGGGGGGCCGGCTCGGGCCGGACGCCCTGGGCATCTCTACGAGGTTGCGGCCAGGCTCTTCGACGTCGAGGTGCCGATCGTGGCCGCCGTGCAAGGCGCGGCGATCGGCGGTGGTCTGGGCCTGGCCATGGCGTGCGACTTCAGGGTGGCGACTCCTCGTGCCCGGTTCGTGGCCAATTTTGCCGCATTGGGGATCCACCATGGCTTCGGACTCTCGGTGACGTTGGCCAGGGTGGTCGGCAACCAACGTGCCGAGCGCATGCTGCTGACCGGGAGCCCAGTGTCCGGGAAGGAGGCGGTAGTGATCGGACTCTGTGACCTGCTGGTTCCCGAAGAGGACCTGATGTCGGCTGTTGACGTGTTTGCTCACGAGATTGCCGGACTGGCCCCGCTCGCTATCCGGTCGATCAAGCGAACCTTGCGCCAGGGGATCAGGGGTGAGGTGGAGTTAGCCATCGACCGGGAGATCAACGAACAGAACTGGCTATTCCGTACGGCTGACCACCGAGAAGGCACTGCTGCGCTGGCGGAGAAGCGGCCACCCGTCTTCAGGGCGCAGTGATCGAAATACGGTAGTATGTACTCGCTATAGGCACCGCAGCTGGCAGGATCCCATCGGACGGGCCAGCAGAATCCGGAGAACCGCCGCCGGCGGACCGTGCGCCGAGAAAGGTAGGCACAGATGGGGACGCTTGACGGTCGAGTGGCGATCGTGACCGGCGCCGGCCGGGGTATCGGCAGGGAACACGCGCTGTTTCTTGCCTCCGAGGGGGCCAGCGTGGTGGTCAATGACGTAGGTAGGAGCCTCGATGGCGAAGAGGCGACAGAGACGACTGCCGAGCAGGTTGTGGCTGAGATCGTCGCCTCCGGGGGACATGCGGCGGCCAACTCGAGCGATGTCTCTGACTGGGATCAGGGCGGCGAGCTGATCGACCAGGCCGTGGACACCTTCGGTCGTCTGGACATTCTGGTCAACAATGCCGGCATCGTCCGCGACGCAGTTCTGATCAACATGACAGAAGCTGAATGGGACTCGGTGCTGGCGGTCAACCTGAAGGGCCACTTCGTCCCCACTCGATGGGCCGCGAACTACTGGCGTTCCGAGTCGAAGGCGGGAAGGGAGGTGGCAGCCAGGCTGGTGCACACCTCCTCCGGATCGGGATTGAGTGGAAATCCCGGGCAGGCCAACTACGGCGCGGCGAAAGCCGGGGTCGCTGCACTGAGCCTGATCTGTGCCAAGGAGCTCAGCCGGTACGGAGTGCACTCGAACTGTCTCGTCCCGACTGCCCGAACCCGGATGACCGAGGCGACGCCGTGGCTGAGCGAGCGGATCAAGGCCCCCTCCGACTCGGCCGCCCCCGACCCGTGGGACCCGGCCAACATGTCACCGATTGTCGGTTACCTGGCCATGGCCGACTGCCCGTTCAACGGCTGTACCTTTTCCGTGAGGGGCGGGAACATCCGACTGATGAACACCTGGGGGGTAGGGGACGGTGTGAAGAAGGCTGACGGACGTTGGACCGTACCGGAACTGGTCGACCAACTAGGTCCATTGGCCAGTGACCGCCAGGTCGCCAAACAATGACGAGCGCGGCGCCCGCACGGCGGGGCATGCGGGATCGAGTGGCCATCGTGGGCATGGCCTGCACCAAATTCGGCGAGCTGTTCGACAAGGGGATCGATGATCTGTTGATCGAGTCCGCACTGGGCGCAACGGAGTCGGCCGGTATCGGGATCCACGACGTAGAGGCGTTCTGGTTGGGTACGCGTCAATCCGGAGTCGGCGGGGACGCGTTGTCGGTCCCGCTCAAGTTGGACATGCCACCCGTCACCAGAGTCGAGAATCGTTGTGCCACCGGATCGGATGCACTCCGCAATGCCTGCTTCGCGGTGGCGTCCGGGGCCTATGGCGTGGCCATGGCCATCGGAGGCGAGAAGCTGAAGGACTCGGGAATGTCCGGGCTGCTGGGATACGGCCTGCCGTCCGCCGGAACAGATCCCGACTTCACTGGGCCAGGCCTCTTCTCCTTCCTCGTGCCGGCCTATGCGGAGCGGTATGGGATCGATGAAGAGCTGGTGAAGGACGCCATGACCCACATCGCCTGGAAGAACCACAGCAATGGGGCGAAGAACCCCCGGGCCCACTTTCGCAAGGAAGTCTCACGCGAGACGATTCGGGCCGCAGCTCCGATCGCCGGCCGATTGGGAATCTTCGACTGCTCCGGGGTGTCCGACGGCTCAGCGGCAGCCGTAGTCGTGCCGGCCGAA
>PLSY01000319.1:0-1802 GCA_003164275.1 Acidimicrobiaceae bacterium | reverse complement strand
CAGGTGGCCTATCTCGAAGCGGGCGTGACCGCGCCGGCCGAGCAGCTCGCCTTCGCCGAGGTGCACGACTGTTTCACGCCTACCGAAATGGTCCTGATGGAGGACTTGGGGTTCAGCGAGAGAGGCAAGGCGTGGCGTGACGTGTTGGATGGCACCTTCGACCTCCACGGACGACTACCCGTCAACCCGGACGGAGGCCTCAAATCGTTTGGTCACCCGGTAGGGGCCTCCGGTCTTCGCATGCTCTTCGAATGCTGGCTCCAGCTCCGGAACGAGGCGCCGGCCGATCGTCAGATCGTCACCGATCGATCCTTGGCCTTGACCCAGAACCTCGGGGGCCAGCCTGGAGGCTGTGTGTCGTTCGTCGGAATCTTCGGGTCAGAGCTCGGATAACCCACGTTGATACCCCTTCTCCTCATCGACGACCCGATGCCAGGTGTCGTGCGGCTCACCTTGAACCGCCCTGAGAAGAAGAACGCTCTCAACAACTCACTGAGGGGGGCCCTNNATCACCAACTGGTTCGAGATGTGGGACCTCTCGGTCGTCTTCATCGCCCAGATCCACGGCTACTGCCTCGCTGGAGCGTCGGAGCTGGCCGCGGCTTGCGACCTGGCCTACGTATCCGACGATGCACAGATCGGCTATCCGCCGGTGCGGAGGATCAGTCCACCGGCCACGGCCTGGCAACCATGGCTCCTCGGGCCACGTCATGGAATGGAGGCCCTCTTGACGGGCGATGGTATGTCAGGAACCGAGGCCGCGGCCTGGGGATTTGCCAATCGGAGTCTTCCGTCATCCGAGCTCGAGGCGGAGGTCCTGCGGGTGGCCGGGCGGGTTGCATCGGTGCCCCTTGATCTCACCGCTCACAACAAACGAGTCGCCCGGCGGATGATCGACTCGACGGGGGTTCGCGACGGGCTCCGATGGGCTGCCGACCTCCAGCCGCTCGCTTTTCACTCCAAGTCTTCAAAGGAATACACCCGCGCCCTTCAAAGCGAGGGAGTCCGTAGGGGGATCGACGACCTGCGGGAGTGAGCGCAGCCCCTGCCCTTACCGGATTTGGGCACGGAGGTACTGCCAGCCAAAGAGAAACCACCCGACGAATTCCCCGGGAGGTCAAAGGAGGGATCATGGCTGACCGCAATGACAGTGTCGGCGCCGGCATGGAGAACCCGTACAACGTAACGCCCGAGATGGAACGTCTTGGGCCGCCTCGGGACGTTCCGTATGCCAGTGAGAGCATGTTCTTCCAGGCTTGGGATCCCGATCAGGGGATCGGGATCTGGGCGCACCTTCATCTGACGACGGAGGACAACCGCCTGTTCGTTGGAGAACTTGTCATCTACCTTCCGAACGGCGAGGTTCTGGTCGACCGCTCCGCGGGACGGAGCCCTGATGACTTGGGTCCTTCCAGCGGCAATCTGACCTTTCGGCTCGAGGAGCCGCTGCGACGCTGGCATGTCTATTTCGACGGAACTGCGGAGCGAACGACCAGTGAGGCCCTGGCCAATTCGCCCGGCGGAGCTGGGCGCGCGGAACCGATCGGGATCGACCTTGTGTTCACGGCCAAATCGCCGGTGTACGACTTGTACTCCGCCCTGGGGAAGGAAGGGATGGCGTGGGGTCAGATCCATCATGAGCAGGCGCTGAGCGCCATGGGTTCTTTGCGGTTCGATGGCCTCGACCATCCCTTCACCGGCTACGGATATCGGGACCACGGAAGGGGAACGAGGAACCTTGCCCCTCTCGGTGGAGACTCCATGGTCTTCGGCGTGTTCCCCGACGGTCGTGCCATCGGGAG
>PLSY01000340.1 GCA_003164275.1 Acidimicrobiaceae bacterium | reverse complement strand
CGAGGCCCTCACCGTCAACATCGCCGGGCAGCCCCTCCATGAGATCCCCTCCTACCTGAAGCGGGATGGCGCACCACCGCTGTACTACGTGCTGCTCCACTTCTGGATGGGTTGGTTCGGGCACTCGGACGTGGGCATCCGATCGTTGTCGGGTGTGTTCGGGGTCGTCACCATCCCCCTCGCCTGGGTGGCCGGGAAGCGCATGGGGGGCAAGACCGTCGGTTGGGCGGCCATGCTGCTCGTGGCCTCGTCCCCCTTCGCCATCCGCTACGACACCGAGAACCGCATGTACGCCCTGGTCATGCTGCTCACCGTCCTCGGCTTCTTGGCCCTGGACGGAGCGCTGCGACACCCCCGGGCCGGCAATCTCATAGGAGTGGCCGTGGTCACCGGTCTGCTCCTCTACACCCACTACTGGTCGCTCTATCTCATCGGCACCATGCTCTTGTGGCTGGTGTTCCAGGCCGTATGGGGACGGCCTGAGTGGCGGCGGGGCGCCAAGGCCGCCCTCGTGGCCGGGGTCGTCGGCTGCCTCACGTTCGTTCCATGGGTGCCGACGTTCCTTTATCAGTCGAAGCACACGGGCACCCCGTGGGCAACGCCGGCCAACTTCGCCGCCATGGTGAACGCGGTGTCGTCGTTCGCCGGCGGAGGAACCAACCAGGGCCGTGCCCTCGGGCTCATCTTCTTTGCCCTGGCCGGTCTCGGCCTGTTCGGACTGGCCACCGGACGGAGCCACATCGACGTGGACATCCGGACCCGCCCCCTCGGCCGACCTCTGGCCATCGCCGTCGTCGGGACACTGGTCGCGGCCATCACCGGGGGGCTCCTCACCAAAAGTGCCTTCGACGCCCGGTACGCCTCGGTGGTGTTCATCCCGCTGATCTTGTTGGTTGCCGTCGGGGTACTGACCTTCCTCGACCGGCGAGTTCGGACGATCATCATCGCCGTGGCCGTCATCGCCGGCCTGGCGAGCTCGATCCCGAACGTCACCACGAATCGGACTCAGGCCGGCCAGGTGGCCCGGGCGATCGCCGCCACCGGTAAACCCGGGGACATCGTCGCCTACTGCCCCGACCAACTGGGACCGGCCGTCAACCGCCTGCTACCCGCCGGGCGCTACCTGCAAACCACCTTCCCCCGCGGTACTGGCCCCGCCTTCATCAACTGGGTCGACTACGGAACGGCCGTCCACAAGGCGTCCCCATTGGCCTTCGCCCAGAAACTGGAGGCCGAGGCGGCAGACAGCGGTCGCCAGATCTATCTGGTGTGGGCCAGCGGCTACCAGACCTACGGGGTGAAGTGCGAGGGCATCGTCCAGACCCTGCAGGCCAACCCGGCTTATCACGCCACCGAGGTGGTGGTCGGCAACTCGACCTCCTTCTACCAACCGATGTGGATGGTCCGATTTACGCCGACCGCGTCCTGACCCGTCGTGGACCGATCGGGGTGGAACGGGTCTGAGGCCACCTCGACAGCCGGGCCCGTGGTGCCGCCGGCCACCGCCGCCGGACCCTCCAGTGGGGCGCTGACATCGGACGCTCGAGGCGCCGGGAGGACCTTTCGGTCAGTGGCCACGATCTACGGTCGGGCCGTCGTCCAGGTGCTCCCGGCCTGGATCATCGCCAGGGTGGGCGTGGCCATCGCCCTGATCGTGGCCCACAACATCGTGACGACCGTCAGGCCGGGGAACCCGACGGCCCAACTGCGGGTCCACCAGGGCCTCTTGGTCTGGGATGGAGGCTGGTACCAGTCGATCGCCCGCCACGGCTATGTCAGTTCGAGCCTGCAGTCCTTGCGCTTTTTCCCCGCCTATCCGATGGCTGCCCGGGCTTTGGCGTGGATCCCGGGTGTCGGGGTCGGTCCTGCCCTGGTGGTCATCGCCAATGTCTCCGCCCTGGCCGCCATGGCCGCCCTCGTGGTCCTTGTCACCCAGGACCTCGGCAATCCGGGGCTAGCCCGTCGGGCCGGGTGGCTGCTCGGACTGGCGCCGTCGGCCTACACCCTGGTCCTCGGCTATGCGGATGCAACCTTGCTGCTGTGCTCGATCGTCACGCTGCTCGGCGCCCGGACGGGGCGTTGGTGGTGGGCGGCGACCGCCGGGATCTTGGCCGGGCTGGTCCGCCCGGTCGGCATCTTGTTGGTCATCCCGGTGCTGGTCGAGGTGGTGCGGGTCCGCCGGGCGCCGGCGACGGCTCTCAACTGGACAGCTCGGGTGGCAGCTGTGGGCGCGCCCATCGTCGGGACCGGCATCTATCTCGGCTGGGTCGACCGGCAGTTCGGTGATGCGCTGTTGCCCTTCCGTGTCCAACAGCAGCTGGGCCACCGCGGGAGCCTGACCTTCCCGTTCGTCGCCATGTGGCACAACGCCACGTCAGTGTTCCATGGGCACCACATCGGCTCTGCGCTGCACATCCCCTGGGTCATTTTGGCCGTCATCCTGTTGGTCGTGGCATTCCGACGCCTGCCCGTCTCCTACGGGCTCTTTGCCGCCGCCGTGCTGGCCGTGTCGTTGACCAGCTCCAACCTCGACTCGTTCGAGCGCTATGCCCTGGGTGCCTTCCCGCTGGTCATCGCCGCTTCCACCTTCACCGCCAGGCACCGGGTCGAGGTCGTGGTGCTGATCGTGGCCTCGATCGGGATGGTCGGCTACGCCACCCTGGCCTTCTTGGGCATCGTCGTGCCCTGAGCGGACAGCAACAGGTTCCACCCGGCATGCGGGAGAGCAACTAGCCTTCGGGGCGAGACCACATCCCGGGGGGTCGTTGCCCGGGCCCGAAGCGGCCGGCCGATGTAGAAGAGCCCCTGTGGTCGCCCCCTGAGCGCCGAGGCCCAGGCGGCATTCTCGGGCGAATGCCCGTGCTTGCACGACGAGACAGGAAACGGAACGAGACCAGTGGCATCATCCAAGGAGAAGGCGGACACGGCTGACGGACAAGCTGTCAGCGCGCTGTCGGCGCCCGTCGTGGTCATCGGCGCCGGACCGGCCGGTCTTACCGCGGCCTACCAGCTGGCCGAGGCGGGCGACCCGGTCATCGTGGTCGAAGAGGACTCCGTTGTCGGAGGGATCAGCCGCACCGTCGAGCGTGACGGCTGGCGGTTCGACATCGGCGGCCACCGGTTCTTCACCAAGGTCAAGCCGGTCGAGGAGTTCTGGCACAAGGTCCTGGCTCCGGACGACTTCTTGCTGCGCCCCCGCATGAGCCGCATCTTCTACGACGGCAAGTTCTACGACTACCCGATCAAGCTGGGCAACGCCCTGTCCAACCTGGGCATCGTGGAGGCCGTGCGCTGCGGGCTGTCGTTCCTCTGGGTCCGCATCCACCCGCCGAAGGATTTGTCCACCCTGGAGGGCTACATCGTCTC
>PLSY01000315.1:10147-10288 GCA_003164275.1 Acidimicrobiaceae bacterium | reverse complement strand
GCCGCCTGGCACTCGATGAGTTCGGCGAGACAACCCTAAAGCTCCACCTAAGGGTCATGGAGGACCGAGCCGCTGACCTGGGAATATCTATCACGCCGGACACCCCGATCTTCACCTACGACCTGGAACGCCCGATCGCTC
>PLSY01000315.1:0-10075 GCA_003164275.1 Acidimicrobiaceae bacterium | reverse complement strand
TGACGCTGAAGGTCTACTCCCACGCTCTGCCGGAACGGGACCGAGACGCGGCCACGGCCCCCGGGAAGGCGCTGACTCCGGGATGATCACTGGCAAACCGTCCACGGGGGCGTCACAGAGCCGCGGTACCGTCGATTGCAAGGTTGAGGCCGTCACCTTGTGGATCTGTCCACCCAGTTTCCACTCAGTCTGCTGAATGCCATCTTGTTGTAAAGCGGTCTACTACATGACGCCGTGTGGGCTGACCGCCCAGTCAGCGGCGATTGTGAGGTAGTGGTCGGAGAGCTGCACCAGGTCGTCGAAAGTGAGTTCGGGCACCCTGCGAAGTCGGTAGACGAAATCGGGGTCGAACCCCAGGTACTCGCCCCGCTTCTCCGTTGGCGAGATCCAGGGGTCCTCGCATCCGATCACATTGGTAACCTTCTCGAAGGAGAACCAATCGGCGTAATTCTTTTCCACGTACTCGTGACGCTCCTCCCGGCGACTTGGGCCGGCATAGGCCGGTCCGGTTCTGATGACGAGGCGCCACTCGCCATTCTGATACTGCCAGCCCATTTCGTCGCCGTTCGGGAGCAAGACGAACGCCTCAACCAGTGCCAAGCCCCGCGTCAAGGCACTCTTGTAGTGAACTGACCGACCACAGATCTCATCCCCGCTCTGGGCACGAGCGCAGCGGGCAGCGAATCCGGCGCGCTGTTTGCCCACGGGAGCGTCCATGCGGATGGGGTGCAACTCTCTCATGATCGCGTCGCCGAGGTTGATCTGCTGGTCCATGCGGGTGGCGTCCAGCGCCCGGACTAACCGATGGAGATTTCGAACCATGCCTGAGTACCTCGTGAGCACCTCACCGACGAAACGGCGATCCGGGTCATCGTCTTTGGCAAGGCCCTTTCCCACCTGTTCGAGTCCGTCTGCGAGTTCGACATAGCTCAGATACGTCCACTCCTGGCCACTTGGGCTTCGATGAGACTCGCCTCCCCAACCCGGAGCTATCAAACTGAGCAGGATCAACGTCGGTTCCTCGAGGCCCCCGATGTTCTTCGCTGCATACCCATCGAGCTGCTCGTCGTCGGGGGTGGTCAGCACCTTGTTCTCGATTACGCACGGGGCGAGATCCTGGAGGTGGATCACAAGATCCAATCGATTCTTCTCCCGCAGCGTGGGAGTGAAGGCTGCGCCAGGGCGCTCTGGGACCCATTGACTGAACAGCTCCCGGGCCTCGGCCGGATACGCGTCGATGAACCACGCCAAGAGGTTTGAATGGAAGAGTTCCTTCGAGTGCAGAGAGAAGTGGAAGAGCGGCTCGGCGCCGAGCCGCCAACAGATCGCTTGAACGCGGGTTGCGTCGGGCGGCCCCACGACCTCCGGACGCCCTTCAATGATTGCGAGAGCTACCTCTTCCCAAGGTGGATAATCCTCAGAGCCATTGTCGATGAACCCGACAACGCTGTCATCTCTCGTATCTCGAACGGTGATCAGTGAGTGCCTGCTGCCCTCTTCGACATCTACGGCCCACGCACCCTCACCCAGGTACTTCCTCATGGCCTTTGCTCCTTGGTCGCAGCGATCATGGCTACCCATTCCGCATTCATCTCCCAGAGGCGAGGGGTTCGAAATGCAGCAGTCGGCCCGTCTTGAGACGGCCCCTGCCCGCTGATGTCCAACTTCATGCAACGATTCGAGGGACGTCCGGCAACGACGTACTCTCCACTGCCTCGCAATTCCTTGAGGACACGCGCCACACCACCTGCATCGAGGAGACGGGCAGCGGCCACCCTTAGGGCGATGTCGGTGGGGAGACAATCGGAGAACTTCATTCCGTCGGCAAACTCGGCGGCTGCGCTGGGTACCGGCAGTTCCGATGGGTCAAGGTCACGCAGTTGTTCACGGATGTTTGCCAGTGTGCCTCGATAGGGATCAATGCCGACCATCAGGTTGTCGCCACGGGAATCATCTCGGAGATCTCCCAGCGCATCTGACAGTGCGGCGTTGGCCCGTTGGCCGGCCCACGTCCACCAGCGCGCCGAGCCGTCGGATTCCACCACCGAGGTAACTGCCACTCGGGCCCACGTGAACTCGGCTCGGGTGAAAGCCAACTGGTCCTTCGCCCGTTGGGTCCGCGTCACACCGTCAGGATCGGCGCCGCACACCACCGCCCGGACGCTCTCGGATAGCTCCGCCGACCAAGGCTGGCCGGCACCCACCCACCGGGACCGGCCCTTGGACTTCGCCGGTTCCACCCAGGCGGTCCGCCGCTTCCAATCGATGCTGGTGATGTGCCAGCTGCGCCCGGCCAGCAGCACAGTGGCGAGGGCTCGGTCCGAGGTCAACAACGCGGTCGGGTCGAGTTGGCCGATCGGCCTGGTGCCGTGGCGCACGGCAAACAACGGCGGCGACGTGAACATCTTGGACAGTCTTCTCTCGAAGATTCCGCCATCTAGGGAGTTCTTGGGATTCAATAGCAGGCCCAGCCAGCGGGAAGAACACTCACGGGATCTGGCGGTACTGAGGTTCAGCTTTCGTCGCCTCAGTGCGGTATGTCGTGGACTTCGAGACCTCTCCCCGGAAAGTCTGGTCCTTCGGAGCCGTACCACCTCCACTTGCCGGCTCACCACAATTGGAAGAGCCGCCAAACGACGCTCCACGACTAATCGAACAGCCGTATGACCGGGTCAACAAAGCCTTCTCAACTCTCAAAGTGAGATACTTCTACGGCCTCGCATGGAAATGGTGATCTAAGTATCCGACAATTGGCGCCTGAGCCTTCGCCGTTGGATTTGCCAAACAAACAGACCCGCACCGATGGCGAAGAGTGCAGCGCCGACAAGTCCCAGCCAGGTAGAGCCCGTGTCGGGAAGGGTAAGGGGGGCACCGTAGCCAGTATTAGGAGCAGTTGGCGTCTTTGAGGAGCTAGCAGAGCCAGTGTTAGGGCTTGCTCCGGAGCTCACACCACCAGACGAGACTAGAGAAGGATCGTAGGCTGTCCAGATATCCCCGGGCCAGACTCCCGCCGCCAGGTGATTGCCATCCGCGCTGGAGGTAGTGGAGGACTAATTACGCGAAAACTCTCCAACAGATACCGATGCCTAGACACGAAAAGACCGGCACATGTGAGGATGTACCGGTGCTTCTATCTTCTGAGTTCAATAAGGTCGAGTAACTCCGTTTATATATCAATTTGGTGGAGGGGATTTTGCGTCCCGCTACCCTCACCCCATGTTCGGCGTCAATTGCCTCCCTGCGGAACACCGGCGAGTCGCCAGCGCAGCGGTCCTCGCGGCTGGTTTGGGTCACGTGTGCTTCGAAGACCTCCGCCGTACGGCATTGGGGCTCATGGGGGGTGAGGATGCCGAAAAGATGCAGATCCCTTTCAACCACGGCGCTCATACGATCGTCGATGATTCGGTTGTGCGGGCTCCGCTTGGGGACTGAGCCTTTGGTCGAGATACGGACGTTGGTGCGACCGCCGAGCTGATCAGGCCAGTACCTCGACCAATCCCGTCGTCCAGGCAACGACGCCGTCGACGAGTTCCTAATCCAGTATTGCGTCGCCGAGCAGGTGCGCTATTCGCAGTCGGTCAAACGGTACGCCGACTCGTTCGCACATCACTTCCCACTGAAACGCGCTGAACTCCATTAGAGCTTCCGAGACGAACGGGACTTCGCTACAGCCCAGGGAATTCCTTCCGCGCTAGTTCGACGAACCGGTTCAACATGTCATCAAGCTCTTCCGCAAGACCTTTGAGAGTGTTGAGTTCGGCGGCAAGGTGACCTGAGGGCGCCTATTTCCAGGCACAAAAATGCCCGGGAAATGGGCCCCTGCCCGGTGGAGATGTGGTCAGCCTGGCACCTTCGATGAGCCGGGTGGTGGATATGCCGTGGGCGTAGCCTGACTGGATGGCCTGGGCGATTCTGGCGGTGGCGATTGCGACGTTGGTTACCGGCGTGGTCTCAATCGTCGTCTTTGTGAAGCGGGGCGGGACCGACCGGGCATTGGCTGCATCGGCTACGGACACAGCCGTGGGCACTCGGGCTGCCGTTGAGTCCACATTGGTCGTGGCTACATCCACCCGAGATGCGGTGGAGTCCAACAAGGTGACCACCGAGGCTGCCTACGCCCTGGCACAACGGGAACAACGCATTGCCGCTCTCAACGGATTGACCGAGGCGACTATTGAGCTACGGACCCTTCTGCGTTTCGTCCCCAATCAGATTGACGTCGAGGAGATGCAGAGCTGCCGGGCCCAGATGCTGGCCTGGCGTCGCCACCTACCCGATGTCCAGATGCCCTACTGCGACGAGCTGGCCGCCAATGAGACTCCGTGGGACAACACGGTCACCATCACCAACACGATTGCCAATGCCCTGAATGAAATCAACAAGGCACTGGGTCAGGGGTAGTCAGTCCTTGCATTCGAGTCGGCAATAGCTTTTCGGTATGGCGATTCCACCAAGCGGAGTTGACCCATCCGACCAGTCCGATTCGTTCCGTGCCCATTTGATAGCTGCGGACCAGACCGCGAGTCGGGACTACGACAAGGCCCTGTTAACCCTTTCGGCTGGCTCGCTCGGTGTGTCGATTGCCTTCATCCACACCGTGGCCCCTCATCCGAAGGACATCTTCTGGCTGGGACTGGCGTGGGGACTGTTCGCCGCCAGTCTGGTTTTTGTGGTGTCGTCGCTGCTGACCAGCCAGCGTGAGCTGCGCAAGGCAATCACGGCATACGACAACCAGACTGATGAGAGTCCAGCAGTGGCGGCTACGTCATCGGCAACGGCCAAGCTCAACTTCTGGGCAGGGATGGCGTTTCTGGTGGGCGTTGTGGCGTTGGTCGTATTCGCATTCTTGAACCTGAGAGGTAAGTAGATGCCCAGAGAGATTGAGACCCGGCCAGACGGTCCCGGCGAGGAGCGTGGGTATCCACCCCCGCCTCCTCCACCCAGGCGACCACCAAGTCCTCCGCCCGCGCCGCCAGCTCCGGCACCGAACGAATAGGGGCATTCATGGGCGGGATGTGCTGAAGTCATCTCTGTCAGAATCAAACACATTCGTCGTCCGGACCGCCCCGACCTTTCAAGGAAAATCATGGCTTGCCCCATCCCAATCCGAGACAGGCACTGCTCAGGAGCTACCCAGTGACAACCAACGCTGTCGATAGTCTGCTGAGCCGCATTGACGATGATGACCTGCGGGACTCCCTCCAACGAGAAGTTGACCGACTCCGGGACACCAAGGACTTTGGTCTCGTGTTCGAGCGGCACCTGCCGGAACGGGTACGTCTCCTCTCCTACCCCATCAAGCGTGGCGTGGAGGTTCAGGACCGACGTTCTGAATCGGAGGAGACCTGGGTCGTAGCCTCGGTCAAGAGCGGCGTTGCAACACTGGTTGGCGAAGATGGTAGCGAGACCAAGCGCACCACCGATGAACTGGTCGTCATCCGTGGCTTTGGGGACCCCATCTATCCCGGACTGACAAGCCTGGGCAAGCTCAAACGCGGTGGTGACAAACCATTCCACGCAGTCATCAAGGGAGAGAACTTCTACGTCCTCGAAACGTTGCTGTACGCCCACGAGGGCCAGGTCGACTGCATCTACATCGACCCGCCATATAACTCCGGGGCCAAGGACTGGAAGTACAACAACGATTACGTCGATAGCGAGGATGCGTACCGGCACTCCAAGTGGCTCTCATTCATGGAGAAGCGCCTTTACCTTGCCAAGCGCCTCTTGAACCCTGAGCAATCAATCCTCATCGTCACCATCGACGAGAAGGAGTACCTCCGTCTTGGACTACTGCTCGAACAGGTGTTCACCGGCTGCCTGATTGAGATGGTGACCAGCGTCATCAGTGCGAAGGGCGTAGTACGCGTCGGTCAGTTCTCCCGCGTCGAGGAGTACCTATTCATTGTTCATTTGGGGGATGCGCCAGTAGAGCCAGTGAGCCGCAACATGCTCGACGTGAAGGAGCCTGTGGCAGAGGGGTCAGAATCAGTCCAGTGGCTCGGTCTGCGCCGACGGGAGCCGTCGGCCAAGCGCGAAGCACGTCCTAATCAGTTTTATCCGGTGTTCGTCAAAGTGAAGGACGGGTCGCTTCATTCGATTGGCGCACCTCTTGCCGATGGCATCGACCGCACCACAGTCGCCTGTCCGAAGGGCACCGTCCCCCAGTGGCCTTTGACTCCCTCGGGCGATGAGCGGCTGTGGGGCCTGACGCCTGAGACGGCACGGGCATACGCCGAGAAAGGTTTTCTGCGTGTTCGAAGTTGGAATCCGTCAAAGGGAACGGTGGCTGTTCAGTATCTCCCGGGTGGAACGGTCGCTGCCATCGAGAGCGGAGAAGTTGAGACGCTGGGATACGAAGCGGACGGCTCCGTTATCGCTCAGCTCTCCACCTCGACAAAGACCACACCACCAAAGCGCGTCTGGCACATGCCCTCACACAATGCTGAGACAGGTGGTACAAACCTCATCTCAAAGCTTCTTCCGGGCCGGCGGTTCCCGTACCCTAAGTCCCTCTACGCCGTTGAAGACGTCCTCCGGTTCTTCGTGGCCGACAAGCCCGACGCGCTCATCATTGACTTCTTCGGTGGCTCCGGCACTACTGCTCACGCGGTAGCTCGGTTGAACCGCCAGTATCCCGGCCGCCGTAGGTCCATCGTCGTTACGAACAATGAGGTCTCTGACGACGAGGCAAAGGCGCTACGCGAGGCAGGTCACTATCCCGGGCAGCCAGAGTGGGAGGCGCTCGGCATCTTCGAGCACATCACTCGACCACGCGTCACGGCGGCTGTGACGGGTAAGACACCGGACGGTAGCCCGGTCGCTGGGGACTACAAGTTCGTCGATGAGTATCCAATGTCTGACGGACTCAAAGAGAACGTCGAGTTCTTCGAACTCGCCTATTTGGACAAGGACACTGTGGCCCGGGGGAAGGCATTTGAGGCGATAGCTCCCGTCCTGTGGTTGCGCTTCGGTGCGGGCGGCTCGGTCATAGGAAAACAGGTCAAGGGTTACGCGGCCCCAGCCAGCGCCAAGTACGCCGTGCTGTTCGACATCAACAAGTGGCAGGGGTTCGTCGAAGCCATCCGAGAACGCAGCGATTTGGCCAGTGTGTGCATCGTGACGGACTCCACTGCCCAATTCCAGCAAGTTGTTGCGGAACTGCCCGAAGGGGTTGCTGCCACGATGCTCTATGAGGACTACCTCCGAAACTTCGAAATCAACACGGGGATGACCTCGTGAAGTTTCAACTCACCACCTACCAGACGACTGCCGTCTCCGATGTGGTAGCCGGATTGCAAGAGGGATGGGCGCGGTTCGCCAACCATCAGAAACTCAGTGCAGTGTCACTGGCCGCACCCACCGGCGCCGGCAAGACGGTTATTGCCACGGCTGTGATTGAACAGCTCCTCTTCGGCACCGAAGGGACGGAGCCCCAACCGGAGCTGACCGTGCTGTGGGTCACCGATGACCCAAGCCTCAACCAACAGACTCGTAAGAAGATGCTGCAAGCCTCATCGCTCATCCAGCCTCTGCATCTGGTGACCGTTGACCAGAGCTTGGACCAAAAGACGCTCGACCGGGGCAAGGTGTACTTCGTCCACATTCAACAGCTCGGCAAGGGCTCTACGAACTACGTCAAGGTTGGCGACGGTCGCCAGTACTCATTGTGGGAGACCATCGGAGCCACTATTGCCAAACGCGGTGGTGACTTCGTTCTCATCGTTGACGAGGCCCACAAAGGGACGGGCTCCAAGTCTGGGAACAAGACCATCACTGCCCAGTTGATGGACGGGGCGGGAGGGACTCTGCCGCCCACTCCGGTAGTGCTCGGTATCTCCGCTACACCTGACCGGTTCGTGAAGGCCATCACCTCTGCCGCTACACGCAACCTTGACCCGGTTGGTGTGGACAGAGAGGCCGTCTCCGAATCCGGTCTCATCAAGGACAAAATACGAATCCGGCATCCCAAGGAGACTCAGCCCAGTGATTCAACGCTGCTGGGCTTGGCGGTCAAAGACCTCAAAACCTACGACACCTCGTGGAAGGCCTATTCCGAGGCCCAGAATGAGCCGCGTGTCTCCCCGATTCTTGTGGTTCAGGTGAAGGCCATGGCGTCCAACGCCGAACTCACCGAAGTTCTCTCCACGTTGGCCAAAGAGTGGAATGTCCTTGATGGTAAGGCCATCGGACATTCGTTCCAAGAGCACACCACTCTGAGCTTGGGCACTCGAAGTGTGCGTTACATCGCTCCGCAGGACATCCAAGACGACCCACAGCTCCGCGTTGTTTTGTTCAAGGAGGCGCTCACGACTGGTTGGGACTGTCCAAGAGCGGAGGTCATGTTCTCCTACCGTACGGCGAAGGACTACACCTACATCTCGCAGCTCATTGGTCGGATGGTCCGCACGCCCTTGGCCCAGCGCATCACCACAGACCAGTTCCTCAACACCGTGGCGCTCTACCTGCCAAACTTCGATGACGACCAGGTGTCCCGTGTCGTGGACCAGATTCAAGCCGACGACGATGACTTCATGTCGGCCATCGAAGTGGACTCAGTGACTTGCGCCCGCAACAAGCAGATACCGAAAGGTGTGTGGGATTGTCTCGGCGCACTCCCGACCTACACACGTCCAGGCAAGCACCATCGAAACAGTGTGGCAAGACTCAACGCTTTGGCCACCCTTCTCGTCGGGTGCGGTATTGACCCGGCGGCTATGGATACCGCCCGTAAGCACATCGTTGACACGCTTGCTGCTGAGGCAACCAGACTTGGCCCAAGCCTCCTGGCAACCATTGCCGACTTCGAACGACTCTCCTACAAGACGCAAGTTGTAGACCTTGCGTCTGGCGACATCGAGGTCGAGATTGCTGACATCGCCATCAACACTCGCAACGTCGACGACCTGTTCCGGCGAGCGCGGAGAACCTTCGGCGATGCGGCGGCTAAGTGGTACTGGGACGTGCTGTGCGATGAAGAAGACCCCGATGCGGCCAAGATCAAGGTAGCCGCGCTGGCTGCGGACGCCTCGGTGTCGGCAGCACTTGAAGCCTCGTCCAACACCCTTGTCTCGACCTGGCGGCAGGAACACAACGGTGCCATCGGTGAACTTGGGGAGGCCAAGAAGGCGCAGTTCTACACAATCTGGCAGCAGGCGAAGGCGCCAGAGGAAGTGACGCTGTTGGTACCGACGCAAATCACTGCGGCCTCAACGGTCATCGTCAAGGACAAGGACGGAGAACCCGTCGCCAAGCCGGCACCGAGACACAAAAAGCACATCTTCACCCCAGGAGCCAAGGACTTTCCCGCTGTCGTCACGGGGTGGGAAGCGCACGTACTGGAAGCTGAGCTCAAAAAGCTGACCCTGGTTGGCTGGTATCGAAACCCCACCGGCGGAACTGCTGCATTGGCAGTCCCCTACAAGATGTCAGGGGACAACAAGACCATGTACCCGGACTTCTTGTTCTTTCACGATGTCGACGGCGAGATTGTCGTGGACCTGGTGGACCCTCATCGCCCTAACGAGTCGGACACGGGTCCAAAGTGGACGGGACTAGCCGAGTACGCCAAACACCACAGTTGGAGGTACCGCCGAATGGTTGGTGTCATTGAACAGACCGATGGCACTGTCCTGAGCCTCGACCTTACAAACGGAGATGTTGGGACTGCGCTCGGCAAGGCATCTAATCAAACGGACATCCGCGCCATCTTCGACAAGTTCGGTGGAAAGTACTGACGAGCCAACCTTCGTGTCTCTTCCAGAGACGCAGTACCGGTCAGCCGGTGACTGAGATTGACCAAGCGCAGCCGGCCTTCACTACGAAGTACCAATGGCCGGCCCCGCTCTTTCCGTGCGTCACCAACGGGGCGCTCCCACTGTCCGGGCTTGCCACAAAGCTGACAACGTTCTGGTCGAGCGGCGTGGTTTTCTCAGTGCTGTCACCGACAGCGTAGGCCGTGACTTGAAGCCCACAGTCAGCGGCATGACTCCAATGGACCGTCCAGCTTGGGTTCACGGCGGCGAACGATGGCAATGTCTCGGGCACCAAGAGGGTCTGCTGCACGATCAGGTGA
>PLSY01000041.1 GCA_003164275.1 Acidimicrobiaceae bacterium | reverse complement strand
ACCTTCGGGTTATGAGCCCTAGCCGGGCTGTTCGGACCCTCCAACTGGCTCCCATCCCGTCCGCCATAAGTGGTATCTGAACTGGGCTTTTGTCCTCTCCACGGTTCCGGAGCAGGGACGGGGCATCTGACATCCGCCGAGCAGTTTTTGGGATTTTTTTGGGATGGGGTCAGACTCCTGAAGAATTTTCCGAGCGGGTGCGGAAGGTACCTTTCTCGACGCCCTCTGAGCGTGGTACGGCTCCAAGTCTGACCGTACGCCACCCATCCGGTGGTGCTCCGGCCTCAAGACGTGCTCAGGAGACTGCGTCTCCCTCGGGCACGCCGCTTCGTCTGGTGGTGGCAACCGACCTCTCCATGAATCCACTCTCACTGGAGGGCACCACGATGGTCCCAACTTCACTCACTCGCATCCGGACAATCTTCCGACCTCGGAAGGAGTCCGCCGCTCATCCCGAGGCGCTCCAAGAGCGCCATCTCACACTGCCTCGTCGGATTGACGATCCGGCGAGCGCTGCCAGCACCGCTCGGGCACTGCTCTTGAACCGCAGGGAGGACGTGACGCTTGTCCTCTACATGGACGACCGTCACCGCTTCGTCGGACACGCCGTCGTCGCCGTCGGCTGGGTCCAGGCATCCCGCCTCTCGGCCCGCCCCGTGGTTCTCGGGGCCACCGCCAGCCAGGCAACCGGCTGCGTCCTTGTCCGATATGGCCGCTACCGGGCGTTTCACGCCACGGAAGCGGAGGATGCCTCCTTCCGTGCCATTGCCGATGCAGCGGCCCGTCACGGGCTTGCTGTCGTGGACCACCTGGTGGTGGTCCCGTGAGCGGGCTCAGCTTGACCATCTCCCGAGCGCAGTGAGCCGGTTTCGGCCAGCCTGAGCTGCGCTGTCGTACCATCTCTACATGATCACTGGTGCCATCAAGAGCCAAGTCGACAAGGTCTGGGACGCCTTCTGGTCGGGTGGCATCTCCAACCCGCTGGAGGTAATTGAGCAGATCACCTATCTCCTCTTCTTGCGTCGTCTCGACGACATGCAGGTGCTGGAGGAGAACAAGGCCACCCGACTCAAGAAGCCGGTGGAGCACCGAATCTTCCCCGAGGGGAAGGATGACCTTGGTCGCTCCTACGAGGACATGCGCTGGTCCNNTCGTGGACCACCTGGTGGTGGTCCCCTGAGGACCCCCGCCAGCGTTGCCAATACCGAGGTCAACGGCATGAACTTCCTGGCTGGGCCTTGGAACTACGCCGTTGTAACTACCCGCTGGGACCCGGTAGAATTGAAGGCGAACGGCTGTTCGATGTCACACCCTCTGGCGATGATATCGGGGTCTGAAGTGTGGAGGGTTGATGGCATCGATCGTGGGTCACAGGGAGATCAAGGCGTTCGCCGAGGACAGGGTCAACCTGCCTGCGACGAAGGCTGCGACGCATCGAGCCCAGGTCGATGGGCTGCGTGATCGTCTGAAGAAGAAGATCGACACTGACCCCGCCTACGGCGTCGTGAAGATGCTCCATGCTGGCAGCGTTGCCAAGGGCACGGCCCTTCAGGGCGTGCACGATCTGGATGCGGCTGTCTATCTGAAGGCGGCTGAAGTGCCGACTGGCGGCGATACCCAACTCGTACCTTGGCTCGCCGAGCGCCTGTTCGAAGCCAACACGAACATGGGTCGGGAGCAGTTCGTCGAGAACCTTCACTGCGTCACCGTGAGTTTCAAGGGCAGTGGCCTCGATGTGGACGTTGTGCCAGTGCTCTACGAGGGCGGTGCTGACGACCGTGGTTACCTCGTTCGGAAGCAGACTGGCGACCGCCGCCTGACGAGCATCACACTGCATCTCCGGTTCTTGCGAGATCGGAAGGCAAAGTACGGGCCGAATTTCGCCGAGTTGATCCGCCTGACAAAGTGGTGGAAGAGGACGGTCAACTTCCGAGACGAAGACTTTCGGTTCAAGTCGTTCATGATCGAACTGCTGTGGGCACATCTTGCCGACAGCGGGGTTTCGCTTGCGGACTACCCGACAGCACTCGAACGATTCTTCGCCTACATCGTCCAGACCGAGCTGGAGCAGCAGGTTTCGTTTACGGACTTCTACAAGTCGAGCGAAATACCAGCGAGAAGTGGATCGGCAGTCGAAGTCCTCGATCCCGTGAACACAAAGAATAACGTGGCGGAGCTGTACAAAGAGGCCGATCGGACACGGATTGTCGCTGCGGCACAACAAGCACTCAACGCTGTCAGCGAGGCGAGATTCGCTCCAACAAAAGGACAAGCTGTCGAATGCTGGCAAGTTGTCCTTGGACCAACCTTCAAGGGGTAAGCATGTCTTCGACCTTCACAACCACGGAAACGTTCACCAGGACTCATGCCGAAAAGCTGGCATCGAAAGTAGTCACAGACCTGTACCAGTGCTCAATCCACTACGACCATCCGAACGCTGACGAACTTGAGGACTACAAGACGGAGCTGATCGAGATGCTGGCGAATGGGTACGTCGAGACCTATGAATTTGGCTTCAAGAAGAATGACAAGAGGGTGCTTTCTTGGAGATACACAGTTGGTCCTGATGGCGGACTGCACGGCGACTCCAATGCTGGCAACGTCTACGCAAAAGCAACGGTGCTAGGGGCGACCTACTTCAACTTCATGTCCTATAGCCAGAAGTGGTCGGACCTCACGGAAGCCAAGCGAGCGTCATTCAAGGCCGGGCTCCCGATTCAGCGAGTTTCTGGATCGTTGCCGGGAGATGGCGATGGCTACTGGCAAGTTGATCACGGCTACAGCGCAGGCGGTGTCCGTGTCGAACGCAAAACGTTCAGGCCACGATGAGCGAGCAAGGTCTCTTTGCCGACGTTGAGGAGCTTCCGAACGACCGAGCACGTGAGCGCTTTGATGGACTTGTCGGGCTCGACAGTATAAAAACCCAGCTCATCATGGAGGCTCGTGCACTGCTCGATCCGTCCATCGTTGAAGCGTGGAGCAAGAAGCTGCACAACCAGGTGATTCCAGCGGTCACTGACGTGATGGACCGCACACCGCTCGTTGTGTTGGAGGGAGATGTCGGCACCGGCAAGACCGAGCTGGCCGAAACCGTTGGTGATCCAATCGGACGTGACCTCGGCGTGAAGGTCATGCTGTACCCCATGAGCTTGTCCGCTCGTGGGCATGGTGCTGTAGGAGAGATGACCACGCTCCTCACCAAAGCGTTCGAGCAAGTGCGTGACTTTGCTCAGGCGGGGCGGGGCCGTGACGGTAATCTGCGACACGTAACGATCCTCCTCATCGACGAAGCCGATGCTCTGGCGCAATCACGGGAATTGGCGCAGATGCACCATGAGGATCGTGCGGGAGTCAACGCACTAATCCGTGGTATTGATGGCATACGCCGAGATCGCCTGCCTGTCTTGACCATCATGTGCACCAACCGAATCGACGCCCTTGATCCAGCGGTTCGCCGCCGAGCGGCAGCCGTGTTCCAGTTCACTCGCCCGGATGAAGCACACAGAAGAGAGTTGTTGAAGAGGTCGTTCTCTGGTGTGACAATCTCCGACATCGAGATGGACGAGGTTGTCCGCCGCACTGGTCCGGTCGATGGTCGCATCTACGGCTGCACATTCTCCGACCTACGTCAGCGGTTTGTGCCTTCTGTCGTGCTCCAGGCTGTTAGCGCTGGACTTGCGATCACCGGAACGCAACTCATCGAAACGGCAAGTCGATTTCAACCGACACGGCCTTTCGAGGCTGAAATGGTGGAACGTGATGGGTGACGCTTCCACAGCCGAACTGACCTTCGACCTGAACGATGCCTTCCTCAAACAACAGGAAGCATTGCGATCCAGCCTCGGTTTGGGTGACATATCAGCCCATGGCGGCACAAAGGGTGACGACACCGAGCTGAAGTGGCTGGGCATGTTGGAAGCGATGTTGCCGAAGCGATACGGCGTCTCTAAGGCCTTTGTCGTTGACTCTCGTGGGGCATGCAGCCAGCAGATCGATGTTGTCGTGCACGATCGTCACTTTTCCCCGCTGTTGTTCGAAGTGGGTGGCTCAAGGTACATCCCCGCAGAGAGCGTCTATGCCGCATTCGAGGTCAAGCAGGGACTCGACAAGTCCAACCTTGAATACGCCGGTGAGAAGATAGCGACCGTACGTCGGTTGCACCGAACGACAGCCCCAGTGCCTCATGCAGGGGGCGTCTACGATCCCGTCACACTCAGGCGAATTATTGGTGGTGTGCTCACCCGTCGAAGCGACTGGAACCCTCCGTTTGGACAGCCGTTCGAGAAGTGCCTCACGAGTATCGGTGAAATCGACATCGGCTGTGCAGTTGAACACGGTGGATTCGTCACGAAACGTGACGAGGACGGCAACGTCGTCAGTGTCGAACACAGCGACGCCAACACAGCCCTGATCTACTTCGTCATGCGGCTACTTCGTCAACTCCAGACCGTCGGGAGTGCCCCTGCGATCGACTACGACCAGTACTTCAAGTGGGTTCCGGGCACATCCGAAACAACTGGAACATGAAGGCAGGGCTGTCGATGAGTGGAGATTCTCCTACCCAGGCCGACCACAACGTTGAGATTGCAATTCGTCTCGGATGGCGTCTCGCAGAGGCGTACCACGAGCCACCTCCCACAAACCCTCCTGAAGTGAAGGCAGGCGAGCCGCTCCCGGATCGACTGCCGGGAGAGAGCCGACTCGGCGAGTACGAGATGGCCAAGACTCTCATCGGAGAAATCCAGCATGACGTTGGTGTGCTGGAACGGGCTTTCGCCATCACCCTGGAGTGTGACTCTCAACTCGCAGGCCTCATCAAGGAAGGAGTGAATGCCGACTCGACAAGGACATCACTCCTCACTGTTCATCGTGAACTCCGGCGAGCCCTTGCCACCGAAGACGTCCGCGTTGCGACGGGTCTCGACCTTGGGCGGATGCTCGCAGACACAGTCCTGCTCGCTAATCCCAAGACACCCAAAACACTCGTCGATGAATTCGATCACTTTCGCCTCGGCAACGCCTACGGTTGGCTCGATGACCTCCACAGCCTGCTACCCAATCACGCATCGGACGCCGTCAGCGGGTCATTGAAGCAGTGGGAAACTTGGGTCAAGGGAAACAGCGGCGTTGTGCCCGTCGGTAACGAGACGGCCACGGTGGTCCATGGAAGATTCACTCGATCGCTGCATCATCAAGGCGAAGTGTGGCGACGCCTTTTGTGTGGCGAGAAGTTGGCACTCGACCTCTTGTCAGCTAAGGACTACAAGAATGCTGGTGACCGAGTGGCCAAGAACTTCCTAGGTCTCATTGGCACCTACATCGTGAATTGGTGGTACGTCATTCTGATCTTTGCTGGTGTGATTTCAGGAATCGCATACGCAGTAGTGACCTATGCGCCGTCCGGATCGTCAACCACGGCAGCGCTCATTGCAACGGCGGCAGGCTCCCTTGGAATCTCCTGGAAGACAGTGGCGTCCACGCTAGGTCGAGTAACGACAGCGGCGGAAGGTCCGCTATGGGACACGGAGGTGAAGGAGGCGATCGTCATCGCAGCAACACAACTCCCTCACGTCACCAAGGACTAGCCATGAAGTGCTCCGTGGTGGCCCGAAGGATGTCACGGCATGACTGCTGCGGGTCCGGGCTCCCTACGGTGGAACACCTGGTGGTGGCCGAATCTCGCGGCTTGAACAGGGCTTTCCGCAGAGCGCCGTGAGTTGGTCTCGGCCAGGACGAGTGCCCTTCTCGTATCATCAGTTCATGTCAACCAGCCATGTCCGTGGACTCCGGGGCCTGCACCAGGACCGATCCAGATATTCGGAGAGTTGACCTGTGGCCAACGTCATCGAGAATCCGATCCTCAACTCGCCCTACGAGGCTCCGACCCGCTATTGGAAGTTCGACGACGACGGCATCACGGACCAGATTCAGGAGGGCCGGAGGCCGTCCGCCTACTTCATGCCGATCCCTGCCGCCAAGCGGCGACAGGCAGCCCAGGCTCAGCTTGAGTTCGTCGAATGGACGAAGGACAGGATCGAGGAGACCCGCTTCGTCAACGAGGTGCGGGTTGCTGTTGACCGCTGGCGTCTAGAGGGTTGGCCGGGGGCGACGGCGACAACTCGAATCCTCCTCGAACATTGGAACAATCCGGACCGAGAGCGCCGACTCTTTTTCTGCCAAGTAGAAGCCGTGGAAACGGCAATGTGGCTCACCGAGGTCGCCGGAAAGCCAGGTGCCGGTCGCTATTTCATCAGCGAGCTAGAGCGGTACAACGAAGATGCGAATCCTGGTCTCTTTCGTGTCGCTCACAAGATGGCGACCGGCACGGGCAAGACCGCTGTTATGTCGATGATTATCGCCTGGCAGACCTTGAACAAGGCAGCCAATCCTCACGACGTCCGATTTTCGGACGCATTCCTCGTGGTCGCACCAGGGATCACGATACGTGACCGGCTCCGGGTCCTTTTCCCCTCGGACTCCGAGAACTACTACCGGGGTCTTGACATCGTTCCCTCACACCTACGGGAGCAACTCGGCCAGGCCAGAATCGTCGTTACGAACTTCCACGGCTTCCTCCATCGGGAGAAGGTCTCGATGCCCAAGGCAACCCGAGAATTGCTTGGAGCCGACGTTCGAGGTGCTTTCACAGAGACACCGGACCAGATGGTCCGACGTGTGTGCCGTGACCTTGGGACCAAGAAGAACATTGTCGTCCTGAACGACGAGGCCCACCACTGCTACCGCCGTAAGCCCGACGACGAGGACGAAGTGCTCGTTGGAGCTGAGGACCGGGCCGAAGCGAAGCAGCGTGAAGAAGAGGCTCGGGTATGGCTCTCCGGGCTTGAAGCCATTGCGAACAAGGTCGGCATCCGAACGGTGTACGACCTGTCGGCGACACCCTTCTTTCTGAAAGGTTCGGGATATTCCGAGGGGACGCTGTTCCCGTGGGTTGTCTCAGACTTCGGCCTCGTCGATGCGATCGAGGCTGGTCTCGTCAAGATTCCTCGGGTGCCAGTCGAAGACGACACGCTCCAGGAGGGTGGCGCTCCGACCTACCGGAACCTGTGGGGCCGGATTCGGGATGACCTCCCGAAGAAGGGGAGGAAGACCGACGCCATCGCTGGCCCGCCACAACTTCCTGCACCTCTTCAGGGAGCCTTGCACAGCCTGTATGCCAACTACCAGAAGGCATTCGAGCGCTGGAATGATGCCGGGGATGATGGCTCGACGCCTCCCGTCTTCATCGTGGTGTGCAACAACACCAACGTCTCGAAGCTCGTCTACGACTACGTCTCGGGGTTCGAAAAGACGAACCAAGATGGATCGACGACGATCGTGCCCGGTGCACTTGCACTCTTCTCTAACGAGCACGCTGGAGGGTGGACACATCGACCAGTGACCATCCTCGTGGACTCTGAGCAGCTCGACCGAGGAGATGCGCTTTCACCTGAATTCAAGCGTGCTGCATCCGCAGAGATCGATCAGTTCAAGCGGGAGTATCGAGAGCGCTTCCCTGGAGCGGATGTTGAGAGCCTCACCGACGAGGACGTTCTTCGGGAGGTCATGAACACTGTCGGCAAGCCGGGGAAGCTCGGCAGCAATGTCCGTTGTGTCGTCTCAGTTTCGATGTTGACCGAGGGATGGGATGCGACGACGGTCACACATATCCTTGGCGTTCGAGCGTTCGGAACACAGCTCCTCTGCGAGCAGGTTGTGGGTCGGGGCCTTCGGCGTCGCTCGTTCGCACTCGACGAAGATGGACGGTTCTCTCCCGAGTATGCCGAGGTGTACGGCGTGCCGTTCTCGTTCATCCCGGCATCGGGAGCGACCAAGGAACCGCCGCCACGGCAACCGATCACCCACGTTCGCTCACTCCCAGAGCGTGCAGCGGCACGAATCACGTTTCCTCGACTCGACGGCTATCGCTGGGAGGTGCCAGACCAGAACCTTCACGCTGACTGGACTGACGAATCCAAGATGCTCCTATCGGCCCGCCACGTCCCCACAACAACGGAAGTGGCCGGGATCGTAGGGGAGGCTGAGGTCCATACACTCGATGACCTGAAGGCACAGCGTCCCAAGACAATCGCTTTCGAACTGGCGAAGCTGGTGCTTGACCGTTACTTCCAGTATCCGGATTCGGGTTATGGCGACACCATGGTGCAGGGGCCAAGGCCGTGGCTCTTCCCCAGGCTTGTCGAGATTTCTCGCTCATGGATGGCCGAGTGCGTCACCTGCCAGGACCATGCATTCCCACAGCTCCTCCTTCTCCACGAGAATCGCAACGACGCAGCGGAGCGCATCTACCACTCGATCGTCCGCACTGCGGGCGGCGATCGGCGACTCGTAGCAATGCTCAAGCCCTACGACACATTGGGATCGACGGAGTGGGTGGACTTCGACACGTCGAAGCCAGTGCGGCAAACCGACCCAGACAAGTGCCATGTGAACTACACGGTGGCAGACAGCCGTTGGGAACACGTTCTGGACCTCACACTCGAAGAGATTCCGGAGGTTCTGCGCTACGTGAAGAACCAGGGCCTCAACTTCGTGATCCCGTACAGCCTCGACGGACAGCCGAAGGCTTACTATCCGGACTTCCTCGTCGACCTCGACGATGGCCGGGGCGCTGACGACCCGTTGCACCTCATCATCGAGGTGTCCGGAGAGCGAGACCGGGCGAAGCAGATCAAGGTGGACACTGCTCGCACGCTCTGGATTCCTGCCGTCAACAACGCCGAACGCTTCGGACGATGGCGCTTCGTCGAAGTCACCGATCCCTACGAAGGAGCGGACATCATCCGTTCCATCTTGGCTGAGTCCACAAATGCAGGAGCTATCTGATGCCACCCCGTAAAGCGACTGCCCCGAAGCAAGTCAAGTCAACAGTCCATTCCGACAAACGGACGAACATCCCGACAGAGGAACTCCGAGACTTCGTTGCCGACGATGAGCGGAACCCGACTCCCGTTACCTATGAGCGACCGCTTCTCTACCCACGGGACCCCGACGCCGACCCACAACTCGTCTGGAGGGGGAAGGACGAGCAAGACGCTGGTCCCTTGACGATCCCCGCTGTCCCTCTGTACATCCAAGAGAAAATTGACCCTCGGGCGCTCGTTGAAGACCTCCGTCGGGCTGGCCCGGCTGGCAAGCCGAAGGAGCAGCTCTTGCTCTTCGAGGACTTCGATGGTCTCGAAGGTTACGAGCAGGTCGAGTTCTACGAGCACTCTGCCAACTGGTCCAATCGCATGGTGCTCGGCGATGCACTTCTGGTAATGAACAGTCTGGCCGAGAAAGAGCGCCTCCGGGGTCAAGTCCAGATGATTTACATGGACCCTCCGTACGGCATCAAGTTCGGCTCGAACTGGCAGGTCTCAACTCGCAAGCGTTCGGTCAAAGATGGAACGGACGCCAGTCGGCAACCTGAGCAGGTGAAGGCATTTCGTGATACTTGGCAAGATGACGTCCATTCCTACCTGACTTATTTGAGAGATCGGTTAGTGATTTCACGTGACCTACTCTCAACCAGCGGATCGCTATTCATGCAGATCGGCGACGACAATGCTCATGTTGTTCGAAGCCTTCTTGACGAAGTATTCGGTCCGGAGAACTTCTGTGTTGAGATTGCCTACCAAAAGACGACAGGCACCGGCAGCCCGAATGAAGTTCCAAAAATACTCCCTGCCGTCTTTGACCGCATCCTCTGGTACGCAAAGGACAAGACGCAGGTCAAGTATCGACAGCTGTATCGAGACAAATTTCTAGGTGGCGATGGAGTATCCCTCTACACGAGCGTACTTCTGAGCGACGGTACAACTCGGCCCCTGACTGCGAAAGAGAAGGAGTCTGGAGTCGTACCGGAAGGAGCGCGGGTCTTCGGAGTTGGTGATCTCACATCGTCATCCGGCGTTGACAAAACCCGGTATCCCGTAACTGTCGGAGATAGGACGTACCGACCTGACCCCGGCGTTTGGAAGACGGACCAAGCTGGGATGAATCGATTGCTCGCCGCCGGCCGGATTCATGCGGGAAGTGGCAAGAACCTTGGATATATCCGGTTTATTGATGACTTCCCCGCTTCGCCCCTGACCAATCTTTGGACGGACACGGTTGGACAGAATCAATACGGCGGTCCGAAGATGTACGTGGTGCAAACCGCACTCAAAGCCGTCCAACGATGCATGTTGGCGGCGACTGACCCGGGTGACCTAGTGCTGGACCCAACCTGTGGCTCCGGAACAACCGCCGTCGTCGCAGAACAATGGGGTCGGCGCTGGATCACGATCGACACGAGCCGGGTAGCGATGGCGTTGGCCCGCACAAGGATCATGAGTGCACGATTTCCGTATTACCTACTCGCTGATTCAGCCGAGGGTGCGGCCCGTGAGCAGGAGCTGACGATCGACCAGCTCCAATTCTCGACATTCAGTGGCGATGTTCGTCACGGTTTCGTATACCGTCGTGTCCCTCATATCACCCTAAAGTCGATCGCCCAGAATGAGAAGATCCAGTCTGGCTTGAGCCGTACCGAGATCGATCGGCTGATTGTCCAGGGGGCTGATCCGGAACGCCTTGTAGATCAACCATACGAGGACTCAAAACGAGTCAGAGTAAGTGGTCGCTTCACCATAGAGGCGCTTTCTCCGCATCGAAGTATCGACTCACACGAGGGTATCGATAGGGAAAGTGATTCGTCTTTTTTCTCGACGATCTTGGAAAACCTCCAAACATCGGGTGTGCAGAACACGTTTCGTGGCGAGCGCCTGACGTTCGACTCGCTCGAACCCTATGCGGGCGATGGTCTTCTCCACGCTCACGGAACAATCACTGATGCCGACGGAGAGGTCCGCACTGTGGCCGTCATGATTGGACCGGAACACGGAACGGTCAGTCCGGACATGGTCAAGGATGCTGCTCGTGAAGCACTCAAGGGTGCGGGGTTTGACATCCTCGTCGTCTGTGGTTTCGCATTCGAGGCATACGCATCGGAGACGGCCAAGGAGTTCGCTCCATCGGGCGATGGCTTCGTCACCGCCGAAGACGAGCGCAAAATGGGACGGCTGCGGGTGTTACTCACCCACATGAATCCTGACCTGGCCATGTCGAACGAACTCCTGAAGAAGACTGGCTCCGGGAACTTGTTCACGGTGTTCGGTGAGCCTGACGTCACGATTAGCTCTGCTGAGGGAGAGATCGTCATCGAGGTTCACGGCGTCGATGTCTACGATCCGACGACTGGAGTCGTTCGTCCCTCATCCACGGATGACATCGCCTGCTGGTTCATCGACACCAACTACGACGGCGAACAGTTCTTCGTACGTCACGCCTACTTCACTGGTGCGGACAAGCCCTACGACAAGCTTCAGCGCTCACTGAACGCTGATATCGACGAAGATGCGTGGGCATCGCTCTACTCGACCAAGTCACGACCGTTCCCACTACCAAGCACCGGAAGGATCGCCGTAAAGGTCATCAACCACTACGGCGATGAGGTCCTTCAGGTCTACGAGGTGTCGGAGTGAAGCACTCAGAGGGTCCCTGATGAGTGCGTCGGAGCGAATTGCTGTCACGCCAGCCGTCATCATCTGGGCTCGGGAGTCGGCGGGCCTTGACCCCGACAAGGCAGCGCACAAACTCACCGTGAGTAGAACGACCCTGGATGGCTGGGAGACGGGCGAGAAGCCGCCAACCATCAAGCAGTTGCGCAAGGTTGCGAAGACCTACCGACGTCCGCTTGCCGTGTTGCTGTTGCCTTCACCACCAACAGATTTCATGCCGTTGCAGGACTTCCGGCGTGCGAGCGCCGCCGAGACTCCACAGTCGCCCGAGCTGGTGTCGGAGGTAAAGCGGGCGCTGACCCAGCGTGACGTCTTTCTGGAGCTGGCTGAACTCGCCCCGGCATCCGTCGCACCATCAGACCAACTTCCCATCATCAGTCAGGACACGGGCACCGAAGAGGCCGGCGCTCTCCTCCGATCAGCGTTGGAGTTGGACTCGATCCCAACAGCGGTCTGGGGGCGCCCGAACGAAGCGCTCAATCGCTGCATCCGGGCGGTCGAGGCGCTTGGCGTCATCGTCATTCAGACTCAGGGCGTTGAGATCGACGAGCTGCGGGGCTTCTCCATCTCGGAGCCTCCGTATCCAGTCATCGCACTGAATGGGAAGGATTTCCCAAGACCACGACTCTTCACCCTTTTCCATGAGTTGGCCCACCTTGCCCTTCGTGCGGGAGGACTGTGTGACCTCCACGAGGCCCGAGCGAGCAAGGCAACTGGACGGGACGATACTGAGCACTACTGCAATGCGGTGGCCGCCAGTGTTCTGATGCCAGCAGAGCTACTCCTCCGAGACCCTGGCGTATCGCAGGCAGGAACGGACTACGGATGGACACTCGACGAGCTGAGCCAACTGAGCGCCCGCTTCGGAGCCAGCTCGGAGGCAGTTCTGCTTCGACTCCTCAGTCTTTCCAAAGCCAATTGGGACACCTACTGGGCACGCAAAGACGACCTCGAAGAGGAGTACGCCGACGCACGGCGCCGAGAGCGTGAACGCCAACGGGCATCCACGGGCGGCCCGTCCTTCTACGTCGTCAAGGCACGGGACATGGGCCACGGCTACATCACGACCGTCCTGGAGGCATTCCGCTCTCGGGCCATCAGTTCTCTCGACGTTGCCGACTACCTGGATGTTCGATACGACCAGCTGCCGAAGCTGGAGCAGGCGACGGGCCGATGAGCGAGAACGGGTTGCGTTGCTACTCGGCGGACACGAGTGCACTCATCGATGGGTTGGAGCGCTATTACCCGGCAGACCACTTCCCAGGTCTCTGGGAGCGGGTGGATGATCTCATCAACGACGGCAGGCTCATCATCTCGGAGGAGGTGTGGGAGGAAGCGCAGACGAAGGACGCTGTGGTGAAGGCTTGGTGTGAACCACGCAAGGCTGCGATCGTCGTGCCAACTGATGCGACCGTCGTCGAGGAAGTCCAACGGGTCCTGGCCGACCATCAGCGCTTGGTGATGAATTTCAAGGGTCGTAACCGGGCCGACCCGTTCGTGATCGCCGTGGCGAGTATCCGGAGTGCTGTCGTGGTCACCGGCGAGGGATCGGATGGTACCGAGAACAAGCCAAAGATTCCGTTCGTCTGTCAGCGTCTCGGCATCGAGTGTGTGAAGTTCGTGGATGTCATTCGCCTCGAAGGCTGGACGTTCTAAACAGGTTTCGGCTGAACTCCCCGAAGTCAATTGGGATGGATTGTCGTCGGTTGTGCGGGCCGTGCCTGCAAGTCCCCTCCCTTCTGGGTTGATAGGTGCGGAAGAACACGGAGAGGAAGCAGGGGGTCAAGGGAAAGGGACGCAGTCCCTCGGGAGTACCGGAGCGAAGCGGCGGCTCGGACCGCCTTGACGATCTGCGGCTCCGTGCAATCCTGAGAAGCACCGAACCCCAGAAGATT
>PLSY01000004.1 GCA_003164275.1 Acidimicrobiaceae bacterium | reverse complement strand
ACGCGAGAATCAGTGAGCGCCCACAAGCGGGACCGATTACTGATACGAGCGGGCTCCAAACTTGACCACGGCCTGCGTCCCCCGCAGCGTCGGTGGATGCTTGCTGGACTTGTGCTGTGCGGAACTTGTGGTCAGCAGATGCGTGTTCTCGACCTCGAACCTCTCTCTTACAGATGCAGGTCGACGCCGAAGGCATGCAGTGGAAGGGTTCAGGTGACCTTGCAGCACCTTCATACGCTTGTGGAGACCACGTTGCTCGACTTCCTGTCGACCTTGAGACTTCAGCCGGTTCGCTCAGATGGCAGTCCCGAGGCGTTCGCCCAGCAGGCGAAGGGGTACAAGCGACGGCTTGAGGGCCTCCACATCAGCCGATTCGTTCTTGGTGAAGTCACCCCGGAAGAGTGGGACATCGCAAGGGAGCAACTCAGCGAACGCATCGACACGGCTCGACTGGCCAGAGCAGTTGCTGAGCGTGAGCGGGCAGGGAACTTGCTGCCGGGTCGCAGGGACCAGTTGGAGGCATGGTGGGAGCAGGCAATGACCGTACAGAAACGGACGGCCTGTGTTCACGCCTTCTCAAGTATCGTTGTAAGTCCACGATCAGCAGGTAGGTATGGCTTCGACGTGGACCGAATCGCTCTCAACTGGAGTCCAGAAGCGAGAGGTCGAGCCGCCATGGCGACCACTAGCTGAGTTCGGCGGCAGGGCACTCGGTGCCTCGCTTGATATCAGACTCCGCAAGACGAACTGGGAGTGGTCAGGCTCGGTCTGTGGTGGCCCCGCAGGCTCTACCCGAGACACGCTGGACGTGGTCGAGTGGCCTGGCTATCAGGTGGGCGGCAACGGCTGCGTCTCCGCAAGCCAGCATCGACCGGGCCCGATCGATACCCTGCTCGATGAGATCGGCCTGGCGAACGGCGAACTCCTGAACCGCCCGATCCACCACCTCGGCCTGGGTCGTGTCGACCAAGGCCGCCAGGTAGCGAATGCGCACCTTCTTCTCCACGTTCGCCCTGATCGGTACCTGATCCGTTGAACTCACCCCCTGATACCTACAGTGTAATGCACCTAAGGGATCAGGCCGAGTTGGATCGATCCCTCCGAGCGCAGCGCACCTGTCACGGAATCGCCGCACATCCAGCGTCATCCAGACGGATCGATGCTGTTCGCAGTGGACAGTCGAGGAAGTCGGGTGGGATGCAGAGCACGCCAGCGGGCGGTTCGCTGAACTCGGCATCCCCTCAGTTGTCGATCACAATTGACAGCTGAACCCCAAGGCAACGGCGAGATTCCACTGGTGGACGAATCGTCCAAAGCGGTACGGTGGAACATGCCGTTCTGGGCGGAGCGTGGGCCGGAGACATGGAACCTGAGTTTTCCAGATGAGCCGATGGATGCTGGCCCAATCTCCCTTCGACCTTGGCGCAAGGCTGATGCAACTTGCAGGGTCGAAGCATCAAACGATCCCCTGATCTTGGAGTACACGTCCGTCGAATCTGATCTCACTGTCGCAGAGGCTGAGGAATGGATAGTCAAGCGGGACTCGGACATGGCCGATGGAATCAGCATCTTCATGGCGATACAGGAATCCGAGTCCGAAAAGTTCTTAGGCTCTCTAGGCCTGATCGACTTCATCTGGAATGAGGGGAGAGCCGAGATTGGATACTGGATGCTCCCCAATGGTCGAGGAACCGGCCGCTTGAGCGAACTCTTGAATCGATTCTCGTCTTGGGCACTCGAATCTCTTCCGATCGCACGAATCGACCTGTTTACAAATCTGGACAACTTCTCTTCGATTCGCACGGCAGAGCGAGCAGGCTACATTCAAGAGGGCCTCCTCCATTCGTTCAAGCCCGGTCGGAACGGCAGAGAAGACCTCCTCTTGTTTGGGCGGGTAGGTAGTGGATAGCCAACCGCTTGCTCGACGGCGTGTGGGGTCCGATCCGATTCTCATCATCGGATTGCTGGTTGCCGTCGCTGTTGGTGTTGCAGCGGGTTTCCTCGGAGGCCATCTGGGCGTCCTACTCGGGATCATGATTACCCTTCTGGCCTCCGTCTTGACTTTTCAGATCGATACCCTCCTTCGAATAGAGCGGCGGCACCGGGAAGGTGAAGATGGGTCGAGGATCCTCCATCTGCTCGAAGAGCAGCCAGAGCTGATTCCGGTGATTCGCTCCATCAGCGAGGCTGCTGCGGAGATATTCGATCAGGACGACGAGCCGGTCTTCATAGCCGCTGCCCAAATGCAGTTGGAGTCGCTTGTCCATGGGCTGAATGAGCTGAGGCTTGGGACCCTGAGGGTTGGACTGGGCGACGCCGAACTGATGGAAGAAGCGCTTCCCGCACTGAAGGTGGCGCTGCAGGCCACCACTCACCTTCACACAGACCTCGAATGGTGGGAAAGCCCGACAGGACGCCGCTATTGGGCCGAGAACATCGAAGCGCTAAAGCGAGGCGTCCAGATCACACGTGTCTTCTTCGGATCCGAACGAGAAGTTGATGATCGGTGGCTGAACATTGCCAGAGAGCAGGCTTCAGCGGGCGTAGATGTACTCATCGTCGACCCCAGTGATGTAAGTCCAGATCTCTGTATCAACATGGTCGTGTTCGATCATCGCCTCGTACACGAGGTATTGACCAACAATGACGGCTGTCCCGTCGCTTACACATACGATCGGAACCCGGCTGCGATCGCTCGTGCAAGGGAGAAGATGAGGCGACTCAGGTCACATGCACAGTCACTCAGTGAATCGGAAGTTCGGGTCAAGCCAGCCAAGGACTCTCAATCGGAGTCAGACGAGTTGACGAATGTCCAAGAGCAAGTCCACCTGCTCCATTCGACTAGAACGCATCGGGCATCTGATGAGGCATCCGGCACTGCCTGAGAGATGCTGCAATGGATCGAGCTGGCACGATTGGAGACACTCCCGTGGCCGATGCAGACGAACGATTCGTGTTGGGTCTCGATCTGGATGGAACGTGCGCCGACTTCTACGGGCGCATGAGAGTGATCGCTGCTGAATGGACGAATCAAGACATAGGCGACCTGCCGGTTGACCCCGTTTGGGGTCTCACCAATTGGGGGCTCCTCGACGCTGAGTACGAGCGATTCCACCGTTTCGCCGTGACCCAGCGAGACCTGTTCTCCACGATGCACCCGTTAGATGGCGCCCCTCAGGCGATTCGTCGTCTTGGGACAGAGGGGATTCGGATCCGCATAATCACACATCGACTCATCATCCGCTACTTCCATCAGACGGCGGTGGAGCAGACGGTCTCGTGGCTGGACAAGCACGGGATCCCCTATTGGGACCTGTGTTTCATGAGGGACAAGGGGGAGGTTGGAGCAAACCTCTACGTCGAGGATTCACCCGCCAATATTGCAAAGCTACGAGCACAAGGGTGTGAAGTTCTGATCATTGACAATGGAACCAACCGAGACCTGCCCGACGAGCCTGGGGGACGTGCTCACGACTGGCGGGAGGCGGAAGAGATGATCCGTGAGCGCTACCATCGCTGGCTAGATGAGCGCCACCTAGAACACCCACCTGCTCCGGGAGTGGAACCCGAGTGGGCACAGGGGGGACCTAGGCCCGTAACTTGATCCACCTACGAGTCAGAACCGACGATACCTACATCCCCGACTGTCGCTGACTCCGACCACCAATCACCGAGTTTCACCTCGTAGATCATCCACGAGCCGTCACCGGAAGAGGTGTCGACAATGGTGATTACGTCTGGTAGCGGAATGTCGATGGACTGTGCCGACTCATAGATGGCAGCTTGCACAATCGAGGGGTTTGACAGGACGTAGTCGTTCATCTCAAGCACGAGGGCCGTAGCAGAGGCTTCTCGTCTTGCCGCTTCGAGTTTCGGCGTCTTCTCGACCAGCGCCTTGCGGATTCGCATCCGTCGTCTCGTCTCCGCAACGTCGCCATCTCGTTGAAAGATGACTACGAACGTGCCGTCGTCTTCTGGCGAACAGTGCATTCGATAGAGGGAGGTCCTCGCTGGGACCACTGGCGGCTTGGCGTTGACGTGGTTCGGCTGCCTGAGTGGTGGCTGGGTGGGGACGGGGAGTGCCTGCATCCTGATCCATGCTCCAAGGCGATCGGCAGCGCCTCGAACGTCTCGCTTGCGCAGCCTGGCGAGTTCCCCGGTGTCTATGGCGAGCGTGTAGCGACCGGGTGGCTCAAGACCATTCGCGAAGCGATCTTCGAGTTCTGTCTTGATGCTCATGGCTCGGAGATTGTCGAGAGTCTGGTGCTCGTAGGCCTCGATGCGAGTGTGCTCAAGGCAGATGGTTCCGACTTCGTCATGTCCGACGAGGTCAATGGCTGGCTCCTTCCTCTCTGACTCGTCGGGAACTTCGTCCACCGTGAAGATTCCCCCGTTCCGTCTCTCGGCGATCTTCTGGGCGGCCCAGACCGTCACATCGTGGCGGTGCTCACTCTCCTCGGACCTACTCGTCATGAATCCACATTGCCCTGATCGACGGTGCCCCTGCACTGCGCCAAATACGGTCGTCTGCGACACACAGACTCGACTCTTGCGGGCCACGCCTATGAGGGCGAGTCACTAGCCGTGTGCGTTATCAATGTGTCACTAATATCGCGTGGACCCTTTCTGATACAGTACGAGTATGACCACGCTGATCGGCTACGCACGAGTGTCAACCGACGACCAAGACGCAGCTCTTCAAGTCGATGCGCTGAAAGCGGCTGGTTGCATCAAGGTGTTCACCGACAAGGCATCCGGGTCGCTGGCGAACCGTCCGCAGCTCGACCGGATGTTGGATCAGCTCCGTCCAGGCGGCGCCTGTCAACCTTTGAGAG
>PLSY01000293.1 GCA_003164275.1 Acidimicrobiaceae bacterium | reverse complement strand
CATGTTGGACATCCAGTCGGACCTCGAGGCTGACATCCCTGGCGCCCGGGTGGACGGGCTGGTGTCCCGCCAGTTCGAGACGGGCATCGGCATCGTCCAAGCGGATCGGGCGGCGGGCACGTTGGGGAACGTGTTGGTCGTCGAGCTCGGCACCAACGGCACCGTCACCTCATCGGACTTCGACGCCATGATGTCGGCCGCCGCCGGGGTGACCCGGGTGGTGTTCNNCGCCGTCCTGGCCGACTGGAACGCCTTGTCCACCCCCCACCCCGAGTGGTTCACCCCCGACCAGGTGCACCTGCAGCCGACCGGGGCCGCGGCCATGGCCAACCTCATCGCCCAGTACGCCTGAGGGCACCCGAGGCAATCCCTGGGGCAATCCCCCACGGCACCGGGAACGGCGGGTGCGACCACGGTCCTGTGGTACCAATGGTCCATGCCGCGATTCCAATCGTTTACCGGGATCCGGTACAGCACCCGGGTCGACCTGTCGGTGGCGACCGCTCCCCCCTATGATGTCATCTCCTCCGAGCAGAGGGCGTACTTGGCCAGCCGCCACAGCGCCAACGCCGTCCGGGTCGAGCTCCCCGAGGCCGACTACCGGACCGGTCTCGACAAGTACGAGAACGCCGCCCACCTCCTCACGCTGTGGGAGGCCGACGGTCTCCTCGTCCCCGACCCGGAGCCCGCGCTCTATGCCTATCGCATGACCACCCCGGGCGGACAGGTCACGAACGGAGTGATCGGCTCGCTCGGCATCGAGGATGCCAGTGCCGCCGACATCCTTCCCCATGAGCAGACCCTCTCCAAGGCCAAGAGCGACCGCCTGGAGCTGCTGCGGGCCACCAGGATGAACCTCTCCCCTATCTGGGGCCTGTCTCTGACCAACGGGCTGACGGCACTGTTCATCTCCGACGACAAGCCGGACGCCTCGGCCACCGACGGCGACGGCGTGCTCCACGAGCTCTGGGTCATCTCCGACCGGTCGGTCATCGAGGCGGTGGACGCCGCTGTCAGCTCCTCGCCGGTGGTGGTGGCCGACGGCCACCACCGCTACGAGACGGCGCGCGCCTATCGCCATGAGCAGCTCGACTCGTTGGAGGGCACGCCCGATGAGGGTGCCGACGGCGTGATGGCACTCATCGTCGAGCTGAGCGAGGACCAGCTCCACGTCGGCCCCATCCACCGCGGCCTGTCGGGACTGCCCGATGGACTCGACCTGGTCGATGCCTTCTCCTCCTGGTTCGACGTGACCCGGGCGGGCGACTTCACCGAGCGGACGACGAGCGCCCTGGGCGAGACCGAGGCCCTGGCCCTCATCATGCCGTCGGGGTCGTGGCTCCTCTCCCCGAAGGACGGCACGCCCGAGGCAGCCGGTGCTCCGATCGACTCGTCCATGGTGGCCCTGGTGATCGCCGAGCTGCCCGACCACGAGCTCGAGTTCTTCAACCACTGGGAGGACGGGATGGCGGCCATCGCCTCCGAGCGCGTCCAGGCCGTAGTCCTCCTCCGGCCGGTCCTTGTCGAGCAGATCGCCGAATGGGCCCACGCCCGCCGGCGCATGCCACCGAAGTCCACGTACTTCCACCCGAAGCCGAGGACCGGGATGGTCTTCCGCTCCCTCGACGCCGGCTGAACGGCGATGCCAGCCCGAGTCAGGGCGTGGCTACCCCGGCCATCTCGGCCAGCGCAGTCACCGACCGCCAGTTGCGGGTGGTCGCCACCACGCCGAGCCGCTTCTCGAAGAACGAATTGTTGAGCTTGGTCTCGCCGTAGCCGCCGGGCACGTAGAGGTAGACGTCCTGGCCGACCACCTTGAACTCGTCGTCCCCGAACCGGTCGGGCGGGCCGGCCAGCTTCTTCAGGGACTCGCCCCCGGGGGTCTCGGCCAGGAAGGTGACATGGAAGAGCCTCGGGTCCCCCTCCACCTCGCCGTAGGGGCTCGACCCGGTGATCGTCTCCATCTGGCTCGTGGTGCGGACGATCACCGGCACGGTGAGACCGAGCTCGGAGTGGATGGCCGCCTCGATGGAGGCCGCCACCGCCGAGGCCGATCCCTTGCCCGAGAGCACGACGTTCCCGCTTTGCAGGTAGGTCGAGACGTCGTCGAACCCCAGGGACTCGACTAGGGCCCGCAGGTCGGGCATGGCGATGCGGTTCCGGGCCCCGATGTTGATGGACCGGAGCATGGCCACGTACCAGGCCACGGCTACCGCCCCTGGCCGGGACGAGGCGCGCCACCGGCCACCCCTCCGCCGGTGCTGAGCGGGGTGGTGGCCGGAAGGGCGTCACTCATCGATGCGTGGGCTACTCGACGGTCCAGCTGGAGCCCGAACGCAGCAGGGCGGCGACGTCGCCCTTGCCCCGCTTGGCCGTGGCCTCGTCGATCTGCTTCGCCATGCCGGCGCCGTACTCGGGGCGGTCGACGTCCCGGAACACGCCGATGGGCGTGGGCTCGTAGGGGCCGCGGGACAGCCGGCTCAGCTGGAAGGCCAGGCCGGGATTGTCCCGGTGCTCGTCATGGACGAGGAGGGCATCCTCACCGACGTCTGCCACCTCGACCACCTCGACCGAGCCGTCGCGATGGAGGACCACGCCGTGCTCGCCCTCGGCGCCGAAGCGAATGGGCTCACCGTGGGCCAAAGGAATCAGCATGTTCGAGCGATTGTCCTTGCCGGTGATCTGCTCGAAGGCCCCGTNNCCGTCGTTGAAGACGTTGCAGTTCTGGTAGATCTCGACGAAGGACGCACCCTTGTGGGCATGGGCCCGACGGAAGGTCTCCATCATGTGCTTTCGGTCCATGTCGTGGGTGCGGGCCACGAACGACGCCTCGGCCCCGAGGGCCAGGCTCAGCGGGTTGAAGGGCTGCTCCAATGACCCGAACGGCGTGGACTTGGTCACCTTCGCCACTTCTGAGGTGGGCGAGTACTGACCCTTGGTCAGTCCATAGATCTGGTTGTTGAACAACAAGATGGTGATGTTCACATTGCGCCGGAGGGCGTGGATTAGGTGGTTGCCCCCGATGGACAGGGAGTCACCGTCGCCGCTCACCACCCAGACGTCGAGGTCCGGGCGGGTGGTGGCGAGCCCGGTGGCGATGGCCGGGGCCCGGCCGTGGATCGAGTGCATCCCGTAGGNNCCGAGGTCGGGCATGAGCATCTGGACAGCGGAGAGGATCGAGTAGTCCCCGCACCCCGGGCACCAGCGGACCTCTTGGTCGGACGACCAGTCCTTCCTGGTGGTGAGGGGGACCGGGACCGAGGTCCCGTTGGCTGTGTCGGTGTGGGCGTGGGCCAGGTCGGTCATCAGTCGGACACCTTTCCGCTCGTCGGGGCGGTGGCTCTTTCCTTCGATGCACCGTTGCCGTTGGTTGTGTGAACTGTCGACGTCGTGCCGCCCTCGATGGGGTCGGACGTGCCTTCGATCTGCTGGAGGATGGCCGCCTCCATGGCCGCGGCCCTGAAGGGGATGCCCTGGACCTGGGTGAAGGACACTGCGTCGACCAGGTACTCGGCTCGCAGCAACCGGCTCAGCTGGCCGAGATTGACCTCAGGGACGAGGACACGGCGGTAGCGACTGAGGACCGCGCCCAGATCGGCCGGGAAGGGGTTCAGGTGGACCAGGTGAGCGTGGGCGACGCTGTAGCCACGGGCACGGACCCGGCGCACGCCGGCGGCGATTGCCCCGTAGGTCGAGCCCCAGCCAACCACCAGGACGTCGGCGTCCCCGTCGGGGTCGTCCACGTCGACAAGTGGGATGTCGTGGGCGATGCCGGCGATCTTCGCCGCCCGGAGGCGGGTCATGCGCTCGTGGTTGGCCCCGTCGTAGGCCACGTTCCCCGAGCCGTCGGCCTTCTCCAGACCGCCGATGCGGTGCTCGAGGCCGGCCAGCCCAGGCGGCGCCCACGGGCGGGCCAGGGTCTCGGAGTCACGGATGTAGGGCCAGAAGACCTTCTCGCCGTCGGCCTCGGTGTGGTTGGCCTCGGTGGCGAAGTCCGGATCGATGACGGGCAAGTCCTCCAGGTCCGGCAGACGCCAGGGTTCCGTCCCGTTGGCCAGGTAGCCGTCGGACAAGAGCATGACCGGCGTGCGGTACTTGACGGCCAGGCGGACGGCCTCGACGGTGGCCTCGAAGCAGTGCGACGGGGTCTTGGCCGCCACGATGGGCAGTGGGGCCTCGCCGTGGCGTCCGTACATGGCCGACAGCAGGTCGGCCTGCTCGGTCTTGGTCGGAAGTCCCGTCGAGGGACCGCCGCGCTGGATGTCGATGATGAGCAGCGGCAACTCGAGGCTGATGGCGAGACCGATGGTCTCCGACTTCAAGTCGATGCCCGGCCCCGAGGTGGTGGTGACGCCCAGGGCGCCACCGAAGGCCGCCCCGAGGGCAGCACCGATGCCCGAGATCTCGTCTTCGGCCTGGAAGGTCTTCACGCCGAACTGCTTGTGCTTGCTCAGCTCGTGGAGGATGTCCGACGCCGGGGTGATCGGGTAGGTGCCGAGGAACAGGGGCAGGTTGGCCTGGGCGGCGGCGGCGATGAGCCCCCAGGCGGCCGCGGTGTTGCCGGTGATGTTGACGTACTCGCCCGGCTCGAGGGCGGCGGGGCGCACCTCATAGGAGGACTCGAACAGCTCGGCCGTCTCGCCGAAGTGGAATCCGGCCTTGAAGGCCCGGAGGTTGGCCTCCATGACGAGGGGCTTGTTGGCGTACTTCTCTTTGATCCAGCTCTCGGTGGCATCGGTCGGCCGGGTGTAGAGCCAGCTGATCAGCCCGAGGGCGAAGAAGTTCTTCGACCGCTCGGCGTCGCGGGGCTTGACTCCGGCGTCCTTGCTCACCTGCGTCGTGATTGAGGTCATGGGCACCTCATAGACCGTGTAGGCCGAGAGTGACCCGTCGCCCAGGGGGTTGGTCTCGTAGCCGGCCTTGGCCAGGTTCCGCTCCTCGAAGGCGTCGACGTTGACGATGACCGTCGCCCCGTTGGGCAGACCGGCCAGGTTGGCCCGCAGTGCGGCGGGGTTCATAGCCACCAGCACGTTCGGGGCGTCGCCCGGGGTGAGGATGTCGTGGTCCGAGATGTGGACCTGGAAGGCGGACACACCGGCCAGGGTCCCTGCCGGGGCCCGGATTTCGGCCGGGAAGTCCGGGAAGGTGGCGAGGTCATTCCCCAGCAACGCCGACGTGGTGGTGAAGCGGTCGCCTGCGAGCTGCATGCCATCGCCCGAGTCGCCGGCGAACCGGATGACCACGCGGTCGAGTAGGTGTGGAGATTTTGGATCGGTCGTGGTGTCAGACACCGTGCTCCTCTTCGTGCTGATTTTTGCCGAGCCCAGTCGCCGGACGCGCGCTCGGCGCTGCTACCGCTAGATCGGTGTTCGCCCGGTGGAACACGACAGCCCCCAAACAGGTGCTACGGCACGAGTGTACCTTCGGGCGTGCCGTTCGTCGTGATATATCCCTCTAGAGACGGCTGATCACCTCCCGAGATGGTGGGTCCATCCGACCCGGAGCGGGGTGACCAACGCTCAGGAGGCCACCGCAGGACGGTGGCTCCTGGGCCTAGGCGATGGTGACTTGCTCGTCCAGGTAGACGTCTTGAATGGCGTGGATGAGGGCCGCGCCCTCGTCCGTCGGCCGTTGGAAGGCCTTCCGGCCGACGATGAGGCCGGTGCCGCCCGCACGTTTGTTGATGACTGCGGTGCGCACCGNNTGTTGATCACGGCGGTGCGCACCGCTTGGGCCAGGTCGTCAGCCCCCTTTGATTCCCCGCCCGAGTTGATCAGCGGAATGCGCCCGGCGTAGCAGTTGACCACCTGCCATCTGGTCAGGTCGATGGGATGGTCGGTGGCCAACTCGCTGTAGACGAGAGGATCCGTCTTGCCGAACTTCAAGGCGTTGTAGCCGCCGTTGTTCTCCGGNNTAGCACCACAGCACGGTGAACATGCCCAGGCGGTGTGCCTCGGCGAAGGCCCTCGACACCTCGACGATCTGTCGATCGGCCCCTTCGGACCCGAAGTAGATGGTCGCCCCGACGCCGACCGCACCCAGGTCGGAGGCCTGCTGGACCGAGCCGAACATGACCTGGTCGTAGGTGTTCGGGTAGTTGAGGAAGTCGTTGTGGTTGAGCTTCACGATGAAGGGGATCTTGTGGGCGTAGCGCCGCGAGACGATGCCGAGGCCCCCGAGGGTGGTGGCGATGGCGTTGCAGTCGCCGGCGATGGCGAGGTCGCACAGCTTTGCCGGGTCGAAGTAGGCCGGGAACTTGGCGAAGCTGGCCGCAGCCGAGTGCTCGATGCCCTGGTCGACCGGGAGGATCGACAGGTAGCCGGTGCCGGCCAGGCGCCCGGTGTTGTACATGGTGCCGAGGTTGCGCAGGACGGTCGGCGACCGGTCGGAGTTGACGAAGACCTCATCGAGGTGGTTCGGTCCCGGGAGTACCAGGTGCTCAGCCGGGAAGGCCTTGGCCACATGGTTGAGTAGGGAGTCAGCCTCGCTGCCCAGAGTCTGTTCAAGATTCATGGACACACACCCTAACGGGCGCCGCGCGACCTACTCGGCGCTCTTCTCACTTTGGTCGGTGGCCCGAGGGATTCCAGGCGGTCGGCCACGTCGTAGGCGTCGGGGTCAGCGGCGTTTATGCGCAAGAACAGCTCTCGGGCCTTGGGCAGGTCACCCGATCGCTCCATCAGGTCGCCGAGGACGTACCACTGGCGCAGGTGACGCTCGGCGGGATTGCGCACGAGGCGCCCGGCTCCGGCCTCGACCAGAAGGTTCACGGCCCCGGTCAGGTTCCCGTTGTCGGCCATGGTCCCAGCCAGCACCAGGCGGCCCTCGGTGAGGACCTCGGGGTCGGGCGAGCCTTGGCGCAGCTCCGTGAAGAGGGCCTCGACCTTCTTCGGGCGGCCGAGGGCCCGGTGGCAGTCCATCCTCACCGGGTGCTGGTCGACCGACCCGGTGAGGGCGGCGAACGCCTCCAAGTTCGGGAGGGCGGCCTTCCAGTAGCTCTGGTGGTATTGGCTGAGGCCGAGGAGCTCACGGGCCGACGGGGCGTTCGGCACCGCGTCGACCACCGTCTTCAGGATGCGGGAGGCATCACGGTACCGCTCCCGCTCGTAGGCACCGACACCGGCAGCCATGCGCTCGGTGATCCGCTCGCGGAGGAAGTTCCAGTCTGGGCCAGCGGCCGAGGCCAGTTCGTTGGCGATGTCGGGCGACAGTTCGGCCGGAGCCCGCACCGTCCGGTGGGCTGGCGGACGGAGCTTCTCGGCTCGCTCGGCCGCTCCCTGCCTGCGGTCGTCGGTCTGGACCCACTGCTCGGGGACGAACTCATCGGTCCTCGTCCTCGACCGGCGCCTGACCTCGGGCGAATCCTCATCGGGCCCGTGCTCCACGCCGTCGCGGACCACGCTGGCACCGCGGCGGGCCACGCTCCCCCAACCCTTTCGGGAGACGGGCGGACGCGAGGGCCGATCCTCCCACTGGGACTCGTCTCGTTGACGTCCGTCTCCACCGTCCCGACGGGGAGGCGGACGCTGCCCCGAGCCCGGTCGGTCCCTCGTGCCCTGATAGCCCCCGGACTTTCCCTGGTAGCCCGAAGACTTTCCTTGGTAACCGGAGGACGGCGACTTTCCCTGGTAGCCCGAAGTCGACGACTTACCCTGGTAGCCGGAGGACGGCGACCTTCCTTGGTAACCCGAAGTCGACGACTTTCCTTGGTAACCGGAGGACGGCGACTTTCCTTGGTAACCGGAGGACTTGCCTCGGTAGCCTGCAGAGTCTGACTTACCCTGGTAGCCCGACCCACGGCTGTCAGATCGAGCCGATCCTTCATCACTGCGTTCATCACTCCGGGCGTCGCCTCGTTGTGCCGAGCTGTAGCGATTGTTCGATCCCTTGTAGCCGCCGGTCCGTTCGGCGCTCTGCCCGCTTCGTCCCGACCACGTGGACCGACCAGATGACGAACTCTGGCCACTCTGTCCGCCCCGGTTTCCACCTTGTCCGCTCTGGCCTCCGCCATTCGCACCGCGGCTCGCGGCCCCGCCGCGCTCAGTTCCGCCCGACGGTCGGCGGTCGGAACTGCCGGATCCTTGCGGGCGCGGAGAACCAGAGGGATTGCGTGATGCCATTGAGACAGTCTACCGGCAGGGAGTCCAACTACCAGGGTCATCACGGGATGCAGATCCCCTGTGGGCAGTCTCGTAGTCGGATGCCTTCGGATTGGGTCCAGCCTCCTCGGCCAGTGCACCCTCATTCACCTTGTTGTTTGCATCCCGACCTCCGTCCTCGTCCCCGCAGCTAACCATGGAGGCTGGTCCTGGCGTGATGCGCGTTCGATATCGGACAACGAGGGCCGCGCCGTGTTCACTCCAACCCCCCTGGCCAAAGGGGTCGTCGGTCGTCCATCTCGCCCGAAGTTGGAGTCGAAAGTCACCTCAGCGGTCTGAGGGACCTCTTGTAATTCGAGAACCTACGTCGGCATCCTTGCCGGTCCCATGGCATTTCGTCATGACGATCGCCTGGCGACCGTCACCCTTCTTGGTGCTGCCCGTTCAGATGGCCGAGGGTCGTATGCCCGGCCTCAGTCGGAGCTGGCCAGGCCCTCGACGCTCGGGTACACCAACTCGGGAGCGGGCTTGAACCACGCTCCGACACATGCCCGTTTGGCAATCCGCCAGCCTTCGGGCATCCGGACAAGCTCGTCCTCGTAGTACCCGCCCCCGCGGAAGCTCCGCATGTCCACCTCAGCGCCTGGAGCCTCGACGTAGACCATGGTTGCCTGGAAGTACGACCGGCACGTGGCCGTGTCGCCATCCAGCTCAATAAAGGCGTTAGAGATGAGGTGCTGGGTGGTGGCGAACTGGGCGTGGTACTCGTCGAAGCGGGTGGACAGGGTGTCCAAGTCGCTAAACGATCCGAAGGGCCCGTAGTCGGCATCGATGTCGACGGTGAACACTTTGGCGAAGAGATCGGGCTGTCTCCCGTCAATGGCCCATGCGTAGCGGGCGAGAAGGCCGGTGATCTCGATGTGGTCACTTGTCTCGGTCGGATTCATGCCATCACCGACTGCTCAGCGCTCAGGGTCGAGTACGTCTCGGTCCAGAGGAAATGGATCTCGCGGTCCAGGATCCTCCACCGACCTTCGTTGCGGCGGTACAGGTCCTCGTAGCGGATGAGGACCATGAGATCCATGCCCCCCATGGGGTTCACGATCAGGTGACGGGCCGAGCAGTAGACCGAACCGTTGGCCTCGTCCCCGGCAATCTCGACCAGGTGGTTGGTCATCACGTGCATGGTGGCGTCGAACCGTTCACTCATGGCGACGGGGATCCAGGCCAACTCCTCGTGTCCGGCCTGAACGGCAAAGGGCTCCTCGGCGCCGGGGGCGAAGGTGCTCAGGCGGCCCTCAGGGTGGAACACGGCGAGGAACGCCTCACGGTCGCGAGCGTCGACCGCCGAGGCATAGCGGAAAGCCAGTTCTGCCAGCTCGCTGCGATCGGCGAGCTCGTCAATGCGGGTCATGCAGTACCCCTTCGGTTGTCGGTGGATCGAACATGTCTGGAGCAGTGGTTGCCCTCCGGACGCCTCTGCGCTTCACCTGGACTACACCGTTCGGCCTGGCCTGGCAGGCCAGGCGGAGGATCCCGATGTTCCGGGGGGACCGGTACAGCTCATCGAGCCCCCGCTGCTCCAACGAATCGACCGGAGAAAGGGCGCTCGCACCTTCGAGCACGGTGACGAAACAGGTGCGGCAGCTGCCCTCGCCACCGCAGATGCTTGGCCACAAGAAGCCGGACCGTCGGGCCGCCTCGATGATCGTCTCTCCGGGCAGCGCGTCGATTACCGCACCAGATGGCTCGACCCTCACGCTGCCGCCGCCAGCCAGACCGGTCTTAGGTTGCTGTCCACCATGGAGCGGGGTCACCTCACGAAGCGACGAAGTTGTCCAGTGTCCGGTGGTAGTGCCTGATGCGGGATTCCTGGTACACGCCGAGCGTGATCCCCGGTCGTTGCGATGCCCGAAGGCCGGCCTGGTTGAGTCCCATGATGATCACGTCCTGGTCGAGGATCTCCCCGAGGATTCCGAACTCGGGAATGGCCCCGAACATGTCGTCGGGACCGAGGTCACGAGGCTCGAGGGCAGGAGTGGTACCGGCCGGCGGCCTCGGGTGCAGCCCGAGCACATAAACCTCGAAGAGGCAGCGCTGCGGGTCATGGCCGATGGGCCGGAACCGGTAGGTGAGGGAGGTGCCGACCCCGCCGAAGGGCACGAGGTTGGGGAACAGGTAGTACTGAATCCCATCGACGATCTCCGAGTCCGACAGGGCATCGAAGTCGATGGCCGCCGTCGTTCCGAGCACTTCACGCAGTCGTTCAGCCAGTACGGCCCTCGCCTGCTCCCCCTCTGGTACCTGGACGGGTCCCCCATCTGCTGCGGCCAGTCCTGTTTCGAAGACCTCGTCTGCGATCTCCTGTTCGGTGATGTCGTAGTCCACGTGGTAACCCGGGACGAAGGCCGGGAATACGAACCGGCTGAAGTTGGGCTCCCCCTCGTAGGTGTCGTAAGCCGAATCTGCGTCCCCGTTGAACGAGAGCGTCTGGGGATGGGTACCGACCACGTGGTACCCCTCGATGAACGACTCGATTCCAGCCTTCCAGTTGCAGTCGACCTCTTTTCGGACCCACATCACAGCCTGGCGATCCTCGAGGGGCCAGCGGTCATAGTGGCTCGGGAGGCCGCCTAGATGCTCGGCCAGCGAGGGCGCCGTCGGATCGAAGTTGACGAAGACGAAGCCGCCCCAGGTGTCGACCTGCACCTCCGACAAGGACACGTCTTCGCCGTCCAGCTGGGGAAAGTCCCATCTCGAGGGGATGTTCTTCAGCGTTCCGTCGATGTGCCAGGTCCATGCATGGAACGGACAGCGGAACTCACGATAGTTACCGGCCTTTGAACACAGCTTTGTTCCTCGGTGCAGACACGAGTTGTGGAAAGCCTTGAAGGTATCCCCTGAGGTTCGCACCACGATGATGGACCAATCCCCGATCTCGTACACCGTGCTATCACCGACGGCCGGAACCTCGTCTTGATGACAGGCCATCTGCCACACCCGGCTCCACAGATTCGTCATCTCCACCTCATGGAACTCCGAGGTGACGTACTTGTGGCGAGCAACGTCTTCGCTGCCGAGCGTGGGATCGAGCGATTGCCATCTCATGACCTCGGGAACGGGACGAGAGTCCTTGTCCAGGTGATCCTGCGGTGAGTGACCGGTACGCCCACCCCGACGTCGGATCTCAGCTTCGCTTTCGGTCCGCTCTAGCACCATGGCTTTCCCCCCAGCTTCAGTTGCGACGGCTCTCCCGATACGAATCTCTCTGGATAGCCACCAACTTAGTTAGTCGCGCGACTAACTTCATAGATGGCATCCAGGAACGCGTCAAGGAAGAGCGTTGTTCGAGCCCCTTGCACATACATCGACCAGGGATAACTTCACCCAACCCGACTAACCTCTTGGCATGGAACGGGCCGAGCTGACACAACCGGCGGAGCATCCACACCCCAGTGAGGCACCACCTCGGATGAGTCCCGACCTCCAGCTCAAAGCACCAGGCGAACCCCAGGTCGATCCGGCACACGAGAGCCCAAGCGGCCGCCGACAGGTTGTCGAGGCCATTCTCCAGGCGGCCAGGACACTGATCGCGGACCGAGGACCATCTGGCGTCTCGCTGAGGGAGATCGCCAGGGAGGCAGCGGTCAACAACGGGCTGGTCTATCTCTACCTCGGAACGAAGGAGCAACTCGTAGCAGAGGTCTACAGACGGGCAGCCCTCGATGCCGCCTCCAGATTCGATCAGGTCAACGAACTCCCTGATGCACTCGAGATTCTTCTCGGAGCCGGTGATGAAGCCGACGTGAGACTCATGGCTTGGGCAGCGCTCGACTCGTCCGAACCGGCCCAGATTTTTGGGCCGGCGAGCAGCCTCGAGAGCCTGGCCGCTATCTTCAAGCGCGACGCGCTCGCACGAAATGAGCAAATGTCCGACGACGAAGCTCGAATAGCTGCCGGCATAGCGGCCATGGTCGCAACTGCCTGGCGCGTGTTCGGTCCGGTCGCCAAGAGTGCCGCTGGGCTGGATGATCCGAAAGCACCCCAGTTCAATAGAGCCGTTCAGCGAGTAATCCGGTCAGTGGCGATGGCAGCATCAGAGCCGGAGTCCTGAGTTCCGGGCTGCCCATCAGTACCGGTAGTTCCTTGGTTCCTCCGAAGAATGGGTCCAGACGCGACAAGACCCCCCGCATAGCGGGGGGTCTTGTCTAGAGAAATCCCGGCGGCGTCCTACT
>PLSY01000423.1 GCA_003164275.1 Acidimicrobiaceae bacterium | reverse complement strand
TCCCCCACTCCCCCACTCCCCCACTTTGTGACGGCCAGTCTCTCTGAAGTCATGATCTCCGGCACAGATGAGGTGGTCGGGGCTGAGCTCTTTGAGGGACGCATCGTCTGTATCCACGGCGCCGTGGAGCTTGGCCACAGAGGCCTTCGAGGCGTATCTGTCTTTCGGCCGACATTCATTCGTGGTGGGCCTCGAGGAGGACCGCTGCGTCAGGTCTGATCATCGTAGCCTGGTCGGGGAAGATACAGACGACCCGGCACCGACGCTTCAGTTCCTTGTTGAGCCGCTCGTAGAGGGACCAGATCCTGTCGCCGGTGCTCGCCTGGCAAGGCGGTGAAGGTCAGCACCTCTCCCTCGCCCCCGTCAGGAGAACTGCCCTTTTCCGATCATCCCTCCAGGACGAAGTCCATCTGTTCCGACTGGGTTCGCACGCCCTCGCTGGACAACAGGGTGAAGATCATGTTGAAGGTGGCAGACACCGTGGTCTGGTGACCCCTTCAGGTCGTGGCACCAGGTTCCCGGCGAAGTGGATCCGAAGCCGTGGATGGGTCTCCCTCTCGAAGCATTGCTTGACGGTTGCCACCAATCCGGTGTGCTGGTCCGAGAAGACAAGCTGCACGTCCTCCAGCCCAGGGACCCAGAGGTTGCGCATGAACTGCGCTCAGAACACCTCGTTCTCCGAGCCCCCATTGGAAGGTCACAGGCTCTCCGATGGTCGCTGGCAGCAACCCCGGTGGGCGCGGCCGCGGCTCTCGAGGCAACGTCGACGTGGAGGAACGTGGTGTCCGGGTACACGTACGGAAAGCCCACATAGTCGAGATGGCTCCCCCGGAACGAGCTGACCATCTCGTCCAGCCCAACAGGGATCGGGGACATCTCAGACCGTGAGGATAACCGAGCTCATCCAGAGGACAGCACCAGCCCGTCGGCGGCCCGGATGGATACATTGAAACGTAGGTCCCATCACCACGGCAGCGATGGTTCGGTCGATCCGGCGTAGGGCTTCAGGATCGAAAGGAAGAAGCCCACCCTGGGGAGGCCCAGCACTACGCCATCGGCCTTTGTCGACAGCACCCAGGAATGGTGCACTCCGCGTTCGTTGGTGCGGGAGTTGGTTCGCTCTTAACGGTGAGCTCCGATCTGGGAGGCGAGCTAGACGATGACCTCCTGGCTCACCAGAGCTGCTGCTTCTTGGATGACGTCGAGCCCTTCACCTACCTGTATGGCTCAAGTCAATGCCCACTAAGTGAGAGGACGCGATCCGATGCTTTGTCATGCGTCACTTGCCGCGGTGGATAATGGGACGGGCGCTCCGCTCTGCTTGCCACGGATCGCAGACAGATCGGAAGGTTTCACGTGGAACAATTGTTGCCCGCCATTCTCCGATGGGCAGATTGGGGATTGCTGAGTCCACGAATTGGAGTACCTGCTTCCCCGGTTGGGTCATCGCCAGCGGATTGCGTGTTCCCCGGGCATGTCAGCTGCTCCCCCGGTCAGTACCGGTCTTCGGCGATCTATGAATGACTTACCTTCGGCGGCTCGCCAATTGTGTCGTGTTTGGTCGCTGTGGTGGGCTTTGGGGTCAGGCGACAACTCCGGGGCGGCCTTCGAAGTCTGAAGATCTGAGAGCGTTGGGCACGTGTCCGCACAGCGATGAAGGGGGTGCTCTTCCGTCCTCCATCAAGAGGTGTTGGGACTCGAACTGCAAGACAACTCTGAATGGGACGGTCAGAGGGAGCACAGGTCGGTTTCGCCCCGACCGTGTCGACCACAGCCTGACCTACGTCGTCCCAGAGTGGGTCCCCGAGTGGGATCTCCTCGGGCTGTCCAGGAAGTGACTGCAAACTTGAGCACTGTCGCTGTGAGGATTACGACAGAGTGAGTCACGTCTCCGGTTTCAAAATCGAGCACAGCGCGGAGGGTGAGTCTCTGGGGTTGGTAAGTAATCCAGAGGATCCCCGCTCCCGGTCTGAGGAAGGCATACGGTAGTCGGGGAGTCGAATGCCCGAGGTCGTCGTATCATTGACCTGAGGGTTTCACGTGAAACAGTCGTCAGAGGCTTGATCGCCTTGGTTCGGCAGGGGAGTATGAGTACCTTGATGCAAAACGATTCGATGAGAAAATAAAGTGTTGGGTCGTCGTAAGGGAAAGAACAAGAATGGTCCGGATGCCCGGAGTAGCGGACCGGAGACGGCGGACATCGGGTCTCCCCCGCCGCCGCCAGATCGATCGCCGGCCGCAAGTTCTGTGCAGGACTCAGCGGCGGCACATCCTGGAATTGGAGACACCATTAGCGACGTAGCCACAGCTCACGCTGAGCTGGATGTAGTACTTCCGCCCGAACCGGCGCCTGGGGGGAGAGCGGTGATCAACGACCCAGAAGCATCAATCGCAGACGCCCCAGAGCTAGTCCTTCAAGTTGAGTCCATTCCGAGTGGTGGCTTCGGACCGCCCCCGGCACCGCCCTTCGATCAAGCGGAGCTTGACCCGTTGCCCGCCTCCCCCGCAGCCGCTCCGAGCTTTGTCAGTTCCGAACGACCCTCGATCGCTGAAGTGACCATCGAGGGAACAGGCGACTCAGACACCGATAGAAATGAGAAGGCAGGGGACGAGCCGGTGGGTATTGCTGTGGTCGAGGAGGCAAAGGTCGAAGGTCCTCAACCTCAGGCCGCATCGGGAAATCCTCTCCCTCGCGTTCTCGCTGTGGCCAATCAAAAAGGCGGCGTAGGAAAGACGACAACGTCGGTCAACCTGGGAGCGGCACTCGCCGAACTTGGCTTCCGAGTCCTCGTCATCGATCTTGACCCCCAAGGCAATGCCACCACCGGATTGGGTATCGATGCTCGGAACTTCGAGCTCTCCATGTACGACGTTCTCATGAGGGATTCTTCGCTCGAGGACTGTGTCGAGCCCACCAGCATGAAGAACCTCTTCGTTGCACCCGCCACCATCGCCCTGGCCGGAGCGGAAATTGAGCTAGTACCTGCGTTCAGCCGGGAGCTGAAACTGAAGCGGTCAATCGAATCGGTCATTGATGATTTTGACTACGTTCTGATCGACTGTCCCCCATCCCTGGGTCTGATAACTGTGAACGCGCTGGCGGCGGCCGACGAAGTTCTCGTTCCTATTCAGTGTGAGTACTATGCCCTCGAGGGCCTCAGCCAGCTGATGCGGAACGTGCATCTGGTGGCTTCGAATCTGAATCCGAAGCTGGACATCTCCACCATCGTTCTCACTATGTACGATGCGCGAACAAAGCTCTCGGATCAGGTGGCGAACGAGGTTCGGCTCCACTTCGGGTCGAGGGTCTGCCGAAATGTCATTCCTCGAACGGTCAGACTCTCAGAGGCACCGTCATTCGGACAACCAATCACGGCATTTGATCCGGCCTCTCGTGGGGCGATCGCTTATCGAGAGCTAGCTAAGGAGGTCAGCGGTGGCGCGTCGTAGTGGGCTAGGCAAGGGACTGAGTGCGCTCATTCCCACTGAAGTAGTCGGAGACCGGTCATCAGCGCTTCGCCAGGTTCCGATAGGAAGCATCAAACCGAATCCCCGCCAGCCGCGAGTCAACTTCGACGAGGACACAATGTCGTCACTGGCTGCGTCCATCAAGGAACTCGGTGTCCTTCAGCCGGTTCTCGTTCGGCAGATCGGTGGCGAGGCGGCGGATGACTATGAGCTCATTGCGGGGGAGCGGCGTTGGCGTGCGGCCAGACGAGCTGGACTGCAGTCCATCCCTGTCCTGGTTCAGACCTCCAACGAGACGCTGAGTCTCGAACAGGCGTTAGTTGAGAACTTGCACCGGCAGGACTTGAACGTGCTGGAAGAGGCAGCCGCCTATCAGCAACTGATCGAAGAGTTCGGCTATACCCACGACCAGGTGGCCACCCGAGTCGGCAAAAGTCGCACCGCGGTAACCAACATCCTAAGGCTGTTGCAACTTCCCTCAGGGGTACAGCGCCTGCTGGCTGAAGGTCAGATCACCGCAGGCCACGCGCGAGCCCTCCTCGGGACACCGGATCGCGGATATCAGGAGGTCTTGGCCAAGTCGGCGGTGGCTGACGGACTGACGGTGCGGGCTCTCGAGGACCTGGTGCGCGAGCACAATGATGGGGGAGTGAGCGCTCCCAGTGCTTCGGACCTCGCTGACTCGTCTGAGGCCCAACTGGCGCCGCCGTCGGGGTCAACGGTCGTACCTCGACTACCGCCCCCCGGGATTCTCGAACTCGAGGAGTTGCTTTCCGGCCACCTTAACACTCGGGTAAAGGTTGACCTTTCTTCAAAACGGGGAAAAGTGGTCGTCGAGTTTGCGACGTTGGAGGATCTGGAGCGTATTTACAAGCTGATGGTGGGTAGGTCAGAGACAGCCTCACACTAATCTCACGCTCGGTAGGCGTTTAGCAACTTGGGCGCACAATAACCACATAGAGTGGTGATACTATCCCTGAACCCGCGGTAGACCGTAATCCACAACCTGTGTATGAAGTTGTGGATTACGTCCACACACGAGGCTATGAGGTAGAGATCGACGGTGGGGGAGAGGATCGGAAGACGGGGTAAAACGCCCTCAGTCCCAGGCCATCCCGACCCACTGTTCTAGGGCGTCGGCTATGGCTCGAGCTAGCAGGGGAGCTTGCTCCACGACGACGGTAGCGGGGCTGATCTCGCAGATCACGGCCGGCATCTTCGTCTCCCTGAGCACGGGCAGTGACATTCCTCTGCTGCCGCCGTCAGGAAGGTTCAGCGAGCTGGTGAGGGTTCCTTGGAGGAGCTCTGCCAGGCGCCTGCCCCCGGGAGAGGAGTATCGGTATCCGGCATAGTACGAGGTCGAACAGTGAGGTTCTCCGACATCGAGTCGGAGGCCGACGTAGACCTCGGCCGCCCCTGCGTTTGCCTCCGAAGCCTGAATTGAGCCGTCCGGATGGTGATGGGTGGTGACGAGGGCCCCTTGGTTGACGAGGAGTCGTCGCAGGGCGGCCACAGTCGAGTCGAGGCCCCCTTCCTCTCCGATCGCCACTCTGCGGCCTGCGAGCGTCCGGGGCGACTGACGGAGTATCTCTCTGTCCCGGACAGAGGTGACGAGCTCGGTGTCAGGGTGGAGGGTTCCGAATCGAAGGAGTTCTCCCACCGTCGCAGCACCGGCGATTCCGTCTACAGGCAGCCCGATGTTGCGTTGGAACTCGCCGAGGGCAGCCGAGGTGAGGTCACCGAAGATTCCGTCCACCCGCCCGGTGTCGAAGCCGAGAGCGCTCAACTGTTGCTGCAGGTCGGCCACATCGTCCCCACGCAGCATGGGGGTGCGACGATAGAGGAAGCGGTCGCCCAGATTGCGGCCCGCTTCCACAAGGGCTGACCAGGTCTGGCGGCCACAGACCCCGTCGACGCGGAGGCCCCTCCGGTATTGGAACGCCTCGACTGCGGCGCGCGTTCCAACTCCGTAGGCGCCTTTGGCGTCGGTTCCGAGAGAGAAGCCCAGACGTTCGAGACGACGCTGGACGTCGGCCGCAGCCTCGCCCTCGTCTCCTAACTGGAGGTGGATGTCAGAGTTCGGACTCATGGTGCCCCGCGTTCCAGTCGAACGAGGAGGCTGGCGGAGAGCGGCCCACGAGGGGCCGCTTCTTCGACTACAGGTGGGCGGAGAGCTCTTGGAGGAGTTGTCCTTTGCCCTTGGCGCCGACGATGCGGGCCGCAGGCTCCCCGTTCTTGAAGAGAATCAACGTAGGAATACTCATGACGTCGAACCGGCGGGTGATGTCCAGGTTGTCGTCGATGTTCAACTTGGCGATCTCGAGCTTGCCCTCCTGCTCGGCGGCGATCTCCTCGAGAACGGGGGCGATCATCTTGCACGGGCCACACCATTCGGCCCAGAAGTCCACCAGTACAGGAACGTCTGAGGACTTGACATGCTCGTCAAAGCTAGCGTCGCTGAGGTTGGTGATTTTCTCACTCATGATGGTTGTTCCTCCTGCCCGTTGCGGGGGCCATACCGATGTCCTGACTGGGACACGCTATGTCAACCAATAACGGGCCGGAGGCATTCCCGGCGCCCAGCTCAGTGGATGCCCGCTTCTTCATCCTCGAGCCAGCGCTCGACGTCCAGTGCGGCCATACACCCCGATCCTGCCGCCGTGATGGCTTGTCGATACCGGTGGTCCTGGACGTCGCCGCAGGCGAAGACGCCCTCGACGTTGGTGTACGTGGTGGTACCCACCGTCGTGAGGTACCCGCTGTCCTCCATGTCGAGCTGACCCTTGAACAGGTCCGTGTTCGGCTGATGGCCGATGGCGACGAACAGACCGGACAGCGCCAGGTCGGTCTCCTGGCCCGTCTCGTTGTTCCGGACGCGGATCCCCGACACCTTGGTGTCGCCCATCACGTCCACCACCGAGCTGTGCCACAGGAACTCGATCTTCGGGTGGTCGAGCGCCCGCTGCTGCATCACCTTGGACGCCCGCAGTTCGCCCCGCCGGTGGATGAGGGTCACCTTGTCGGCGAACCTGGTCAGGAACAGGGCCTCCTCGAGGGCGCTGTCGCCCCCGCCCACCACGGCGATCTCGAGGCCGCGGAAGAAGAAGCCGTCACAGGTGGC
>PLSY01000357.1 GCA_003164275.1 Acidimicrobiaceae bacterium | reverse complement strand
CACTGACGGACACTGACGGACACTGCCTTGTGGCCCATGCCGACCCACTTCGAACACCGACCCACCTCGAAAAGTTAGGAACACAGCACATGCCGAAGACCTACCGGGTCGTCGCCTGGAGCACAGGAAATGTCGGCATCCATGCCATCGCCGGCATCGATGCCAGGCCGGATCTCGAGCTCGTCGGCCTCTGGGTGTCCAACCCCGACAAAGTTGGCAAGGACGCAGGCGACCTGGCCGGCCTCGGCCGACAGCTCGGGGTGACGGCGACCAACGATATCGACGACGTGATCGCCCTCTCTCCCGATGTGGTGGTCCACTCGGCCATGGCCGACAACCGCCTGATGGAGGCCATCGACGACATGTCGACCCTCCTCAGGGCAGGCATCAACGTTGTCTCGAGCGGACCGGTCTTCCTGCAGTACCCCTACGGAGTAGTCGACGAGTCGATGTACGCGCCGATCAGGGACGCAGCCGTACAAGGGGGCGTCTCGCTGTTCGTCAACGGCATCGATCCCGGCTTCGCCAATGACGCCCTGCCACTCGTCTTAACCGGGATCAGCGAGCGGATCGATGAGGTCAGGGTCTCGGAGATCTTGAACTACAACACCTACAACCAGGCCCTGGTCCTGTTCGACATCATGGGATTCGGACGGTCGATGGACGATGTCCCGATGATCCTGCTCCCCGGCGTCATGACGATGGCCTGGGGCAGCGTCGTGCGACAGATCGCCGCCGGACTCGACATCGAACTCGACTCGATCGAGGAGTGGTACGAGCGCCGGCCGGCGCCGGACACCTTCGAGGTGGACGCCGGAACCATCGAAAAGGGCACCGCCGCCGCGCTGCACTTCGAACTTCGGGGCATCAGGGCCGGCAAGACACCCATCGTCTTGGAACACGTCACTCGCCTCCGCGACGACCTGGCGCCCGATTGGCCCCAGCCGGCCGGACAGGGCTGTTACCGGGTGGAGATCAGCGGCGAGCCCAACCTCACCCTCGACCTCCAGATGCTCGGCTCCGACGGCGATCACAACACGGCCGGACTGAAGGCAACGGCCATGCGCCTGGTCAACGCCATCCCCGACGTCGTCCAGGGAACCCCGGGCCTGCTCACGGCCCTCGATCTTGTGCCCATCACCGGGAGGGGCCTCGTCTCCTGAGGAGCCGTCCCGCCGCCCGTCGAGGGACGGCCCGGAAGGTTCGAACAGTAGGGTCCGAGGCATGAAACTCGCATGCAATGGAGGGAAGTGACGTCTGCTCACGGAGGCATGGGTGGAGGTGGAGGTGGTGGGGGCCAGTTCGGCGGCGTGATGCGCTCGATGCGTCGCGACACTTCGGTCACCCAACAGCCAGTGACCAAGGGCACGGCCAAACGGATGTTCCGCTTCGCCAAGCCCTACCGCAACATCCTGATCTGGTTCCTCGTCCTCGTGGTCATCGATGCCGTGGTCGGGATCGTCAACCCACTCCTCTTTCGCTCCATCATCAACAATCTGACCGGGCCGCACCCCTCGAAGAGCATGATCGTCACCCTGTCGCTCGTGGCCGCCGGGATCGCCGTCATCGACTCGGGGCTGTCACTCGGCATCCGCTGGGTATCGGCCAAGGTGGGCGAGGGCCTGATCTTCGACATGCGNNCGGTGGTGTCCAACCTGATCAGCGTGACCCTGGTGCTCATCGTCATGTTCTTCCTGTCTTGGCAGATCACCCTGGTCAGCCTCGTCATCCTTCCCATCTTCGTGCTGCCGGCCAAGCGGGTGGGGCGACGGCTCTCCTCCATCACCCGTGAGTCCTACGGGCTCAATGCGCAGATGAACAACACCATGACCGAGCGGTTCAACGTGTCCGGGGCGCTGTTGGTCAAGCTGTTCGGCCGTCCGTCCGAGGAGCGGGGCTCCTTCGAGTCAAAGGCCGGGAGGGTGCGGGACATCGGGGTGACCCAGGCCATGTACGCCCGCTTCTTCATCGCCGCTCTCACCTTGACGGCCGCCCTGGCCACCGCTGTCGTCTACGGATGGGGCGGAGTCCAAGCGGTTGACGGCGCCCTGTCGGTCGGCACCGTGGTTGCCCTGGCCGCCTACCTGACCCGGCTCTATGGCCCCCTGACGGCCCTGTCCAATGTGCAGATCGACGTCATGACGGCCCTCGTCTCCTTCGACCGGGTCTTCGAGATCCTCGACCTGCCCCCCATGATCGACGACAAGCCGGATGCCACCCCGGTGCCCAAGGGCCCCGCCCGCATCGAGTTCGACCACGTCGACTTCCGCTACCCCTCAGCCGAGGAGGTGTCCCTCGCCTCCCTCGAGTCGGTGGCCGTCCTCGACCAGACGGTCTCTCAACAGGTGCTCTTCGATGTCTGCTTCGTCGCCGAGCCTGGCCAGTTGGTCGCCCTCGTGGGCCCCTCGGGAGCGGGCAAGACAACGATCAGCCAGCTTCTGCCGCGTCTGTACGACGTGACCAAGGGCTCGATCAAGATCAACGGGACGGACGTCCGGGACGCCACGATGGAGTCGCTCACCGACCTCCTCGGAGTGGTTACTCAAGACGCCCACCTCTTCCATGAGACCATCCGGGCCAACCTCCTCTACGCCAAGCCCGATGCCACCGATGGGGAGCTCGACGCAGCCTTGGCCGGAGCCCAGATAGCCACCATGGTCGATGCCCTGCCCGACGGGGTCGACACGGTGGTGGGCGACCGGGGCTATCGATTGTCGGGTGGTGAGAAGCAACGCCTCGCCATCGCCCGCATCCTGTTGAAAGCACCAGAGATCGTCGTCCTCGATGAGGCCACCGCCCATCTCGACTCGGAGTCCGAAGCCGCCGTGCAAAAGGCACTGGCCACCGCCCTGCAGGGCAGGACCTCGTTGGTCATCGCCCATCGCCTGTCAACGGTACGGGAGGCCGACATGATCCTCGTCCTCGACCATGGGCGGATCGTCGAGCGCGGTCGCCACGACGAGCTCCTGGCCGCGGGCGGCCAGTATGCCGAGCTCTACCGCATTCAGTTCGAACGCCAAGAGCACTCCGGGCTCGGCTAACTCCAACGATCCGCCGTGTCGGCTGGGCCTGACCAGGGAGCCCCGCCGGGGGCGAGGGCCGCCTCGATCAGGCTGCCTCGCCCACACAGAGCGACAGCTCCCCCTTCTCGTGACTGTCTCCATCATCGAAGACCCGGTCCGACGTCCAAGTGAGGATCCTGGCCGTGCTGGCCCGGGTCGCCCAATCGGGATTGCGGTCGGCCGGAGTCGGCGTCGTGGTACCGGTCGCTAGCTGCTCGTGGTGATGCACTGTGTTTCTCATTTCTTTGTAACTAGAGGGTTGGACCTGCCACCTGGTGGCCGGTCGGTCTGAAGGGAGGGAGTCGCCTGCGCTTCGATGGTCAGGCGAACTTCCGGGTGACGGTGTTTCCCGGATGCGACTCCTCAAACAAAAAAGGAGCCGCTTCTCAGAAGCGACTCCTCGACAGTTCAGACCTGTTGAGGCCTGCTCATTCCGTCGAGAGCGCCTCTCGTACTGCCTTAGCGCTGGATGCCAGCGCATCCTTGCTGCAGGCAGTGGAAATTCCGGCGATCGATACCGCCATTGAGGGCGCAGACGAGTCCGAATTCGACTGGCTGTCTTCACTTCGAACCTTGCGGCTCGTTGAAGTGCTCGCGCTCCTCACGAAGACCATTGTAGCGGGCCGAGTGCGACAGAACGTGGCATT
>PLSY01000345.1 GCA_003164275.1 Acidimicrobiaceae bacterium | reverse complement strand
TCGTGCACATGAACCTCCACAAGACGTTCGCTACCCCCCATGGCGGTGGGGGACCCGGAGCGGGACCGGTAGCCGTGGCCGAGCGCCTGGTCCCATTCCTGCCCGGGCCTCGGCCTGTGGAAGTGGCAGCCGACGGCTCGAAACCGGTCTTTCGGTGGATGACGCCCGAACAGTCGATCGGGCGAATGCACACGTGGCACGGCAACACGTTGGTTCTGGCCAGGGCTCTCGCCTACATCCTCGCCAATGGGGGAGACGGCCTCCGCCAAGTGGCAGAGATCGCCGTGCTGAATGCCAACTGGATCCGACAGCGGTTGACTGGGACCTATGACGTGCCCTTCCAACGACCGTGTATGCACGAGGTCGTGCTGTCGGTCCGAGGGATGAAGCAGGCCTACGGCGTGCGGGCCCTCGACGTGGCCAAGCGGCTGCTCGAGGAAGGATTCCACTCGCCGACCGTCTATTTCCCGCTCATCGTGGAAGAGGCGTTGATGATCGAGCCGACAGAGACCGAGAGCCCCCAGACGCTCGAGGCCCTGGCCGAGAGCTTGGAGAAGATCGCCGACGAGGCGAGGAGCGAACCGCCGGGGTGGTTAGCTGAGTTCCCCCGCCACACGCCGGTGCGAAGAGTGGACGAGGCGCAGGCCGCTCGCACACTGGTCCCGACCTTTGACGCCAGAAACTGAGACGAGATCAAGCATGGACGGAATCTTCACCACCCGATTCGTCGGCCCCTACCTCCGCTTTCACAGGTACATCTACGAGAAGTCCGACGGCCGGGTGGGCAAGCACAGCAACCGGGTGCCGGCACTGCTCCTCACCACCACAGGGAGGAAGTCCGGGCTCCCTCGGACCAACGGACTCACCTACTGCTCGGATCGGGGAGACCTCATCGTGGTCGCCTCCAACGGGGGGAGTGACCACCCTCCTGCGTGGCTACTCAACCTCAAGGCCAACCCCGACGTCACCGTGCGGGTGGGACGAAAGGTCGTGGCGGCAACAGCCCGAGTGGCCGGCCCCGAAGAACGATCGCAGCTCTGGGGCAAGGTCAACCGCACCAACCGGGGCATGGCTCCTCTCTTCCATCCCGGCGTCACCGGGCGCTACGACGTCTACCAGCGCCACACCAAACGGGAGATCCCGGTCGTCATCATCACACCGGGCGCCCAGACGAAGAGGCCGTCCACCGACGCCTAGGGGCGATGGCGGACAATCAATCGAGAAGATCGGGCTCCTCGCGCACGATTCGATCGAATAGCGGCTGAAAGCTGAACCACCCAGCCAGGTGAGAGCCGACCTGGCCCCGGGTCAGGCGAGCCATTTCGGGGTCGATGAGAACAGGCGTGCCCGCCGCCTCGGCGAGTAACTGGGCGTGACACGAGCGCTCCATGGTGATGAACCACCACGCCGCCTCGTCAACCGAATGACCGACGGTCAACAGGCCGTGGTTGCGGAGGATGCAGGCCTTGTTCTCTCCCAAGGCATGGGCGATGCGCTTGCCCTCCCCGATGTCGATGACCACCCCGGTGTAGTCGTCGAAGATGTCGTGATCCTCGAAGAAGGCGCAGACGTCCTGGGTCAGTGGGTCGAGGGTGCGGCCGAGGGTCGACCACGACTTCCCGTAGATCGAGTGGGTGTGAGCAGCGGCCACCGCATCGGGCCTCGCCGCATGGATCTGCGAGTGAATGGCGAAAGCCGCGATGTTGACCGGCTTGTCGCCCTCCACCACCACGCCTTCGTGGTTCACCAGGATAAGGTCGGACGCCCTGATGTGGCCGAAGTGCATCCCGAAGGGATTGACCCAAAAGTGATCCAGACGCTCGGGGTCGCGGGCGGTGATGTGCCCGGCCACTCCTTCGTCGAACCCGAACTTGGAGAAGAGTCGGAAAGCCGCGGCCAAGCGCTGCTTGCGGTAGATCCTCTCAAGTCCCGGCGAGTCGAACACCATGGTGGGTGGCAGCTTCAAGATCTCGGGCATCGTTCCTCCTCGGCATCGCGGCTCGCCCGCCAAACAGACCAGGCGGCACCGTCGATTCTACGCCTTTACGACCGAATTGCCCCAGGTTGCCTCTGCGCACTACCAGCCACGATGAACCCGCACGACAGATCGACGGACGGAGCATGCGGAGTGACCCATCTTTCACCAGGTGGCAACTTCGTCTAGAACAAGGCGATGGCCACTCGACGAATACTCGCCACATCGGGGGGCTTCGTCCCTGGACCCATTCAACAGTCGGTCCGCGTCGGAGAGATGCTGAGGGATGCGCTCGCCCTGACCGGGAAGCCGCGACCACGGGTCTGTCTGGTCCTCACGGCCAGCGGCGATGACGCTAGTTACTACGCCATGCTTTATGAAGCGCTCAATGCCGCCGGATGCGACGTCACCGAGCTCAAGCTCTTCCCTCAGCCCTCCGGTGATCCCGAAGAGCGCCTGTGCGGCAGCGACCTCGTCTGGGTCGGGGGAGGGTCGGTTGCCAACCTGATGGCCCTCTGGGAGCTCCATGGCGTCAGTCCGGCCATGAGGCAGGCATGGGAGTCCGGTGTGATCCTGGGCGGCGTGTCGGCCGGGAGCCTGTGCTGGCATGTGGGTGGAACGACAGACAGCTTCGGCCAGATCCTGCAACCGGTCACCAACTGCCTGGGCTTTCTGCCCTATGGCAACGGTGTCCACTACGACAGCGAAGCCCAACGCCGTCCCCTCCTCCATGAACTCGTGCGGAATGGCACCCTTGCGGCCACCTGTTTCGCCACCGACGACCATGTAGGCCTCTGGTACGAGGGAACCGAACCGACGCGGGTCGTCAGCGACACGCCGTCCGATGCGCCGGACGGTCCGGCCGCCTACCGGGTCGAGAGGGAGGGCGACTCGGTGGTCGAAACGAGACTCGCCGCCGGACCCATCAGCTGACCGGCTACGTACACCGAAGCTGTTCGACCGGATCCCATTGCCCCATTGAAGTTGCGGGCGCGAGAGATGGCGGCTCGGAACTGAATGTCAGGACGTGCCTCACCTGGACTCACTCGTGAACACAACGGCCCTGGCCGATGCCCGGCCATCGTCAGACGGCCTGACCGCTCCCGCCGGGCCAAGAGACGTGGCTGAAGACAAATCTGTCGCCTTACGAGAGGCCGAGACGCTCTGAAAGAGAAGAGATCCAATCGATGTGGGCTTCGACCGAATCCAGGCCGAGGCCCATGGTGACTACTGACATGTGCGTCCCGCCAGAGTTGCGCCATTCCTCGACTTCCCTCGTGAGTTCACCCATATCGCCACCACTGAGCGCCACATAGTCGCCGCCGAACTCATCGACTGACCTACCGGCACGGGCAACGCCTTCACGCAGCATTCTCCAGATCTCCACGGTGTTCTTGGCGCCTCCACCAAAGAAGATGAACCCGTCGGCGAGCCGGCAAGCCCGATCGAGCGCCTTCTCGCCGGATCCTCCAAGCCAAATCGGAATCGAGCCTGTGGGCTGCTCTCCCGAATCGACGCACTGCGGTGGGATCGCCATGAAGTTCGATTTGGGGGTACACGATGCCAATCTCCATGGTCCAAGCCTTTCACGGGCGAAACACACGTACTCTTCGTGAGCAGTCGTTCGTGAGTCAGAACACCAAAAGGGACAGCAGCCGGGAGGGGAGTGAACCCACTGGGCTCAACCTCCGAGGATCTCAGACCTTCGGACTCCTGAGACGAATCTGTAGAAATCGCCGGGGAGCGGAGGGCGTTTCGACTGGGTCTAAACGGCAGCTTCGCTCCAGTCCCTAAGTGCCAGGGGTGGCCTTCGCCAAGGGTGTTGACCAGCAATTTGGCTAAACGTATTGTGCAAACATGGCAAAGAAGCATGACTCTGCCCACTCCGTTCAGGTCGAGCGAACGATGGCAGCAAGTCCTGAGGAACTATGGGCCCTCGTCGCAGACGTCACACGGATGGGGAGCTGGTCGCCGGAGGCAACGGGCGCTGAATGGGTGAACGGCGCGGACGCACCTGCCGTTGGCGCTCAATTCAAGGGCAAGAATCACAACGGTTCGAAATCTTGGAAGACAGACTGCGTGGTAACGGCGTGCCAACCGGGCGAGCGGTTTGCGTTCGATGTCAAGGCCGGACCATTCAAAGTTGCTCGGTGGACCTATGAGTTCGAGGCTACCGAGAATGGATGCCAGGTAATCGAGCGCTGGAGGATCATCGCAACTGGCTGAGTTTGCAGATTTCGCCGCTCGCGACGGGAGTCAAGGACCGCGCAACGCGCAACCGGGAGACGATGAACGAAACCCTGGACAGAATCGCCGCAGTGGTCGAACGGCCCTCTGGCTAACCCCTCCTGCAGACCGAGGTTGTGTCAGCAGGGCCAGCACACACCGCTGGTAAGGGGAAGAGCGCGATAGATCTGGCGTTGGGGCATCGTTACGGATCGTTACAGTTATCGGCCGCCGAGTTGTTACGGAGCGTTACGGACGCACCGAAGGCAGGGAGCCCCGGAGCAGCCTTGGCCTCAACCGGTCATCGCAACGGCGTTTGCCGCCGAACAGGTGAGGCATTCGCAAAGCCTTGAATGACAGTCCGTAAGGAGATCGCACTCCCGACCCACTGGCGCGATCTAAGGCGGGCAGGTACGGGGTGGACTGTGCTGGAACGGCCGTCAACACGAGATGGCCGACTCGGCGGCCTACGAATCGATCATGCTGCAGAGTAAAGGTGAACCGGAATTCGCGTCGGTTGCTCGGCCAAAAGGTTCAG
>PLSY01000015.1 GCA_003164275.1 Acidimicrobiaceae bacterium | reverse complement strand
CTCAAAGGTTGACAGGCGCCGTTCCGAGGAGACCATGGAGGCCACTGGCCAGCGCATCCCGAATCTCGTCGGCCAGGTTGTTGAAGGGCGCTGCCTCACTAAGAGCCATCAGCGTCTCGTCGGTGATGTCGTAACGAACCCGAAGCGGTCGTTCCACCGTCACCTTTCTGTATCCGAAGAATTCATTAGGTAAGACCATGCTCAATTCCCCTTTGGCGAGAGACTCGTAGAGATGGGTAGCCTCGGCGATGTCCGCCGGGGACAGCTCGTTGCGCTTGTTGCCCAGGCTCTTCTTCATCTTCTTGCACAGCTTCCGGGCGTCGATGAGCTGCACATGGCCTCTCCGCTCAGGGCGCTTCCGATTGGTGACAATCCAGATGTATGTGTTGATGCCGGTGTTATAAAAGAGCTGGTCTGGGAGTCCGACGATGGCCTCAAGCCAGTCGTTCTCGATGATCCATCGGCGAATCTCAGAAAGTCCCGAGCCAGCGTCGCCACTGACCAATGGCGAACCGTTCATTACAATTCCGATTCGACTTCCACCATCCTCCAAGGGGCGCATCTTGGAAATCATCTGCTGGAGGAAGAGGACCTGTCCGTCCGACGTAGGCGGCAGCCCTGCACCGAAGCGCCCAGCGAAACCAAGCGTGGCGTTCTCCTTCTTGACGTCCTTTTCAATGGTCTTCCAGTCCTTGCCGTATGGAGGATTGGCAAGCATGTAGTCGAACGTTTCGCCCTCGAATCCGTCCTGCGTGAAGGAGTCTCCGTACACGATGCGAGCCGACTGCTCGTTGCGCATCATCATGTCGGACTGGCAGATGGCGAATGACTCCGGCTGGATTTCCTGGCCGAATAGGTGGAGCCGGGCCTTCGGGTTCTTCTCCTTCAGGTAGTCCTCCGCCACGCTGAGCATGCCGCCGGTGCCACAGGCGGGGTCGTAGATGGTGGCGATTTTGCCTGGTGTGAGGAGCTGGTCTTCGTCGGCGAAGAGCAAGTTCACCATGAGCTGGATGACTTCCCTGGGCGTGAAGTGCTCCCCAGCCTCCTCGTTGGACAACGCAGCGTTCACCCGGATGAGATGTTCGTAGATGTAGCCCATCTCCAAATTCGAGACCACATCCGGGTGCAGGTCGATGCCAGCGAAGCGCTGCATGACCATGAACAGGATTCCCGCCACGCCCATTTTCTCGATGTGACCCTCGATGCCGAACTTATCCAGAGCGAATCGGGCATTCGGGCTGAACCCCTGGAGGTAGTCGAAGACGTTCTCGGTGATGTGTTCCGGGTCGTCTAGGAGAGTCTCGAAGGTGAACTTCGACGTGTTGTAGAAGGGGTGCCCGGCGGCGTGAGCGAGCACGTCGTCATGGGAATCGACATCGCCCTTGATGGTGGCCACCTTGGCGATCACCTTTGCCTTCGTGTCGGCCAGCTCGCAGTCCAGGCGACGGACCATGCAGAGAGGAAGGATGACTTCGCCGTACTGATGGCGCTTGTAGTGGTCTCGGAGAACCTCCTTGACCGACCAGATAAAGTTCACCTTGTCGGCGTGCGCCTGCGCTTGATTCATTTCACTGCCTTCTTCGCCGGTGGGCCTCGCCGCAACCCTGTCATCCGTAGGTGGACCGCACCCATGCAATATCCGTCTCGACCTGCTCGACCGCAGACCTTATCGACCCAGGGTCGGCGGACGACGCATCATCCGCCGCCAGGAACAGCATCAGAGCGGTCAGCCCTTCAACGGCCAATTGTCCGAGATCACCCCACGTTGCAGTCTCGCCCAGCGCAGTTGTGAAGTCATATGCGTTCCTCCGATCACCTTGCATCACGTGACTGAGGCCGTCCCTGACGCTGACCATCCGTTCCCATGCCCGCCCATATCTCCCCTGCTGACCTGAACTCAGGTAAGACCCAGCAAGACCCACCAAACGAGCGGCGGCTTCAGCTGGGCCGCCTCGTGATCCAGAGGTAGGGGCACCAGCCGGACGTTCCTCTAACTTCCCAAGTCCGTCAAATACGCTTACGGTGCGCAACAGAACGGCATTTCGCACAAGCTCCGGCCAGTCATCGACCTCATTGCCGAATGCCTGTTCTGAGAGGGTGAGGTGCTCCACTAGGCCCATGTACGCCTGATGAATGTTGGTATCGCTATGTCCAAGGGCTGGAACGGTTGGATAGGTCAGGTCGAGCCTCCCGCACCGGATGCCAAGGCCCCATGCGATGACCACAGGCTGCGCACAGTCTGGGAGCCGTCCCGAATAGCCTGGGACATCCTCAAACGCCGAGCGAACGGCTGCCACCAATTCACTATGTAGCTCAACGGTGTCACAGTTGCTACGTGCGCCCGACAATATGAATTGAGCAAGTCGAGCATGGACTGGATTCGTAACGGGGCATTGAACGAGAGTTCCATCAGCGTCAATCGCAGGCCGCTCTAGGTACTCCCATGCAAGTTGGTATCCCTCGATCATCGCCCGGAGCGACTCCACACTAAGGGCGACCTGACCAAGGACTTCCTCAGCATCGCCACCCAATGTGCGAAGGAGCAAGTTATACAGCTCGCTTAGAACAATGGCCGCCGGCAAGCATGTCAGGTCGGCCACAGCAGTTCCTGCAACTGCGACGCGAGATTTCCAGCTTCAGGCGACGGGGGCCCTTCTGATTGCGAGTCGGCAGGCGGCCACGATGGCTGCGAGCTACTGATCCCGAGTGATCCATTGACGGATCCTGGGATCATCAGTCTCTTGAGAGTCGCAATCGATCTGTGTGGAATGGACACCCTGGTTGCCACATTTCGCAGATCGGATTGACCCTCGGGGCTATTCAGGTAGCCAACTACCTCGTCCCGAGTGGCGAGGTCCGTGAAACGAAGCAGCGCAACATTGTGATCCACGCCCACTTCTGAGGTGAGGATCACCGCAGTTGCCTTCTCACCAAGGAGGCCCAGCAGAACATCGTCAGGACGACCATGGGCGCCACCGATCTTGACGGGCGCTATCCACCTCCGTGGCTGGAGACCTCTATTTAGGTCGCCCGTAGTGGCGACTGGCAGCCAGCCCTCAACCGGTACATCGACTGTGTCGTTGACACGTGCGGATCCACGTCTGATCTCTTGGCACAATTCGCCGAGAGCAGAGCGTCCATCATCCGATTGAGTCTGCAGCACCACTGCAGGAGCCCACGATGAAGCCAGCAAGAGATCTGAACAGCTCCATCTGCTTGTTGCTCGGGCCGATTGGGCCACACCGCCAAGAAGCTGGAGTTGATGCAGGGATGGTCGAACACGCTGCCACAAGTTGTCGTCGAAGAGCGGAAGACTGAGATCGAGTATGGCTGAGCGAGGAATTCTCGGCGGGCCGACGGCCATTGTACGCCCGAGCCGAACACGAGCATCGTGCCCAGCTCTACTCGAGAGCAGAGCCCAAATCTCCAGGCCAGAAAGTCGAGACTCTGGGCGCAATGCTTCAAAACTGGCGGTGAACCCAACTCCAGACAGTCGTTCGTCCAGGAGAATTGCGGGTCGGGTTGGGTCATCAGGCACGAGTACATCCCCCGGCTGCAGAATCTTGCCGTCCATGACGTGGACCCGACCGCTATACCTGGACAGGTGAGTACGTGCCATTCCTGCTGATCGATCTAGGTCAGAAGGTCGGACCGCAATGTCCACATTGCGCACAGGCGGGGCCGGCAGAAGAGTCGCCAGCTCGTCCAAGGGCGCCCATTCCACCCCGGACTGTTCGCGAACCCGTTCGTAATCAACGACTGTTGTCAGCCGCCGAGGTGACCAGTCGTCCTTGGTCGCCAGGTCAGTGAGATTGGAAGGTTGGTGCATGACGTGCATCGGCCAGACTCGGGACAGGCGAGTTGCTGGCTCGACATTCACGGCTATCCCTCGTCCGTGAGTCGGGCGAACGACTGGAAGAAGTTGCCAGAAGCGGACAACTGCTCACGCCAATCTTCCTCGAGATCTGCCACCAGTGTTTCGGATGGATCGGCACGCCTAATGACTGTGATGGCAGAGGCGATCGAAGTTGAAGGGCCGAGCGCACGAGCAGGGAGGCCAATGACAGCTACGACATTCGCTTCCGTGGCGAGTGCATGACGAAAGCTCACTGTCTCCCTTCTGGTGAGCCAGGCCTGCGTCGTGAGAATCACAGCATGACCCCCTTCCCGAAGAGACTTTGTGCAGCGCTCTATCTGCGCTTCGTCCCCGTTCCGAGTGGAGCCTGCTCGAGTCGGAACAGGGTTGAGCAGCTTGCGACCAAACGGTGGTGATGAAATCAATACCCGAGCAGCCATGTTTCGGCCATCTGACGCTGCGTCCGTCAGCTCGACGTCCACCATTGTCTTGAACCCCTCGATGGAGGGTGCGAGGCGCAATAGGGCTGTCGCGATGCGTACACAGAGGGGGTTCGGGTCTGCGCCATAGATCAAGAGTGCAGCGTTTCGGCTCTCAGGTCGAAGTTTGCTCTCCCAAAGTGAATCTATGAAGTCGCAGATCAGAAGTCCGAGTCCACAAAACGGATCTGCCACAGTTCCGCCGGCTGTCGAATCCTCCCGAAGAGTGAACATCTGGTTCGGTCGGGCCAGATCAACGATGGCCCTCCGGACGTCGATCGGGACGATCAGTTCTCCACCGTCCGCATGTGTCTGGGCTGCACCCTCAACTAGCCGCCTCGCCGCACGCCAGAGGATCTCGGAGGGGATCCAGACCCCATCAATGGCATCTCGCACTGCAGCGAGACCGTCCAGGAGCAATTCGTCGAGAGCTTCTGCTACGACTTCCAGTCGACTTACGGGACGCACCAAGCCCTCGAAGCCGATTCTGCCCTGGATCCAGCGTTCTAGTGCCCTGAGCACCAATTCAACGTCATGTGTCTGCGCTACACGGTCTTCAACTTCCATGCCCGACTGCGTTACACGAGTTGGCTCAGAAATCCACCGCAACTCAGCGAAGCTGGGGTCGGGTTCGTACCACTGACCGTCATAGCCGTAGCAATTCTCGACGCCAAGTAGTTCCCGAGCTAGCGCAAGCTGGGTCAGGGATTGCGAAATCGCTGACGGACGGTCAAGGCGGTGCTTGACCTCTACGACTGCCGCAGGGCGAATCTCTCCGTCCTCGCCCCGCACATAAGCAATGAGATCGAATACCCGATTGCGCCGACCTACCCGGACAGAAACCTCACGTTCGACGAGTTCATACCCCGCCTCCCTAAGCTGATCCTGAGCGGCAAGCAGCAGACTTGAGGAATCCGATGATGACTTGGGCAAAACACTCCTTCTGAGAACCGAACTTTGCAGTATCTCCCGACAGTGGCCGAATGTCAACCCCTTCTTCGTGCGGCCCTGCTCGTGTGTGGTGAGGTCCTGAGCTAAGGAACACACGTTGGAAGGCTCTCCGCCTCAGGCCGTCTGACACGCATCTGACACACGACCCCGGCAAGCAGGAGTAAGACACGGTCACCCGCGGTTACCTATTTTCCCAGGTCAACGGCACTTTCTGACTATTCCCTCAGTTTATGGCCCTGGGCTTGACAGAATTCCGCCTACAGACCAGTTCACCGCCACCCTACGCTTGGTCCTGGGCGGCCGACATGGCCCATTCGTGACGCAACCCCCCCCTGCTGCCCTCGGCTAGTATGACCTTTCCGCAGTAGGGACCGAATCAGCGTTGCTACTCCGGTTGCTACTTGACAGGAATCGCTTGGAGGAAAGAGTGCCTCTGAGCAGCTTCGGGGGTATAGCTCAGTTGGTAGAGCGCTTGACTGGCAGTCAAGAGGT
>PLSY01000201.1 GCA_003164275.1 Acidimicrobiaceae bacterium | reverse complement strand
GGAGGTTTTAGATGAGTCAATGCGGGTCTTACCCGAGCCAACGTCGAGCTTGCTACGATCTGCGCATGGCCCGACTGGCTCGAAGGTGCGTGCGATGTTGACGGCGGCCCTGTTGGCCACCACGGACGGCGTCCGTTGGATCGAATCGCTGATTGGGTTTGTCATCTGGCTGTTGATCCTTGTCTGGATCTACAACATCGCCAAACGGAAGGGTCGACACCCGATCGGGTGGCTGATCTTGGGATTCTTCTTCACTCTCATCGCATTGATCATCGTGCTGCTTCTTCCGTCAAAGGTGACAACTAGCGCGTACGAAGCCCGATAATACGACGGCAGCCATTCCTTGGGGACTTTGGTCACGGCCGATATAGCCGATGGGCGACGCCGATGTGGCTGTCTTCCGATCTAGGGTGATGAGGTCACCTTCGGTTTGAATGGATGGGTTGCGTGCGCTCATCTTGCTTCCCTCCTGGATGACGGCCGTTTTGACACCTGCCACACCGTCACAGATCCAGACGCCACATTCGAGACGCTCGCTCAGGTCGTCTCCTCAGACCATTGGCCACAAGCCCAACCGGAAGACGCCTCATGACCACGGAGTTCGCAGTTGCCCCGGCGGCCGATTCGTATCGCCAAGAATTCGCTGAGCTGTCGCGCCGGGTTCGTGATGAAGGCTTGCTCGGTCGCCGCAGGGCGCACTACACAGTGAAAATCAGCCTGTCCGTCCTGGCCCTTGTGGCCCTCGGAACGACCTTGGTGGTCGTCGGCGACAGCTGGTGGTGTGTGGCCATCGCCATTGGCCTGGGGCTCGTTATGACCCAACTGGGCTTCATCGGCCACGACGCTGGACATCGCCAGATCAGTTCGAGTCGTCGTGACAATGATGCCATCGGCCTTGTAGTGGCCAACTTGTTCACCGGATTCAGTTTCGGCTGGTGGGTGACGAAGCACAATCGCCATCATGCCTACACGAATCGGCCAGAAAAGGATCCGGACCTCGTCCCGGGAGCCATCGTTTACCTGCCCGAGCAGGCCGATGAGCGGGGACCGTTCGGACAGTGGTTCGCCCGCTTTCAATCGCTGATGCTTATACCGCTCCTGTTCCTTGAAGCCCTCAATCTGCACGTAGCAAGCGTCATCTCCTTGTCCAAGCGACGAGACGGAAGAGTGATACTCGAATCGGCGTTGCTGTCCGTGCATCTCTTCGTGTTCTTCGTGGCACCGTTCTTCATCCTCTCTCCGGTGAAGGCGGTGGTCTTCATCCTCGTCACCCAGGCCATCCTCGGGTTCTACCTGGGGGTGAGCTTCATCACGAACCACGTCGGCATGCCCGTACTCACCGGCGAGGACGAACTCGGATTCCTGCGTCGTCAAGTGCTGACATCGCGCAATCTGTCCGGTCGACCTTGGACGGGCTTTCTTTTCGGGGGCCTCGACACGCAGATCGAACACCACCTGTTCCCGGCCATGCCCCGAGCCAATCTCCGTCGAGCCCGGACTCTCGTCGGGCCCTTCTGCGCCGAGAAGCGCATCGAGTACACCTTGGAAAGTCCCTGGCAGGCCTATTGCGGAGTGCTCAGACACTTGCAGGTCGTCGGGCTCGGAGTGGTCCGTCCTATCGTCGGCTGAGCACGGCGGCCCAGATGGGCCTCCATATCTGGTCGAGAGTCGTCCATAACTCGCTCATGCCGATGCTGGTATGGTCGGGCCAGCAACAAAAGTGGTGATTCGGGGAAGCCGGTCGAAGTCCGGCGCTGGTCCGCAACCGTGGGTAGTGAGGCGATCTCACTACGAGTCGGAATACCGAGGCACCGCTGATTGAGTCCATAACCGTCGAGAATTGCGGCACGGACTCGGTTGGTCACGAGCCTGAGCAGGGTGGCGTGGGTTGCCGGGTCTTCGTCCGGAAGTGAGGATCCACCCCATGTCCATCAAGCGCCTTTTCGCGTCAGCAGCCTTCGCTGCCTGCGCTCTCCTGGCAACCCTGGCGGCACCGTCGATAGCCAGCGCCGCCACCTCCCATGCGTCGACATCGGCCTTTCCGCTCCCGGCCGCAGCCGGTCAGGGCGCCTCATGGCTTGCCGGTCAATTGAACTCCAGTGGCTACGTGCCCTCGACCACTACTCCAGGCACGGCAGACCTGTCAGCCACTGCGAATACGGTGCTTGCCCTGGCCAGTGCCAACGCCGATCCCGCTGGGACAAGTGCGGCGATCTCGTACCTGGAAGCGCACGTCAATGCATATGTGGTCCAGTCAGACAATGAGGACGGACCGGGCCAACTGGCATTGTTAATCCTTGACGCCCACGCTCTTGGGGTTAACCCCCGTTCATTCGGAGGCACCGATCTTGTGGCCAGGCTGCTGGCCACTGAACAGACCTCAGCACCGAATGTCGGACTCTTCGGGGCCCAGGACCAGGCCTACGATGGCGCATTCAGGCAAGGCCTTGCCTTGGCAGCCCTGGCAGCGGTGAATGTCACACCAGCGTCTGCGGAAATCTCATGGCTGACAAGCCAGCAGTGCCCAGACGGCGGATGGACGAGCTACGTAACGTCTGCCAATCCGTGTAGTGGAGACCCGGCCGCCTTTGTCGGCCCCGACACGAACTCCACGGCTCTTGCCATTCAGGGACTTGAGGCCGTCAACGGGCTTGATGCAGCGCATGCCGCCAGTGCACTCAGCTTTCTCATTAGCGGTCAAGATGCGGATGGGGGATGGAGCAGCTTTCCGAATACGGTGAGCGCTCCTGGAGTTAGTGACCCGAACTCGACGGCAGTGGTGATTCAATCGCTCATCTCTCTAGGACTCTCGCCGGTTGCCTCCCAGTTTCAAAAGGGATCCGGCAACCCGGCCACTTCCTTGGCCTCCTTCCAGCTGGCCTCGGGGCCAGACCGGGGTGCCTTCGCCTTTCCGGGAATCTCCGGCCCCGACCTGCTCGCCACTTACCAGGCAGTGCCAGCGGTCGCCGGCGTCGAGTTTCCGTTTGTGGCCAATTTCGGCAGTACCGGCTACTGGCTGACGGCGAGTGACGGTGGGATCTTCTCGTTCGGTAATGCCACCTTCCAGGGTTCCCACGGAGGATCACCTCTCAACAAGCCCATCGTCGGCATAGCGTCGACGCCTGACGCTGGTGGCTACTGGTTGGTAGCGAGTGACGGTGGAGTCTTCTCCTACGGGGACGCCACCTTCCACGGCTCGGCCGGAGCCCTGACCCTCAACAAGCCCATCGTCGGCATAGCGTCGACGCCTGACGGCGGCGGCTACTGGTTGGTGGCGAGCGACGGCGGCATCTTCTCCTACGGGGACGGCACCTTCCACGGCTCGGCCGGCGCCCTCAAGCTGAACAAACCCATCGTGGGGATCGCCCCAACCCTGGATGGAAATGGCTACTGGCTGGTCGCGACCGATGGAGGCATCTTCTCCTATGGCAACGCCACCTTTGCTGGATCAGAGGGTGGATCACCGCTCAACGCGCCCATCGTGGGCATGGCCGCTGCGGGAATCCAGGGGAGCGCCTGATCAAACGGCTGAACAGGCGCAGCCTCATTGCAGTTTCACTTCTGGCCGGGACGACTTCGGTCGTCCTGGCCAGTGCCGGCCCTGATGCGCTTGTCCCCTTCAAAGACGCAGCGGGCGCAGCAACGCTGGTGAGTGTGGAGTTCGTTCTGGACTTCGGCGGCTCGCAGCCCGTGGTCGGATGCGTCAAGGTGCCGAGCGGTGACAACGGATACCAGGCACTGGCCGCGTTCACCCAGCAGGAGAACCTGGCACCGCCGACCTACGCCCAAAGCGGGCTGTTGTGCACGATCAATGATGTGCCCGATCCCAACGGACCCTGCGGTCAACCCGTGCCCGGCGCCTATATCTACTGGTCCTACTGGCACGGGAGTTCGGGGGACTGGCAGTACTCCAGCACCGGGGCCAGCGGCGCAGTCACCCAGGGCGACGTGGAGGGATGGAAGTTCCAAAACCCCGGGCACGGCAATCCGACGGACCCTCCACCCACGGTAGCCCCGGCCTATGCGAGCGTCTGCGGACCAGAGGCGTCCGTAACAACGACGACAACGACTACGACAACTGCTACCACGCCAGCCACGGCTCCAGCGACGACGGTGGTCCCCGCAAGCCCTGGTGGTTTCGCGGCGACAAGAGCCACACAGCCCACGTCGAAAACCCCGGCAACAGCGGCAGCGTCGTCCGGCCCTACGACGACGGTCGCTGCCGCGGGTTCCACATCGACTAGTTCGCCTCCTACGACCTCGACAGGACAATCGGATCACCAGGCACACTCGCTAAGCGCTGCGCCGGCGGATGTTCAAAAGGAGGGCGGTGGCAGCCCCGCCCCCTTCATCATCGGCGGCCTGATACTCGCGGCGTTGGTGGCGGCTTCAGTGTTCAGGTGGCGCAAGCGTCCAGAAGCGCGATGAAGGTGCGACGGCCGCCTGCGTCCGGGCGGCGAGGCCTCCACCCGGCAGCATGGTGGTTGTGGGCCGCGTGTCTCGCCGGGTCGGCCATCAGGACGACGAATCCACTCCTCCTCGGGTTGATAGCGGCGGTCGCAGCCTTTGTGGTGTCCGTCAAACGAACCGATGCGCCTTGGTCTCGTTCGCTCGTGTTCTTCTTCCGCCTAGGCCTCATCGTCATCTTCATTCGGGTAGCAGTTCAGATCATCTTCGGCAACCGGTTATCGGGACATGTCCTCTTCACGTTTCCCCACGTGCCCCTCCCGACCTCGGAAGGTGTCAGCATCGGAGGACCCGTCACCCTCGAATCAATCATTCAGGCTGCGGTAGACGGGCTCCGTCTGGCCGTCGTGCTGGTCTGCTTCGGGGCCGCCAACTCCCTCGCCAGCCCCTACCGGCTCCTTCGCTGCCTGCCCTCTGTTCTTTACGAAGCTGGTGTGGCCGTCACCGTGTCGTTGTCGTTCGCTCCCGAAGTGGTGATGGCTATCGCCAACGTCCGCGATGCGAGACGCCTCCGGGGCCGCCCCACCCGGGGGATCGCCGGGCTTCGCGGCATGGCCGTTCCCGTATTGGAGTGCGCTCTTGATCGATCACTGCAGCTCGCCTCTTCAATGGACGCGCGGGGGTATGGCCGAAGGCAGGTAGTGGCCAAGCGGATCAGAAGATGGGGGGCCGGGGCAACAGCCATCGGCTTGTTGTTGGTGTGTGCGGGGGTCTACGGGATCCTCGATGTCGGCTCGCTTCCGGGCGGTGGGATCCCATTCCTCGCTCTCGGTGCCTTGTCGATCGGCGGCGGAATGGCGGTCAGTGGTCGGCGGACCAACCGATCTCGGTATCGTCCCGACGTCTGGCGAGTTCCCGAGTGGCTCGTGGTTGGATCAGGGGGAGTCGTCTTGGCCAGCTTCATCCTGGCCTCGTCCCTTCATACGGCCGGGATGCAGTTGCAGGTCTATCCACTCCAGTTCCCCTCGCTCCCACTGCTTCCGACGGTCGGAATACTCGTCGGCCTCGCTCCAGCGCTTGTCGCACCGGTCCCTCGGAGCGAGTCGATCACAAGAGGAACGCCATCCCACCTCGGGCCCCCTGCAGCTGACGCTGACCGGGCAGGGGGCTTGTTGGCATGATCCGGTTCTCCGACGTGACGTTTACCTACGTAGGTGCTGCGGCACCCACCCTCGCTCATGTCGACTTGCTAATCGAGGAGGGCGAGCTCTGTCTGGTGGTCGGCGAAACGGGATCGGGCAAGACGACACTTCTCCGAGCAATCAATGGGCTCGTTCCTCACTTCACGGGTGGTCGACTCTCCGGGGAGGTGACCGTCGACGGACGTTCCACCCGTGACCACCCACCTCGAGAGCTCGCCGATCTGGTGGGCGTGGTGGGCCAAAACCCTGCGGCCACGTTTGTGACCGACTCCGTGGAGGACGAGCTGGCCTACACCATGGAGAATCTCGGCATTGCGCCCAATGCCATGCGTCGGAGGGTAGAGGACACGCTGGACCTCCTCGGTTTGCACGATCTGAGGAATCGCACCCTTTCGACGTTGTCAGGGGGCCAGCAGCAACGCGTGGCGATCGGTGCAGTGCTCTGTGCATCGCCCCGGATCCTGGTGCTGGACGAACCCACATCAGCACTCGACCCAGCGGCCGCTGAGGAGGTTCTGTCGTCGCTGACCCGGCTGGTCCATGACGTCGGTATGACAGTTGTGCTGGCTGAGCATCGGCTGGAGAGGGTGATCCCATTCGCCGACCGGGTGGTCCTTGTCCCTGGTCTCGGTCGGCCGCTCGAGGTGGGTCCAACAGCCGAGATCATGGCCACGTCGCCGGTGGCTCCCCCCATTGTTGAACTCGCAAAGTTGGCCGGTTGGACCCCGTTGCCCCTGTCCGTTCGCGACGCCAGGCGTGAGGCAGGGCCGCTTCGCCTGCGCTTGCACGACAAGATGGCCCGAGTGCCAGACGCGGTGCCGCACGATTCGAGATCCGCTGTGGCGAAGGTCGATCGCTTGTCCGTGAACTATGGCTCGCTTGTCGCCCTCGATTCGGTCGACCTCGAGTTTAGCAAGGGAGAGGTGATTGCGGTGATGGGGCGGAACGGCTCAGGAAAGTCGACCCTCCTGGCACAGTTGGCGGGGCTGCGGTCGCCCAGTAACGGAACAGTCAGCATCCTCGGCCAGAGGCCGACGGATGTCCCGGCCCGCAAGCTAATCAAACTGGTCGGCTTGGTCCCACAAGACGCTGGGGTTCTCCTCTACGGGGAAACGGTCGCCGATGAGTGTTCGACGGCCGACCGGGAGACGGGACTGACGCCGGGAACCACGTCAGCGATGCTTGACCGTGTGCTTGCCGGCATATCGCGCCACAGCCATCCAAGGGATCTGTCAGAAGGGCAGCGTCTGGCCTTGGCACTGGCCATCATCCTCGCTCCAGCGCCGCCCTTGATCCTCCTCGATGAGCCCACTCGCGGCCTCGACTATCCGAGCAAGGCCCGGTTGGTTTCGGTACTCCAAAACCTGGCATCAGCGGGTGACTGCGTAGTCGTTGCCACCCACGATGTTGAGCTGGTGGCACAAGTGGCGACTCGGGCCCTCGTTCTCGCCGAGGGCGAAGTCGTCTCTGACGGGGTGGCGAGGGACGTGGTTTGCCACTCGCCTGTGTTCGCTCCGCAGGTGGCGAAGGTGCTCGCCCCCGCCCCGTGGCTCACGGTTGACGAGATCAGAGATGTCTTGGAGGTGGATGGATGACCGTGACGGCTCCCGAACCGCATCCGACCGCGGCGATCCGCCTTCGACCAAAGGCATCGGTGCTGCTCGGACTCACGTCGTTGGTGGGAGTTGCCGCGTTCGGTTGGCCACTGCTCATTCATTCCCGCTCAGGCGTCAACGTGTCCCACTCGGCCGATGCCCCGTGGCTGTTCGTTGCCATACTGCCGCTGCTGCTGGCTGTGGTCCTGGGCGAACTGGCCGAGGGGTCCCTCGACGCCAAGGCCATCGCCCTCCTCGGCATTTTGGCAGCATGTGGTGCTGCGCTCAGAATTCCAAGTCCCGGAGTGGCCGGATTCGAGCCTGTGTTCTTCTTGTTGATCCCCGCTGGTCGGGTGATGGGGCGAGGATTCGGCTTTGTTCTCGGCGCCGTCACCATTGCCGCATCGGCCCTGATCACAGGTGGTATAGGTCCTTGGTTGCCGTTCCAGATGTTCGGCGCCGCCTGGATGGGTTTCGGTGCGGGTTGCCTGCCGCCCTTGAAGGGTCGGGCCGAACTCCTCATGCTGGCCGGGTATGCCGCCGTCTCGTGCATCCTCTACGGGTCCTTACTCAATCTCTGGTTTTGGCCCTTCGGAGCGGGAACATCCACCAGCTTCTCCTATATCCCCGGAGCCGGAGTATCGGCGAACCTGCACAATTTCGTGTACTTCGACATCACCACATCACTTGGCTTCGATTTCTTTCGGGCCGCCACCAATGCCACCCTCGTGCTGCTGCTGGGACGGCCAGTGCTTCTGGCTTTGCGTCGCGCCAGTCGTCGGGCTGCTTTCGATGCCCCGATCACGTATGGCAACTAGGCGACGCTTGGATCCCATCGGACCCAGACGACGGTGGCATCGTCACGGGGCCTTTGGCCCTGGAAGACCAACACGTCGTCAATAGTTCGGCGCAGGGCGATGTCGGAAGGGATCCCTGACGCCGTGGCCTGCCCGATGGCACGAATGAAACGCTCGAGTCCGAACGCCTCGCCGACGGGCGATCGCCCCTCGATCACACCGTCGGTGTAGAAGATCACCGAATCACCAGGCCGCAGCTGGGCGGTCGCCTGCTCTCGAAGGGCGCCACCGAGTCCCCATGGCCTCGAGGGCCGGCAGGCAAGCGGTCCTTCCACCTTGCCTTGGCGCAAGAGCAGCGGGGGAGGATGGCCGGCGTTCACCCAGACTAACTCCCCACTGCGCAGATCCAACCGAGCCAGCTGCCCGGTGACGAACGTCTCTTGGAACTGTTCGGCGACGACCGCATCGAGGCGAGCATGGGTCTCAGCCAGAGTCTGACCCTCTCTCCTGTCATGCCTATAGCTGCCCATGGCCAACGAGGAGACGACGCTGGAGCTCAGTCCGTGGCCCATGGCATCCATGATGGCGACGTCCAGCTGCGAGCCCGTCACCGCATGGTCGAAGGTATCGCCCCCGACGTCATAGGCCGGCTCCAGAAGTCCCGTGGAGAGGGCCTCGGGCGTCCGAAGCTGGAGCGGGGGCAGGAGATCCCACTGGATACTGGCCGGCAGGCTCATCGCCTTCCGCCGTCGCACCACGTTGAAAAGATCCGTGTACCGGGCGCCGATGGTAATGGCCGCTCCCACCAGCATTCCAAGCTCCTGGCAACGTGCCCGACAGATCTCGTCCCAGGGGCCGGGCACAGTGATGGCGAGAACACCGGTGCACTCCGGTCCCTCGATAATCGGCGACCACGCTCGAGTCCCTTCGACCAGCGTGGCCGTGACGACTTCACGGTTGGTGTACGAGCGTCCTGCCGGGGTGCCCTGGATGGCCTCGCTCTGGGGGAGGTCGACGTGCGCGTGACGGTCGGGGACTGGGATGAGCGTGGTCTGAGCGAAGTCGACCAGATAGACGACTATGTCCGCGGCTCCGGCTCGGGTGAGCAATCCGGTCACGCTGTCGGTGATGTCACTTGGTCCGAGGTCGTGTAAAGCACGTAGCGTGTCGCCGAACGTCGGGATTTCCAAGGCCGATCAACCTTCATTCTCTATCCAGGACAGCAACCGGAGCCTTGTCCGTGCCTTGAAGGAGAGTACCGCCTAGTGCCGGTGGACCATGTGGTCGACGAAGGCGAGCTTGCGAATGACGGGCGGTGCCAGGACGAAGGGATAGAGGTCGTCGTGTCCCATGGATCGGTTGATCTGGTTCAGGGCATAGGACAGCTCGAGCCAGTGATCGATCACATCCCCGAACGATGCACTGCCGTCTGGCCTGGTGGGATGGGCGCCTGGTCGATGGGTGCGCCGAGCCATTCCTGAGTCGGCGGTCGCACCGAGGCCGAAGCTGTCGGCCGTCTGAAGCGTGTCGAGGATGTGCAGATAGTGAGCGAAGGTCTCCGCCCAGTCCTCGTAAGGGTGCATGGTTGCGTAGCTGCTTATGTGGGTGGTGGCCCACGATCGGTCCCCGTCCCCGATGGAGTCGTAGTGTCGCTTCACCGCCAGCCCGTAGTCCTCCCGATCGTCTCCGAACAGGACTCTGCAGGCATCGAGTACATCGGGTTGGTCCACAAGGATGGGCCAGTAATAGTGGCCGATCTCGTGACGGAAGTGCCCAAGGAGCGTGCGATAGGGCTCATTGAGCTGTTGGCGGAGGTGCTCACGGTGCTCGTCGTCCGCCTCGGCCAGATCGAGAGTGATCACCCCGTCATCGTGGCCGGTGATCACCTTTGTCTCGGCGCTGGAGAGGAGGTCGAAGGCCAGTCCGTTTTTGGCCTCCTCATCCCGAGGGGAGACCGGCAGTCCGAGTTCGGCGAGCTGAAAGATCAACCGCCGCTTGGCCATTTCACCTCGCACGAGCTCTTCCATACCTTCCAAATCATCATCGGAGGGTCGAGTGCGGGTGAGTACGCAGGCTTCGCACAACGCATTGGTGCCGGACGGCACCAGCCAGTTGCATCCGGTGACGGATTCGGTCGCGCACCGCTGCCAGGATCTCACCGGGTTGCCGAGGTCGACCAGGTGGCTGGAGGACACTTCGGTCAGGGCCACGATGTCTCGTCTCTGGTGCACATAACCGAGGGGCGAGTGGCACCGAAGGCATTTGCTGTTGTCGAAGAAGACAAGTTGGCCACAGTTGTCGCAGGTGAAGACACGCATGATCTGCCGTTCAGATAGGTGGATGAGGACCGTCTGCCGATCATCGAGAGATGATCGTCAATGTAAGGTTGACTGGCGGTTTGCCAACGGTCTGTGGGTACCCGGCTGCGGGCGCCTTGGCCGGCGGCGGGTGGTCTCTTACCCTTGAAGGCACCAACTGTAACAACGATACGCTCGCCGTCATGGTCCACGAGCAAGCGATCAATGCGGCCTGGCGAATCAAGACGGCTGGGACCAGAACCGCCCTGGCTGCTGTCGTCGGGCTCATCGGAGGAGTGATCGCGTCGGCATTTGTGGTGTGGGAGGCAGCTGTCCTCCTCGGATGGTCGATCGCGGCCTTCGCATTTCTGTTCTGGACCTGGATGTCCATCCGTCCACTCGATGCCGAGGATACCAAACAGCACGCGAACATCGAGGATGCGAGCCGGAGCCTTTCCGAGGGGATCGTCATCGCCGCCGGGGTGGCGTTGCTCGCAGCGGTTGGGCTGCTGTTGATCCACGCCGGCCAGGTCCACGGGGGCACTAAGCCTCGATCCACCGAATC
>PLSY01000386.1 GCA_003164275.1 Acidimicrobiaceae bacterium | reverse complement strand
GCCAGGTACGGGTTGCAGGCGCTGTCAGGTGACCGGTACTCGATCCGGGTCGACTCGAACTTGCCTGGCTTGACGACGGGCACCCGGACGAGGGCGGAGCGGTTGTTGCGAGCCCACGAGACGTGGATCGGCGCCTCGTAGCCGGACACGAGGCGCTTGTAGGAGTTGACCCACTGGTTGGTCACAGCGGTGATCTCCGGGGCATGGCGCAACAGGCCGGCGATGAACCCCTCGGCCACCTCGGACATGCCTCCGGGCCGCTCGAGGTCGACGAAGGCGTTGGAGTCGCCCCGGAACAGCGACATGTGGGTGTGCATGCCCGACCCCTGCACGCCGGCCAGCGGCTTCGGCATGAAGCTGGCGAACACGCCCTGTTGGCGGGCCATCTCCTTCACCACCAGCCGCACGGTCATGATGGTGTCAGCCATGGTGAGAGCGTCCGTGTAACGGAGGTCGATCTCGTGCTGGCTCGGCGAGTCCTCGTGCTGGGCGTGCTCGACCGGGATGCCCATCTCCTCCAGCGTCAGTACCGTGCGCTGGCGGATGTCACTGGCCCGATCGGCCACGGTCAGCTCGAAGTACGAGCCGCTGTCGAGCGTCACCGGAGTGTGGCTCGGGTCGCTGTCGGCGAAGTAGAAGTACTCGATCTCAGGGGCGGCGTAGAAGGTGAACCCGCCGGAGTGGGCCCGGTCGAGGGTCCGCCGCAGGACATGTCGGGGGTCACCCTGGAACGGGGAGCCGTCGAGGTCGACGACGTCGCAGAACACCCGGGCCACCTGGGCCTCGGGCATCTCCCCGTTGATGCCGACCTGTCCGTGACCGTGCCAGGGCAACAGCTGGAACGTGTTGGCGTCGGGTCGGGCGAGCACGTCGCTCTCTTGGACCCGACTGAAACCGTCGATGGCCGATCCGTCGAAGGTCATGCCCTCGTCGAGGGCGTTCTCGAGCTCTGCGGGAGTGATGCTGAACGTCTTCGGGGTGCCGAGGACGTCGGTGAACCAGAGCTGGACGAACCGGATGCCCCGCTCCTCGACGGTCCTGAGGACGTACTCCTCTTGGCTCCTCATCGGATCGGGGACGTGCGACGGCGGCGCGGAAACGGCGGTGGGGTTCGGATTGATCCAGCCATTCTCGCAGGGAAGGGACCCTCCGGTCGACGTGGGGCCCGAGATGTCGCCGTGTCAGACGAGTTGACGCGAGGCTGCTGCTGGTGTCCACCAATACTCCGGTAGGGCACGAGAACTCCTTTGTTGCTTGCTTGCCGTCTTGCTCCTCCCTCCGGAACCCGACGCATGCTGACCAAATTCACCGAAGATCCGATGCCGCGACGCGGCCCGACAGCATTCGCCTCGAGGGAAGGTCCACTATCGCAGGGGGCCGTTTCTCCTCCATTTCTCTATTGTGAACGGCGTGTTAACTGGCGGCGGTGCCAGCCGAGCGGAACGGAGATCTCTGGAAAAAAGTCCTGGCAGTCCCGCCGGTAGGCTGACGCCATGGCTCGAATACGGGTGGCCGCGTGCCAGATCAACACGGTGGTGGGCGACCTCGAAGGGAACGCACAGCGCATCCTCGAGGCCTTGGGCCAAGCCGAGGCCGGCCAAGCCGACCTCGCCGTGTTCCCCGAGTTGACCGTGACCGGCTATCCACCCGAGGACCTCTTGAGCAGGCCGGCGTTCGTGGCTGACAACCAGGCGGTCTTCGCCCGGATCGCCGAGCGGACCGGGTCGTGCGCTGCGGTGATCGGCTATGTGGACACCGACGAGTCCGGTCGCCTGGTCAATGCGGCCGCTCTGTGCGTCGACGGCCGGGTGGCGGGCCGCTATTTCAAGCGCCTGCTGCCCAACTACGGCGTCTTCGATGAGCAGCGGTGGTTCACGCCGGGCGTCGGCCAGGCCACCCGGTTCCTCGTGGCCGGCGTTCCCGTCGGGATCACCGTGTGCGAGGACATGTGGTTCCCCGAAGGCCCGATGGCCGACCAGGCCGCCGCCGGGGCCCGCCTGCTGGTGAACCTCAACGCCTCTCCCTACTCCCAGGGACGCCGGGAGCAACGCCTGGCTGTCCTGGCCGCCCGGGTGGGGGAGACCGGCTCGGCCATCGTCTACGTCAATCAGGTAGGTGGCCAAGACGAGCTGGTTTTCGACGGAGCCTCGGTGGTGGTCGATGCCGACGGCATGGTCTTGGCCTCTGCCGGCCAGTTCATCGAGGAGGTTGTGCTCGTCGATGTGGCGGTCGAAACGGGGGAACAGGGGGGAGCCGCCGAGGACGGCGCCATCGTCGTGAGCACCAGCTCGCGAGCGGTGGCCCGGTCACCTCTGGTCGGGTCGACCGCCGACGTGCTCGACGCCGAGGCCGAGGTCTACGAGGCGCTGGTGCTCGGTACTCGCGACTATCTGGCCAAGAACGGATTCACCGATGCGGTTATCGGGCTCTCGGGGGGCATCGACTCCTCCCTGGTTGCGGCCATCGCCGTCGACGCGCTGGGGGCCGACCACGTCCACGGGGTCACCATGCCGTCCCGCTACTCGAGCGACGGGTCGGTGACCGATGCCGAGAAGCTGGCGGCGAATCTCGGTGTCGAGATCGCCACGGTGGCCATCGAGGACGCCCACACCGCGTTCGCCTCCATGCTCGCCCCACTGGTCGGCGGTGAGCCGACCGGCCTTACCGACGAGAACCTGCAGTCCCGCATTCGAGGGGTGCTGCTGATGGGCCTGTCCAATGCCCGGGGCTGGATCGTCCTGACCACCGGGAACAAATCGGAGATGGCGACCGGCTACTCCACCCTCTACGGCGACTCGGCCGGTGGGTTTGCCGTGATCAAGGACGTTCCAAAGACCCTGGTCTACGCGCTGTGCCGCTATCGCAACCGAAGGGCCGGCTTCGATCTCATCCCCGACCCCGTGCTGACCAAGGCCCCCTCGGCCGAATTGCGCCCGGACCAGCGGGACGACGAGTCCCTCCCTCCCTATTCGGTGCTCGATCCGGTGGTGGCCGGCTATGTCGAGAGCGACCGCTCGGTCGACGATCTGATCGCCCAGGGCTTCGACCCAGAGGCCGTGGGCCGGGTGGTCGGGCTGATCGACCGGGCGGAGTACAAGCGCCGCCAGATGCCCCCTGGGGTCCGGATCTCAGGCAAGGCGTTCGGCAAGGACCGTCGCATGCCCATCACCAACAATTACCGTCCGACGCCGGCGGTCGAGAGACCGAGCGGAGAGGTGGGCCGCGTTGTCTGATCTGACCGACTCCCCTGGAGGGCCCGGCCCCGGCGTTGACGCGGCACCGCTGTCTGGCTCTTTGGGGGCGACCGCGGCCCTGGTCGGCGAGTACCGCTGGATCGAGAACGCCCTCTACCGCCTGCTCGGCGGGTGGGTGACCGACATGCCGATCCCGGCCGTGCAGCTCCATCTCGACGCCCAGAGCATGAGGCATTCGTGGCACAGCGAGCTGTGGTCCGAGCGGCTGCCCGTCCTGGCCGGAGCCGACCCGGACGCCCTGACCGTTCCATCCGCCCCGGTGGCCGCCCTGTTCGCCGCCCTGATCGGGGCCTCCCCCCCGACCGACGTGCCCGGGTCGTCGTGGCCACCGGCAGAAGACGATGCCTTCAGCCACCCTGGGGCACTGCCGCGCCTCGCCGGCGTGTACCGCGTGGTGCTACCCCGATTGGTCACCAGCTATCACCGGCACCTCCAGGTGGCATCGCAAGTGACCGACGGCCCGATCATCCGCGCCCTGCGCCTGGTGTTGACCGACGAGGTGGAGGACTGGCAGGCCGGTGAGCGACTGGTCCAGCGACTGGTCGCCCGACCTCACGACGTGGCTGCCGTCTATGAGTTCTTGCAGCGGTTGGAATCGGTCGTCGTGGGGGCAGGCGCCCACTCCGGGCTGGTGAGTTTCCCGGACTCGGTCACCGCCGATTAGCCCAGTTTCTGGGCGGTAATCGCGGCATTGACGCTTGGAGGGGTTGACGCGTCCGGTAAACTTCGAAAGCAGCAATCGTTGCGCCCGAAAGCGCCTAATCCGAATCAGTGGACCACCATGTAGCGGTGTGGCTCGACGAGGATTGGCCGTCCCCCACGTTGTGGGGAAAACGAAGGACCTGGTGAAGTTGGCAAAGGAGCGCCTCGAGAGAGACGACGAAGATCTGGTTCGGTTGTATTTGACCGACATTGGCCAGTATCCGTTGTTGACTAAGGACGATGAGGTCCGTCTGGCCCAGACCATCGAAGCTGGTCGGGAAGCAGACGCACTGATGGCAGCGACCCCGAAGGGCCTGACCCCGGCGAAGAAGCGGGAGCTGCGACGCACGACGCTCCAAGGCGAGGGGGCCCAGCAGACCTTTGTCCAGTCCAACTTGCGACTGGTCGTCTCCATCGCCAAGAAGTACCAGGCCTCTGGTCTGCCGCTGCTCGACCTGATCCAAGAGGGCAACCTCGGACTCATGCACGCGGTCGAGAAGTTCGACTGGCGGAAGGGCTTCAAGTTCTCTACCTACGCCACCTGGTGGATCCGCCAGGCCATTACCCGGGGGATCGCCAACACCGGCCGCACCATCCGTCTGCCCGTACACGCTGGCGACACCCTGGCCCGGGTGCAGAAGGCCCAGGCTCGCCTGGAGCTCAAATACGGCCGGCCGGCCACCCTGGCCGAGCTCGGAGCCGAGGTCGAGATGCCAGAGGACAAGCTGGTCGAGGCGCTCCGCTTCCGCGCAGAGCCCCTCTCCCTGTCGGAGCCACTCCGTGAGGACGGCGACGCGGAGCTCGGCGATGTCGTCGAGGACCGCTCGGCTGAATCACCGTTCGAGGTAGCGGCCGTGTCGCTCCTCCCCGAGGAGATCGGTCGCCTGCTTTCACCGCTCGACGAGCGTGAGCGCGAGATCCTGCGTCTGCGCTTCGGCCTCGATCGGGGCGAGCCCCGCACCCTCGAAGAGGTGGGCGAGCATTTCAACCTGACTCGTGAGCGCATTCGCCAAATCGAGGCGCGAGCCATGTCGAAGCTGCGGCACCCCTCCTCTGACACCGGTGCCCGGGACCTCCTGACCGTCTGAGCGGCCGGGTCGGCCCGCCGGACCGCAGCGCAGGACCGCCAACTCCGCGTGCCCGACCGGCTACCATGCCTCCCATGAAGAAGCTCCTGATCCTCGCCATCGTCATTGCTCTGGGTGTCGTTGCCGCCAAGCGGCTCCGCCCCTCCTGAGCCGACCGTCTAGCTAGTCCGCCGACGGCCCGTTCCTCTTGGACGGGCCGTTCGTCGCGCCTACGCCCAGCAGTCCCGATGACGGGGAGCTGGAAGTCCTTCCTGGGCTTTGGCCGTTGAATTTCGAGTCTGATGCCCAGGGCGTCCGGGCGCAGCCATGTTCGGAGAAGAGATGAGACTTCAATCCCGTTGTCCGGCGGTGGGGCAACTACTGCCTGGTTGGCGACACCCGCTCACCCGTTGATGATCTCGACGCTTGGATCCGGATGTGATTGCGGTCGAAGGTGATCCGACGCCACGCCAAGCACCTGTCCGACGCCAAGATGCGTACCTGCCCCGCACCCGAAACTCCCTACTCGAGGCCGCGGGAGTGACCTGGTTAGGAGCGGAACGGTCGGCGTGACACCAGAGGTCGCGTGGTGGCGACGGTCTCGGCCCTTCGGGCCAGGCGCCAGGCCACCAAGGCCCCCACGGAGGCCGCAGCCGTGATGCCAGCGGCAGTGGCGGTGATGGAGAGACTGCGCACGCTCATCCGGTCGCGCATTCGGACGGGCTTGGTGAACTGCATCACCTCCCAATCGCGGTCCTTGGCCACCTTGGCGAGCACCCGGTCAGGGTTGACGGCGACAGGATGGCCCACCGCCTCCAGCATGGGGAGGTCGGTATAGGAGTCCGAGTAAGCCGACGACTCGGACAGGTCGAACCCTTCTCGCTCGGCTAGCTCCTCCATGGCCACCGCCTTGAAGGGACCATAGGCGTAGAAGTCCATCTCCCCTGCGTAGCGCCCGTCTTCGTCCACCACCACCCGGCTGGCGATCGCGCCGTCCACCCCGAGGTGGTCGGCCAGGGGCATGACGATGTCCTCGGGCGAGGCGGAGACGAGATACACCTTGTGGCCGGCCGCCCGATGGGCCTCGATGAGGTCGAGGGCCTCGGCGTAGATGATGGGCTCGACCGTCTCCTCCAGCGCCTCGCGGACGATGTCCCGGATCTGGTCGCGGTCCCATCCCTTGGTCAGGACGAGCATCGACTCACGCACCCGGGCCAGCTTCTGCTCGCTCGCCCCGAGGTGGAGGTAGATGATCTGGGAGACGAGGGCCCTCGCCACCAGTCGTCGATTGATCAGTCCACCCCGGTAGAACGGGCGCCCAAAAGCGGCGATGGACGCCTTGGCGATCACCGTCTTGTCCAGGTCGAAGAAGGCGGCCCTCACCGTGTCAGCCCCCGACGAGGAGTTGTTGCACCTTGTCCTCGGCGTCAGCGGTGACGAGGACAAGGACCTCGTCACCGGCGGCGAGCCTGGTATCGCCCCTCGGCACGATCAGATGGTCCTCGCGCACGACGGCCACGACGGTGGCGTCTCGGGGCACGCCGAGGTCGACGAGGGCGACTCCGGCGGCAGGTGAGTCGTCAGCCAGGGTCACCTCGACGAGGTGGGCGTTGCCTCCCTCGAAGCGCAGGAGGCGGACGAGGCTGCCGACTGAGACCGCTTCTTCGACGAGGGCGGTGAGGAGCTGCGGTGTCGATACCGACACGTCGACCCCCCAGCTCTCGGTGAAGAGCCACTGGTTCTTCGGGTGGTTGACCCGGGCCACGACCCGGGGCACGGCGAACTCCTGCTTGGCCAGCAGGGACACGACCAGATTGTCTTCGTCGTCACCGGTGGCCGCCACGACGACGTCAACGGACGAGAAGCCGGCGGCGTCGAGGGCCGACACCTCGCATGCGTCGGCCACCACCCAGGTGATGTCGAGGCTGCCCCGGATCCGCTCGACCAGTTCGGGATCCTGTTCGATGATGAGCACGTCGTGCCCGCCGGCATGGAGGTCGGCGGCGATGGCCGTCCCCACGCTCCCCGCCCCACAGATGGCGACCTTCATGCCCGGCCTCCTTTGGCGTCATCCTGGTCGAATGAGTCGTCGACCGCCTCGTCGAGTCCTATCGGGGCGGTCTCGGGGGGGCCTGCGACCTTCTCCCCGTGGGAAGCGCTTGCCAGTCTGTCGTTCAGCCGCACGAGGGCGCTGTCGGTCACCATCAGATGGAGGACGTCGCCGTCCTGGCCGACCAGGTCTTCGAAGTCCAGACGGGCGACGCCGGCTCGGGTGACGGCGACGAGGGTCACCTCTCCGGGCCTCGACAAGTCGGACAGGCGCTTGCCGGCCCACCGCTCGGGCAGCTCGCGCTCAACCAGAGAGAGGGTCCCGGTCGGGTCCGACCACTCAGACTCGACCTGCCCGGGGACGAGTCGCCGCCGCACCTGGTCGATGGTCCATGACACGGTGGCGACCGTCGGGATGCCGAGGCGGAGGTAGATCTGGGCACGGCGGGGATCGTAGATCCGGGCCACCACGTTCGGGATTTCGTAGGTCTCCCGGGCGATGCGGGCGGTGAGGATGTTCGAGTTGTCGCCGCTCGTCACCGCGGCCAGCGAGCTCGCCTCCGAAGCTTTGGCACGGTCGAGGTCGCCGCGGTCGAACCCCGATCCGACCACCGTCGTCCCAGGCCAGTCGGATGGCAGGCGCCTGAATGCCTTCGCATTGCGGTCGATGATGGCGACCGTGTGACCCTGTTCGACGAGCCCGATTCCGAGGCCAGAACCCACTCGACCGCAACCAACGATGACGATGTGCACCCGCCCATGCAACACGCATCGTCGGTAGATCACAACTCACCCCCCGAGAGCCGCCCCTCGAGTGACCGGGACGAAGCCCGGGAGGAGCCCGGAGCGATGTTCTCGTTGCCCGTCAGCAGTGATTTACTGAGGGGATGGACGAGGCGTCGATCGCAGGCGCTGATCCTATTGGCCCGCCCGGAGCCGGCTCAGGGATCCCGGTGACCTCGACCGTTCCGAACCCCGGTGCGCGGATGAAGCCATCGGCTGCATCGCTGGCCAAGGTCGACATTCCCGAGACGCTTCGTTACCGGGTGAAGAACCGCCTGCTCGGACCGCCACTGTCGTCGGACCGCCAGAGCTCCGAGCGACTCGGCAAGCCGACCGCGCTGGCCGTCTTGTCGTCGGACGTCATCTCATCGTCGGCCTACGCCACCGAGCAGATGCTCATCCCGTTGGTCCTGGCCGTCGGAGCGGCTGCCTTCTCCCTCGTCATCCCGGTGACCATTGCCGTCATCTTCGTGCTGTTGTTCGTGACGCTCTCGTACCTCGAAGTGGTCAAGGTGTACACCAAGGCCGGCGGTGCCTATGTGGTGGCGCGGGAGAACTTCGGCCTGACCGTGGCGCAGATCGCCGCCATGGCCCTCCTCATCGACTACACGCTCACCGTTGCCGTGTCCGTGGCCGCCGGGGTGGCCGCCATAACCTCGGTGTTCCCGGGACTCACTCCCGAGACCACCTGGATCGCCATCTCCCTCGTCATCCTCATCGCCTGGGCCAACCTCCGGGGCATCAAAGAGGCCGGCCGAGCCTTTGCCCTCCCCACCTACTTCTTCATCGCCAACATGGTCGTGCTGTTGGTGGTCGGCACGTACAAGGCCATCGTCGGCACCCTGCACGCCCAGTCGATCACCGGCCATCCCGGGGCCGAGCACATCGGGAGCTCAGGGTCGGGGCTGCTGTTCGGTGCCAGCGTCTTCATCATCCTGAAGGCCTTCGCGTCGGGAGGCTCGGCTCTGACCGGCACCGAAGCCATCTCCAACGGGGTGAGCATCTTCAAGCGACCCGAGGCGAGGAACGCCCGCATCACCATGGTGCTGATGTCGGTCATCCTCGGCTCGCTGGTCCTCGGCGTCTCGAGCCTGGCCTCCATCACCCACCCGGTCCCCTACGTCTCGGGCACGCCGACGGTGATCTCCCAGATCGCCAAGTTCGTCTACGGGCAGCACGGCATCGGCAATCTGTTCTACATCATGCTCCAGATCGGCACGACGCTGATCCTCATCCTGGCCGCCAACACCAGCTTCACGGGGTTCCCGTTCCTCGCCAGTTTCGCCGCCGAGGACTCCTATCTACCCCGCCAGCTGACCAAGCGGGGTCACCGACTGGTCTTCTCGACCGGCATCATCGTGCTCACCGTCGTGTCCATCGTCTTGCTGCTGGTGACCCGGGCGAAGGTGGACAAGCTCATCCCCCTCTACGCCGTCGGGGTGTTCACCGGCTTCACCATGGCCGGGGCGGGAATGGCCAAGTACCACTGGACCCATCGCGAGAGCCACTGGCAGCGGCGCCTCGGCATCAACGGCACCGCTGCCGTCTTGTCGTTCATCGTCCTGATCATCATTGCCGTGGCCAAGTTCGCCGAAGGGGCCTGGGTCATCCTGGTCATCCTGCCCCTCGGGGTGATCATCCTGCTCCGCCTGCACCACCAGTACGTGGACGAGCAGCATCAGCTGGAAGAGGGGGCCACCGAGGCGGCCGAGG
>PLSY01000399.1 GCA_003164275.1 Acidimicrobiaceae bacterium | reverse complement strand
TGCTGACCAACTACGTCATGCTTGATCTGGTGCTGACCCGGCCCGAAGAACGCCAGCACCTGATGAGTGCCGCCCGCGGACTGAGCTTTCTGGTGCTCGACGAGCTGCACACCTATTGGGGTCGGCAAGGGGCCGATATCGCGATGTTGGTTCGCCGGGTTCGCGATGCGTGTAAATCCCCTGACCTCCAGGTTGTCGGCACGTCGGCCACCATGGCATCGGCAGGCTCCGCAGCGGAGCGCAAGACGGTTGTTGCGGATGTGGCATCCCGGCTGTTCGGAGCCTCAGTAGATCCAGACCACGTCATTGGGGAGACTCTGGTCCGGGCCAGTACCGCCGACCTGCCCGATGCCATCACACTGACCGACCGGGTGAGGGAACTGGTCGACGGAGCACCGATGCCCGACCAGTACGACGCACTAGCGGCGGACCCGTTGGCGGCCTGGGTAGAGGAGGCGTTCGGGCTTGGGCGCGACCCCGATTCGGGCGAACTGGTCCGGGGATCCCCCACCCGGGTCTCCGATGCTGCCGTTTTGCTCAGCGATGTAACAGGGTCAGGGGTCGAGGAGTGCAGCGCCGTACTCGAGAAGATGCTGCTGACCGGCAGCCGGCTCCGACACCCGGCTACACGGCGACCACTGTTCGCCTTCCGCCTGCATCAGTTCATCTCCAAGGGTGACAACATTTACGCCTCACTCGAGCCCACCGATGAACGACACCTGACCGGCCACTATCAGCTACGAGTCCCGGACCACCCGGACAAGGCCCTCCTCCCCCTCGGGTTCTGCCGCGAGTGCGGCCAGGAGTACTACGTGGTGGCCCGGACCGAGCGCCATGGCGACGTGATGTTCGTGCCCCGGGCTGACCGGGACGCCTCCGGCGGTGACACGGTTACCGGCTACCTCTATGTGTCCGAGGATCACCCCTGGCCTGTCGATCCGGTCACCGAAGGGCGCTTCCCCGACCACTGGCTGGTCGGAGCGGACGACGGCTCGATGTCGCTCGCTCCCAACCGGGCCAAGTACAGGCCTTCGACCGTGTGGCTGCAGCCGGACGGAACCTTGTCCGGCGAGCATGATGGGCTGCAGGCATGGTTCATCTCGACACCATTTGCCTTCTGTCTGCGGTGCCGAATCTCCTACGAGCAGGTCCGAGGCAGCGACTTCTCGAAGCTGGCCACCTTGGACCAGGAGGGGCGTTCCTCCGCGGTGACAGTCCTGTCGGGCAGCATCGTGCGCTCACTTCGCCGGTTCGGTCCAGACGAGCTCCCCAAAGAGGCACGCAAACTGCTGACGTTCGTGGACAATCGACAGGATGCCTCCCTGCAAGCCGGGCACTTCAACGACTTCGCCCAGGTGGCGCAGCTCCGGTCAGCGCTGTGCTCGGCACTCGGGGATCAGCCCGACGGACTGAGTCACGAACGCGTGGCCCAAGAGGTCACCGCCGCACTCGGGCTCGAGTTGGATGATTACGCCCAGCACCCCGGGGTCAAGTTCTCCCAACGAGACATGGTCGAACGAGCACTCCGAGCGGTGGTCGAGTACCGCCTCTACTCCGATCTCAAGCGGGGCTGGCGGGTGACTATGCCCAACATGGAACAGGTCGGCCTGCTGGTCGTCCGCTATGTCGACCTTCCCGAGATCGCCGCCGACGCCGACAGTTGGAAGGACTCCCATGCGGCCCTGGTCACTGCTCCGCCCGAACTGCGTGAGGAGTTGGCCCGGATCGTGTTGGACGAGTTCCGGCGAGTGCTTGCCATCGACGTCGACTGCCTGACCCAGCCCGGCTTCGAGCGGATCCAGAGGGAGTCCCGTCAGCATCTGCGTGATCCGTGGCTCATCAACGACTCCGAACGCCCCGAGGTCGTGGGAACGGCATTCGGACGGCCCGGGTCGGCGGGTGCCCAGCGGTCCGATCTGAATCTGTCAGGACGGAGTGCTCTCGGCCGCTATCTGAGACGACCCCAGGTACTGGGGCCGACGCTGAAGGCTGACGATGCGCAGGCAGTCATCATCAGCCTGCTCGGCGTACTCGGGAGCGTGGGCACCCTGACCGAAGTTGTCACCGACAGCGCCGGCAACGCCGGGTATCGGCTCAAGGCGTCGTCCATTCGCTGGACGCTGGGCGACGGCGCCCACGGTGCCGACGATCCACTCCGGCGGCAGTTCGACAGCGAGACCCTGGCCCGGGTAAACCCATTCTTCCGCGACCTGTACCGCGATGGGGGGCTCGGGCTCGCCGGCCTTTACGCCCGGGAGCACACCGCCCAGGTCCCCCCCGGTCTGCGCGAGGAGCGCGAAGGCGAGTTCCGAAGTGCCACTCTGCCGCTGCTCTACTGCTCACCCACCATGGAACTCGGTGTGGACATCGCCAGTCTGAGCGCGGTGTCGATGCGCAACGTGCCACCCACGCCGGCCAACTATGCACAGCGTTCGGGACGGGCCGGCCGCCAAGGCCAGCCCGCCATCGTGACCACGTACTGCTCCAGCGGGAATGCTCACGACAACTTCTGGTTCCGACGCAGCCAGGACATGGTGTCGGGATCAGTTGCACCCCCACGACTGGATCTGGGCAACGAAGAGTTGGTCCGCTCTCACGTCCACGCAGTATGGCTGGCTGAGACCGGCCAATCGATGCGATCCTCCCTCACCGAGGTGCTGGACATGGCAGGGGACGAGCCGTCGCTCACTTTCTTGCCCGATGTCTGGCGGGCCCTGACTGAACCGGAGGTCGCACGGCGGGCTTTCGTGCGAGCCCAGCGCGTCCTCGATGAGCTGCGGTCGGCGTGGACGGCCTCAGACGACCCGGTGGGGTGGTGGCACGATGGCTGGGTGCACGACACCGTGGCTCGAGCCGCCGACAACCTCGACCGGGCGGTCGACCGGTGGCGGGACCTCTACCGAACCACTCGGGCCGAGTACCTCGAACAGGGGAAGCTGGCAGTCGCTCCAGGTGCCCCTCGCAGAGCACAGGAAGTAGCAGCCCAACGGGAGCGCGAAGCTCGGGACCGCCTCCGGCTGTTGGCCAACGAGAACAGCAACACCAGCCAGACCGATTTCTACTCCTACCGGTACCTGGCCTCCGAGGGGTTTCTGCCCGGCTACTCCTTTCCCCGACTCCCTCTCGCTGCCTACATCCCCGGGACGAGTGGCTCGCAGCGCGACCACGACGGCGGTTACCTCCAGCGGCCCCGGTTCGTGGCCATCCGCGAGTTCGGCCCGGGCGCGCTCATCTATCACGAGGGATCCCGCTACGAGGTGACGCGGGTACAGCTCCCGAGAACTACCGGGGTGACCGGCGGGGTCGATACCGAGGATGCCCGTCGTTGTGGGGCGTGCGGCTACCACCACCCGATCTCGGTCGGCATCGACACGTGCGAGTACTGCGGGACGACACTCGGCGCCAAGACCTACGGCCTCTTGAGGCTCCAGACGGTCCACACCCGCCGTCGCGAGCGCATCTCCAGCGATGAGGAAGAGCGGCGCCGGTCCGGCTTCGAGATCGAGACGTCGTTCCGCTTCGCCACGCATGGTGACCGGGCCGGTCGCATCGATGCCACCGCGGTAGTGGCCGGCGAGCTGGTCACCGACCTCGCCTACGGGGACGCAGCCACGATCCGGTTGGCCAACGTCGGAAGACGCCGGCGGAAGGACAACAACGACCGAGGATTCTGGCTGGATCCCGTCGAGGGACGGTGGCTGACGGACAAGCAGGCGACGGATGCCACCGTTGACACCGAGGACCTGGAGCCAATCGACGACGCCCGGACCAAGAAGAAGGTCATCCCCTACGTCGAGGACACCCGGAACATCTTGTTGGTCCGTTGCAGCCAACGGCTCGACGAGGTGGCCGCCACCAGCATCCGCTACGCCCTGGAACGGGGCATTGAGGCCACCTTCCAACTTGAGGACTCCGAGCTCGATTCGACCGCACTGCCCGATCTGGACGGGCACGGACGCATGCTCTTCACCGAGTCGGCTGAAGGAGGGGCGGGGGTGCTGCGCAGGCTGATCAGCGATCCCGAGGCCTTGGCTCAGGTGGCGACCACAGCGCTCGGCCTCCTGCACTTCGATCCGGAAACCGGGGACGATCTCGGCCACGCCGAGGGGACCACCGAGCGATGCGAGCTGGGCTGCTACGACTGCCTCCTCTCGTTCGCCAACCAGTCCGAACATGCCCTCATCGACCGGCATCGGGCCCACGAGGTGCTGGTACGCCTTGCTGCCACCACCACCGAAGCCGGTGGTGGTGGCCGAAGCCGAAATGCCACCGTCGACGCACTGCTGGCCGCATGCGACTCGGGACTGGAGCGGAAGTTCGTGACGTGGCTGAACGACCACGGTCTGCGCCTGCCCGACCGGGCCCAGGTCTACGTGACAGGAGCCGAGTCCCGTCCCGACTTCGTCTACGACCTGCCCTCCGGACCGGTGGCCATCTTCGTCGACGGTCCGGTCCATGACGCCTCGACCACGGCTGCCCGGGATGCCCAAGCGTCCGAACGTCTCGTGGACGGAGGATGGGACGTCATCCGGGTAGCCCACGACGCGGACTGGACAGAGGTGGTCGGCGCCAGACCGAGCGTGTTCGGCGCTACCGCCGGTCAGCCGACATGACCATATTCGCCCCTGGGTCGCTGGTCACAGCACGGGGGCGCGAGTGGGTGGTGCTTCCCGACAGCGACGAGGACCTCTTGGTGCTTCGCCCGCTGGGCGGCGGAGAGGACGAGACGGCGGGTGTACTGCCAGGGTTGGAGGACGTGCGCTCAGCACAGTTCCCCCCACCTGGACCATCGGATCTTGGGGACGCCACGGGCGGTCTGTTGTTGCGCACGGCATTGCAGGTCGGATTCCGCTCGTCAGCTGGGCCGTTCCGGTCTCTTGCCAACCTTGCTGTCGAACCGAGGGCCTACCAGTACGTTCCCTTACTGTTGGCGCTACGCCAGAGCCCTGTGCGGATTTTGATCTCTGACGACGTCGGCATTGGAAAAACCATCGAAGCCGGCCTGATCGCCGCTGAGCTGATCGCCCAGGGCGATACCCAGCGGCTTGCCGTTCTGTGCAGCCCGGCGCTGGCAGAGCAGTGGCAACGGGAGCTGCGCGAGAAGTTCTCCATTGAAGCCGAAGTCGTCCTTCCTTCGACGGTTGGACGCCTCAGCCGCGGCCTGATGCTCGACGAGTCACTCTTCGATCGGCACCCCTACACCGTCATCTCGACCGACTTCATCAAGTCCCCACAGCGCAGCCAGGACTTCCTCAACCACTGTCCTGAGCTGGTCATCGTGGACGAAGCACACACCTGCGTGGCCGACGGGGCGGGGGGCGGTGGCACGGTCGGGAGGACCCAGCGCTACGACCTGATGCGACGGATTGCCAGCAAGGCCGATCGCCACCTTGTTCTGGTCACCGCCACTCCCCACTCGGGCAAGGAACAAGGCTTCCGCAATCTGCTTGGGCTGCTCGATCCGGAGCTGGCCGTTCTCGATCTCGACGAGGTCGAGGGCCGGACCCGGCTGGCCCGTCATTTCGTACAGCGCCGCCGGGGGGATGTACGCAAGTACCTGACCGAAGACACGGACTTCCCGTCTGACCGGCTCAGCCGGGAAGCGCCTTACCGCCTGTCGGCTGAGTACACCGCACTGTTCGAGCGCGTACTCGCCTACGCCAGGGGCCAGGTCGGAGATGACGGGAATGCCGTCGGCGAGCGGCTCGTCCACCAACGGGTCCGGTGGTGGTCCGTGCTGGCGCTTCTGCGAGCGCTGGCCTCATCGCCGGTAGCCGCCGCAGCAACACTGCGCACCCGGGCGTCGGCGGCAGGAGCCACCACTGTGCACGAGGCCGACGCGCTGGGACGGGCTGTGGTGCTCGACACGGCGGACACCGATGTCCTCGAGGGAATCGACGCTGTACCCGGGGCCGATCCCGAGGTCGGCGATGGCCGAGAAATCCGAGCCGAGGACCTGCGCCGGAATGGCCCAAGCCAAGGCGAAACGGCAGAGGCTCCGAACTCTCGTGCCGGTGAATCTGCCCGAGAGCGGCGGTTCCTGTTGGACTTGGCCCGTACTGCCGACGCCCTGAGCGGGCCGGAGCTCGACCGCAAACTGGCCACGCTCACCACCGAAGTCAAGGCGCTGTTGGCCGATGGATACGACCCCATCGTCTTCTGTCGTTTTATCCCGACGGCGAGCTACGTGGCCACCCACCTGCAGTCGGCGCTGCGGTCTGCGGCTACGGTCGCCGCCGTTACCGGCGAGCTACCACCGTCACTCCGGGAAGAGCGCATCGCCGAACTGGCGGCATCACCGGGTCGCCACGTGCTGGTGGCAACCGATTGCTTGTCTGAAGGAGTCAACCTGCAGGACACATTTCAGGCCGTCATCCACTACGACCTGGCCTGGAACCCCACCCGCCACGAGCAGCGCGAGGGGCGGGTTGACCGGTTCGGACAGGAGCGCGACATCGTCAGGACTGTCACCATCTTCGGGCAGGACAATGGGATCGACCAGGTCGTCCTCGACGTACTCATCCGCAAGTTCAAGGCCATCCGGGACGCCACCGGCGTGTCCGTCCCCGTTCCCGACGAAGCCGACGGGGTCGTCGAGGCACTCCTCGAACGGCTCATCCGCCGTCACGGAAACGCTGACCAGCTGGCATTCGACCTCGCCGACGATCCGCAACGGACCGATCTCTTCCGGGAGTGGGAGTCGGCAGCCGAGCGTGAGCGGGCCTCACGCACGAAGTATGCCCAGGACGGTATCCACCCCGAGGAAGCCATGGCCGAGGCCAAGGCAGCCAGGGAGGCCCTCGGTACCCGCGCCGACATCGAGCGGTTCACCCTCGAGTCGCTGCGCGCGCTCGGCGCCTCGGTGACTCCGATCGATACCAACTCGTGGAAGGCCGACACCAGCGCATGCCCTACCGGACTACAGGACGCCATTCCACCCAGCCTCGACCAGCCCCTGGTACTTCATCGGGACGTGCCCGCCCCGAGAGGTCACGCAGTCCTGGCACGCACGGATCCGGCGGTTGAGGCAGTAGCCCGCTACGTCCTTGACGCTGCGCTCGACCCCATGGTGGGAGCCCGAGTCGCTACCCGAGCCGGCGTGGCCCGCACGAGAGCGGTGTCGACACGGACCACACTGGTCCTGATCCGGTTCCGATTCCACGTCGACCTCCCCGGTTCGACCGGGCCGCACCAGCAGGTCTGTGAAGAAGCTCGGTTCTCCGCGTTCACCGGATCACCGGAGAACCCCGAGTGGTTGGACAAGGGGACCGTGGCCACGCTGTTGGATGTCCAGCCCGACGGGAACGTCGATCCTGAACACGCAAAGACGCTGATCGATGAGCTCGCTCGTGCGGTGCCAGGGTGGGGGCCATCGCTGGACTCGTTGGCCGATGAGCTGGCCGAGGAACTCCTCGATGCCCACCGGCGGGTTCGGATGGGTTCGGGAGCACCTCGTCGAGGACTGTCGGTGAGCGCCCAGACGCCGGTCGATCTTCTCGGGGCGTATGTGTTCCTCCCCATGGCGGTGGGATGAGCAACCAGGTCGTTCCCTTCATCGACAGCCGCAGCCTCAGCGGAGTGCGGAGCGTGGGCGGGGTCCTCCCTGCCGACCTGATCGCTGCCGTCGTCGCCGGAGTCGACGTGCCCGGGCTGGCGGCTGACGACTACCACCTCGAGCTTGGGGTCACAGCCAAGGAGGCGGCCAACCGGGCATGGTCGGTGCTCGGTGGCGCATGGGCCGGCTACCGCGACGCACTGGCCTCCCGGCCGGCCGGGGATCCGGCCACCGGGCTCACCCGCGAGCGGTGGCTGTCAGTACTCCTACGCGAATTGGGCTTCGGCCGCGTACCGACCACGCCACCCGGTGGCCTCGTCGCTGACGGTCGGTCCTGGCCGGTCAGCCACGTGGTGGGAGAGTACCTGCCGGTCCACCTGCTGGGCTGGGACGTCGACCTCGACCGGCGCACTCCCGGAATGGCCGGAGCGGCCGAACGGGCTCCCCACACCATGGTTCAAGAGCTTCTCAACCGCTCCGATGAGTTCCTCTATGCGCTGCTGGCCAATGGGTCGACCCTGCGGATCCTTCGAGACTCCTCCACCCTGGTCGGCCCCTCGTATGTCGAATTCGACCTCGCTACCATCTTCGACGGGGATCTGTTTTCCGATTTCGTTGCCCTCTACCTGCTCTGCCATCAGAGCCGATTCGAGGCGACCGACCCCGAACTCGGACCGGTCTCGTGCTGGCTGGAGCGCTGGCGGACTCACGCGGTCGAGGCCGGAGCCCGCGCCCTCGGAGCGCTCCGAATCGGAGTGCACGACGCCCTCGAGGTCCTCGGCAGCGGACTGGTGTCCCACCCCGCCAACGCAGGCCTGCGCGAGGCGCTCGACAGCGGGCGTATGGATGCGACCCACCTCCAGCGGGGGCTGCTACGCCTCGTCTACCGAATCCTCTTCTGCTTCGTCGCCGAGGACCGAGATCTGCTGCTCGACGCCGATGCCGACCCCGCAGGCAAAGCACGCTTCCGGCAGTGGTTCTCCACGAGCCGGCTCCGCCGGATCGCCATCCGAAGGACCGGTGATGGACATTCCGATCTATGGCAAGCGCTACATCTGGTCCTCGACAGCCTGGGTCGCGAAGATGGTTGCCCTGAGCTAGGTCTGATCGGCCTTGGTGGCATCTTCGAATCCGAGCCGACCGACCTCCGCCCAGAGGTCGTGCTCGACAACCGTTCGCTACTCACCGCCATCCGGCACCTCTGCATCACTCGACCGACCGCCGGTGGCCCCCGCCGAGTAGTCGACTATCGGCACCTGGGGGCCGAGGAACTGGGTGGAATCTACGAGAGCCTCCTCGAATACGTTCCCCGCTATGAACCGGTGTCGAGGACCTTCGTGCTCGAGTCGTCGGCTGGCAACGACCGGAAAACGAGCGGCGCCTACTACACCCCCAACTCCCTCACCGAGACCCTGCTCGATACCGCACTGGATCCGCTGCTCGATCGAGCCGAACGCCAGTCCGACCCCGAAGCCGCTCTGCTCGCGCTCACGGTGTGCGACCCGGCCTGTGGTTCGGGACACTTCCTGGTGGCGGCCGGACGTCGCATTGCTGCCCGGCTGGCCCGCTGTCGGGCGGAAGGTGCTGAGCCAAGTGTGGATGACCTGCACGTAGCCATGTACGACGTGGTCGGTCGCTGCCTGTACGGCGTAGACCTGAATCCACTGGCCGCCGAGCTGGCCAAGGTCAGCCTCTGGCTCGAAGGCATGCAGTCGGGTCGGCCCCTCGGACTGCTCGACGGACACATCAAGGTAGGGAACGCGTTGCTCGGGACAACTCCCGGGCTGCTCGCAGGAGGGATCCCCGACGAAGCCTTCGCAGTGATCGAGGGGGACGACAAGAAGACGTGCAGCTCACTCAAGAAGCGCAACAAGTCCGAGCGGGCTGGTCAGGGCAGTTTCGAACAGGTCAACATCGCCGCCGCTCGCACCGCTGCGTTCGGAGCAGATCTCGCCGCCATCGATGCCCTGACACCCCAGAGCTTGGCTGACGTGCATGATGCGGCACGGCGGCTGCGCGTGCTCGACGAATCTCCCGTCGTTCGCCAGGCTCGGCGGGAGGCTGATGCCTGGTGCTCGGCGTTCGTGTTGCCCAAGGTACCGGGAGCCCCGGAGCTGACCGAGGCAGTACTGACCAGAATTCGAGATGGTTCGGTAGAACCCGAAGTCACTCGGTCGATCTCGGAGCTGGCCTCCCAGTACCGGTGGTTTCACTGGCACCTCGAGTTCCCCCAGATCTTCTTTGGCGGCGGGGCATCTGACGCCGAGCCGGTGAGCGGCTGGAGCGGTGGGTTCGATTGCGTCATCGGCAATCCACCTTGGGAGCACGTGGAGCTAAAGGAGCAGGAGTGGTTCGCATCGCGTGTCCCGGCCATTGCCGAGGCGCCAGGTGCGACGCGCAAGAAGCTCATCTCAGCCTTGGCCGATGAACGGCCAGAGATCTATCGGCAGTACCGTGCGGCGCTACGTCAAGCTGATGGTGAGCGAGCATTCCTGGCCAACAGCGGTCGCTACCCGCTGACCGGCCGAGGACGGATCAACACCTATGCGGTGTTCGCCGAGACCGACCGAGCCCTGCTCGCGCCAACCGGTCAGCTCGGAGTCATCCTGCCGTCCGGGATCGCCACCGACGCCACCACGCAGTACTTCTTCAAGGATCTGGTCACCTCTCGATCACTGGTTGCACTGTACGACTTCGAGAATTCGCTACCGCTCTTTGAAGGAGTACACCGCAGTTTCAAGTTCTGCCTGCTCACCCTCAGTGGACTGGACATTGAAACAGAGGCGGCCTGGTTCGCCTTCTTTGCCCATCGACCGGAAGACCTTGAGCGGGAAGGATCCCGTTTTCGTCTGACCCCCGAAGAGATCACGCTTCTCAACCCCAACACGGGGACGTGCCCGGTGTTTCGCACGCGACGGGACGCGGAGATCACCCTCGCTATCTACCGCCGACACCCGGTCCTCATTCGCCATGGTGAGCCCGACGGGAACCCCTGGGGTTTGTCGTTCATGCAGGGCCTCTTCAACATGACCAGTGACTCAGGACTGTTTCGCACACGGGAACAGTTGGAGGCTGATGGGTGGGAGCTTGATGGAAACACGTTCAAGCGAGGCAGCGAGTCCATGCTGCCGCTGTACGAAGCAAAGATGATTCACCACTACGACCACCGGTGGGCGACATACGACGAGTCAGGCGACGTACGCGATGTGACCGAAGCCGAGCATGCCGATCCAGATTTCGTAGTAATGCCCCGATATTGGGTCGCGTCGACCGCTATGGAGTCAGCTCTTGACGGAGTCACTGAAGCGGACTGGCTGATCGCGTGGCGAGGTATCGCACGTAGCACTGACATCCGTACAGCCATCAGCAGTGCCCTGCCCCGTCTGCCAGGAGGAGGCAATTTTGACTTAATTGTCGGGGGAGCTGAATCACCGAATCTCATGCTGCTCGAATCGTTCATCAACTCATTTGCGTTCGACTACGTGGTGCGCCAGAAGCTCAGTGGAATGCATCTTCAGTTCTCGGTCATGAGTCAGCTGCCCACAGTGATACCTGCGACGTTCGACTCACGTTGTGAGTGGTCGTTGGAACAAAGCGTCGCAAAGTGGATCGGAAGCCGGCTGACTGAGCTCATTTATTCGGCTTGGGATATGGCACCCGCTAGCCGAGAACTTGGCGACAATGGAGCGCCCTTCGCATGGGACCCTAAACGTCGCTCCATCTTGCAGGCCGAGCTAGACGGTGCGTTCTTTCACCTCTACGGCATCGACCGGGACGATGCTGATTACATCTTGTCCACGTTCCCCATCGCCAACCGCAAAGATCCCGAGCTGCCCCAACGTGTGCTCAGCGCGTACGACCGCATTGCTACGGCCATAGCGACTGGCAACCCTTTCATTTCCGTTCTCGACCCGGTGCCAGGCTATGGCCGGCGGCACAAGGAGCTCTCCCAATGACGACTGTTGCTGAACGCAACGCCCCGCGGCTGCGGAGCATCCTGAGCTTCCTGGCCGAAGCCGGTGGTGAGTCAAACAAGGACGCTTTGATCGAACGGATCAAAAGCGAGCTTCCCTTGACCGAGGAGGACCTCGAGCCCGTTCGAAATGGGACTCCCCGTTGGATGAACTTCCTCATATGGTCCACAACGGGACTGGTCAAGGCTGGATGGCTGGTGAAAGACGGCATGGGCACTTGGTCGATCACCGATCAGGGCCGCGCTGCTCTCGATCGGTACTCGGATCCCATCGAGTTCCAGAACGAACAGAGTCGTCTGTATCGGGCCTGGATTGACGCCCGCAATGCCGAACAGCGCAGGGCCTGGCTCGTGCGGGGGTCGTCCGTGCGAGGAGCCAGCATCGTGCAGGAATGGCTCGAGGAGGGGTGGGTCAGCGTTCCCGCCTCCCAGCTGCGTCAGATCGAAGAGGGGATCACGGTCGATGCACTCACCGATGCCGCCCGAGCCGACTACGACCACCTCAAGCACCAGGAACTCAAATCCAAGGTGGACGAGATCCTGGCCTTCGTGACCAAGATGACCCCAGGCGACACGGTGCTCACGACCAGCGACGAGCGGATCTATGTGGGTGACGTCACTGGCGACTGGTCCTGGCAGAAGTCCGAGGGAGGCCGCAGCAACCTGCGGCGGACTGTGGAATGGCGCAATGCCGATGCACCCATCGACTTCGTTGACCTTCCGGCTCCTCTGCCGGCCAAACTGGCGTCAGGTTCGACAATCGTGGATCTGACCGCCGAGTTGGATCTGATCGATGACCTCGCGGCCCCCACTTCTGATGGCGCTGACGGTGATCCTGGCGGGACCACGTTGGTGCGTGCCGTCCTGCCGATGCCCGGTACAACTCTTGCTGAGGATCTACTGGTCGAGGCGTCCTGGCTGGTCGAGCTCCGGAACTTACTGGAGGAACGGAAGCAGGTCATCTTCTACGGTCCACCCGGTACCGGCAAGACGTTCATAGCCAGAAATCTTGCCAACGACCTCGTTGGGCCCGAACAAGTCAAGCTGGTCCAGTTCCATCCGTCGTACACCTACGAGGACTTCTTCGAGGGCTATCGGCCAACGGCTGGCACGAGCGGCACCATCGGATTCGAACTCCGACCCGGGCCACTTCGCCAACTGGTCACCCGGGCGGCAGAGCACCGGGACCAGTCCTTCGTGCTCATTATCGACGAAATCAATCGCGCCAACCTGGCCAAGGTGTTCGGCGAACTGTACTTCCTGCTCGAGTACCGAGACGAAGCCGTCGAGCTGCTCTATTCGGCCGGTGACGAGCCGTTCACACTGCCACCCAACATTTACTTGATCGGCACGATGAACACCGCCGATCGGTCGATCGCCCTCATCGACTCGGCGATGCGGCGGCGGTTCGCGTTTGTGGCACTCGATCCCCGCGAGGAGCCCACCCGCTCACTGCTTCGCCACTGGTCAGAGCGTCACGGGCTTCCGCTCGTTGCCGCAGATCTGCTGGAGGAGCTCAACCGGAGGATCGACGACCCTGACTTTCAAGTCGGTCCGTCGTACTTCATGCGGTCCACCGATCCCGACGCCTTTTCTGATGAGCGCCTGCGCAGAATCTGGAGCACTGACATCCTGCCGCTGTTGGAGGAGCACTACTACGGTCAGTGGGAGTCGCTCACCGGTCGGTTCTCGCTCTCCTCAATGCTGGCGTCTTCGGCTCCGGCAACTCCTTCAACTGTTCCCGACATCCAACCGGTCGCCGACGTCTCGGCCCAAACCCCTGAGACTTTTGCAACTGAGACGCGTCCACCCGATGAGAGTTCATGATTGAGCTTCATCTGAAGGAGGGCGGTCCACCCTTGATGGTCGAGCTGGAAGAGGGTGTCGTCAAGCGCTTGGTGGCCATCGGTGTCGTCGTCGCCACACCACTCGGCGCCGGACGCTGGGAACTCCGGGCATGTCAAAAGGTCGGCGTAGTCAGTATCGGTGGGGTCGTGATCTGGGTGAGACCGAAGCTCACCATTGCCCGCTTGCTGTGGCTCCTCGGGTGGGCGCACCGGGCACTCTTCGAAGCCCCCGGGCCGGTTGCCCTCGAAGAGTCGGACGACCTGGTGCCTGCCCTTGCCGAGGCATTCTGCGCTCAGGCGGAGCGGGCCCTCCAGCAGAGTCTCCTCCAGGGCTATCGAGAAGTTGAAGGGAGTGAGGCGGTCCTGCGGGGCCGACTTCGCACGGAGGACCAGCTGCGGCACCGGTTCGGGCTCGCCGTGCCTCTGCTCATCCGCTACGACGATTTCCTTGCCGACATTGCCGAGAACCAGATCCTCAAGGCCGCAAGCTCTCGGCTTCTCATGCTCGACGGGATCGGTGCGAATGTCCGAGCACGCCTTCGCAGAGTGCGTGGTCTGCTCGCTGACGTGAGTGATGTCCCTGCCCGAGCCCTCCTGCCGGTGTGGCGACCGACGAGGCTCAACTCCCGCTATCACGATGCCTTGGCTTTAGCCGAACTCATTCTGTCCGGAGGGTCGCTCGAGCAGGAACCGGGCCAGCTCCACATCGATGGCTTCCTGGTTGATCTCTCAAAAGTCTTCGAGAATTTCGTCGCGGAGACACTGGGCGCCTCGCTCGAAGGCCTCAGCGGTCGCTGCCAGGCCCAGGATCAATACACCCTGGATGAGCAGGCAACGATCGACATTCGTCCTGACCTCGTGTGGCGAGTCGGTGGTCGTGCCGTCGCAGTGATGGACGCCAAGTACAAAGCTGAGAAGCCGTCTGGATTCCCGCAGGCCGACGTGTACCAGGCACTCGCCTATGCCACCGCCTATCAGCTCGGCGATGCCCATCTCGTGTATGCCCATGGCAATGAAGTGGCCAAGGAGTGGACCATTCGGCATGCCGGGATTCGGATCGTGGCCCATACTCTCGACCTCGACATGCCACCAGCGGATGTCCTCAGTCAGATCGATGAACTGGCTTCCCGCATCGCCTTGTCAGCCGGGATTCGATCCGTCCCCGGCGCTGACACCGCTTCAGTCTGACAGCCATCTTCAAGATCAACTGCGCTACCCATGCTGAAGCAAATCGTGGGTCCCCCGTCGACCGCTCGCCGAGTCGGGGTCTATCTGGCGTCAGATTCGGTGCGGATGCCCAGTGCAAATTGTGCCGCCGACCTGGGAGGGTGACGTTGAGGGTGGGCGCTTTCAAGAGGTCCGCGCAATAACTCGGTGAGTCAACGACGCTGCAGTTGACGACCGAGGAGGTCCATATGGTGATGACCAGAGGCGATCACAGCCGGGCACGGAGGCTGAGATCCGAAGGGTTCTCCCTGCGTGAAGTAGGTCGGCAGATGGGGGTGTTCCGCGCAGGAGGTCTGGCGTATCTGCCGGATCGACTCGACGCGCGGGACCTTCATCGACCACTGGGTTCCGGGGCCTGGGCGCCTGACCCTGGCCAACCGTGAGGAGATCAGCCTCGGTCTGGGGCGGGGCGAGACCTTCACGT
>PLSY01000108.1 GCA_003164275.1 Acidimicrobiaceae bacterium | reverse complement strand
CGACCCCGCTCATTCGCGAAGTGCCCGATTACGCAACTAGCCACGGTATTCATCCCGATCCTGAACTCATCTTCTAGATAGAAGAAGTCCTTCATATTGATTGTCAGTTAACGTTGAGAATCGGGCTGAAAGCACCTTTCCAATACCAGCCAACCTCGACGTTGCTGCCGGAGAGGGTTGAGGGTGAAACTGGGCCCGATGACGTTGACAAAGTCGGCGTAAATGCTGGTGGAGCGGAGGTTGGATGTGACGTAGGGACCTCATACACTGCAGAATCTGCGCCCGAGATCTGTGTTCCGAGAAACCAAAGTGTCTGCCCATCTGGTGACAAGACGGCATCAGTGATCTTTTGTTGAGTCGGGGGCGTCAATTGCGTGGGGCTGCCGAAAGTAAGGGTCGCTCCCGAGATGCTGAACGGCAGGATCTCGAACGAATTATCACTGTTGAAGAATAGGGCTGTCGAATCATTGATGAGGCCAACCGGTGTCGGACACATCGGCGGATTGCCAGGTGGACACGGCACGGAACCGCTAGCGACCCCTTGGCACTTGTTTAGGTCAAAACCCGTGCTAAACCACCAGTCGGCTTCCAAACATGATCCAGTAAGCCCTGTCGGCGGTCCGACCGAGAACACCGGTCCTGAAAGACTACCGACGGAAGCCCCAATGACTCCTAGATCGTCGCCCGACGGGCTGGCGTAAATAGGCTCCGGCGATGCTTCTCCTGACGGCGTAAAACCACCAATGTTTCCACTTCCAGCCGTCGAGGGGGTCCCTCCCGGGATCGAAGAGAAATTAAGAGTTCCGCCTACATTTTGGCTGTCGTCCGTCATCCACCAAAGATCGCCTGAGCCCGGGGCGAACGTAGGGTGGGTGTCTGTGGCAGTGCTACCCGAATAGTTCGTGGAGTGACCCGAGAGGTCTGTGAATTGACCGCTCTTCACTGTTACATAGCCTGCGTCCATGGAGCCGTCTGCCTCGGATTCGGTCGCTGCGACCTTCGTCAAATCCGAGGAGAGGCTCGTGCAATCGTCGGCTACCTTCGTTGACTCATCTTGGTTAACCGTAACGAGAGGCGAGACACTCGCCGAACTCCCAGGAGGGATAGCAAAGTACTGCCCCTGGCTGCAAAATACGAGCTCCGGTGACACTGCAGCTGCTGTTGTCGTAGGAGTAGATATAGTCGAAGACGGTCCGGGATTGGAAACGGTCGAAGGAGGGGCAGACGATTGGCCAGACCCACATGCACTGAGACAGAAAGCCGCACTGGAGATGACAATTGATACAAGAGCTCTTCGAGTTAGTGAAGGAGCGATTCTCATCACTTCGCTTGATCCGTTCGCAATGTTACATGCGGTCCGCATTTCAAGGCCGAAGGGTGCTCCAAACACGCAGGACGATGCGGGTATACCGCCGGTCTGTGCGACATTCGCACCAGTGTCTTCACCGATCTGCCTCCGTTTGACTGTGCTCGCCGGCTACCACGCATCTGCTCTGCGACAGGCAAACTACACCGCTAGCCCTGATCATTCACGGGGCCGCCTGACCTGACCTGCCCGCGTCCGCGGAAAAGCCCTCCCAGTAGGGGAAACTGTTGTTGTCGAGACACCAGATTCCCAACCAGAAGGGCATTTCCAAAGTGAAAGGTAGCAGCGCGTCCCACGTGATTGTTGAACCCGGCGGGACGGGGGTCGTGGCCCACGTAGGGCTGCACGCCCTTGGCTGTTTTGCCGACCGGCTGGGCCTGGGTGATTCGCGGCTCCTCGGATCTGAGGGGGCTTGAGCAGTTCATGGCGGTGGTAGATCGGTGGTCGTAGCCTCCAGGGATGGCTCGTCCCGAGGCTCAGGATCCGTCCGTGATGCTGGCCATGTTGTTCGGCATCGAGGGCGCGGAGGTCCTGGCGTTCGTCGAGGATGAAGAGGGGCCAGCGTTCGGCATCCTGATCGAGACGCCGATGAGCGAGACGATGTGTCCCACGTGCGGTGGTGTCGTCGAGGCATGTGGCTCGGTCACCGAGGACCTCCCACCCACCACTGTCGGCCCTGCCGACTTGTTGATCAGGTGGAAGCGGCGTCAGTGGCGGTGCGTGGATGCGGAGTGTGCCCAAGAGGTCTTCGGTGAGCACAACGACAATGTCGATTGGGCTTGATCCGGTTCGACGGACAGGTTGCTTCAGTTGATCATGCTGCCTGACGGTTGACGATGTGGAGCTGTGCTTCGTATTGGACCGGGCTGAGGTAGCCGAGACTCGAGTGCAGCCGGCGGGTGTTGTACCAGCCCTCGATGTACTCGAAGACGTGGCGGCGGAGTCCGGCCCTCGTCGGCCAGGCCCGGGTGTCGATGAGCTCGCGCTTGATGGTGGCGAAGAATGATTCCGCTACCGCGTTGTCCCAGCACTCACCCTTCCGGCCGACCGACAGCACGACGCCGTTCGCGCGGGCGAGATCGGCGAAGTTCTGGCTCGTGTACTGGCAGCCGCGGTCGGAATGGAACACGACGCCCTCGTCTGGGGCCCGGTTGGCGAAGGCCATGGTGAGGGCGTCCTCGACCAGTTCGGTGCGCATGTGGTCAGCCAGCGCCCAGCCCACCACCTTGCGGCTGGCCAGGTCGATGACGGTGGCCAGGTAGGCCCATCCCTCCCAGGTGTTGATGTAGGTGATGTCGCCGACATAGCGACGATCGAGCTCGTGACACGGTCCGAAGTGGCGCTGGATGAGGTCGCGGGCGGCTTCGGCCTCTGGATCGGCGACGGTCGTCGTCCGCCACCGCTTCTTGCACCGGCCTTCCAGTCCGGCGATGCGCATCAACCTCGTCACCCGCCGCTTGCCGCTGGCCACCTGACGCTGGCGGAGCGCCTGGTGGATCCGCGGAGCGCCATAGGTGCCCTTGGACTCGTCGTGGATGGCCACGATCTGCTTCGTCAGCTCGGCGTCTCCGACCTGGCGGTCCGACGGGACGCCGTTCTTTCGTTCGTAGTAGGCGGAACGGGAGACCTCGAACAGACCACACGTCTTGGCGACGCTGTGACCTGCGATCTTCTCCGCCTCGATGAAGGGGTCCAGCTTCATCGGGTCTCCTTGGCGAAGAAAACCGTCGCACGCTTGAGGATCTCCACATCCTCGCGGAGGGAGCGGTTCTCCCGGCGCAGGCGGGTGAGCTCCTCCTTCTCTTCGGTGGTCAATCCGGGGCGTTCCCCGGCATCGGTCTCGGCCTGGTGCACCCAGGCCCGCACCGCGGTCTCCGTCAGGTCGAAGTCCCGGGCCACTTGGCCGATGCTGCGATCACCGCGCTGACAGCACTCGACGATCTCGGCCTTGAACTCCGGGGTGAAGGACCGACGAGGACGGGGCGTCTTCCGTTCCATGGTCTCCATTTTGGACATCCTTTCCGGGGCCGTGCCCCTGATGTTGGATGTCCGTCAGACCGGTGGAAGCCCAGATCTCCTTGGATGGCTGGGCACGAGCCCTCGGCCCTACGACGAGGTACTGGATGCGTGGCGCACCTCATGCCCTCGTCTTCCCGTGTGGGAGGAAGCAAACTCCCGAGGATTCATCGAACGACGTAGTGGCCCTCGGCCGACCGTCGCCGTTTCCCCCATTGGCAGCGAACATTTGCGGACATGTCGTCATCAGCCCTGATTCCACGAAGTATTGGCGGGGTGCCCCTGATCACCGGATGGGTGCCATAGTGCCTTCATGTCACCAGGGGAGAGCGGCAATGACTCCGAGCATCTACAACTCGCCCGCCTCATCGGCGAGCGGTGCCGCTTGACCGGCAGGTTCAGGCTCCGCTCGGGTCGAGAATCGTCCACGTACTTCGACAAGTACCTGTTTGAGGCCGACCCCGATCTCCTTGCCCGGGTGGCCGAGCATGCAGTCCGGCTCATTCCCCAGGAAGCTGAAGTCCTTGCCGGATTGGAACTGGGTGGTGTTCCTGTGGCGACTGCCCTGTCGTTGGCGACGGGGCTTCCGGTGGCGTTTGTCCGCAAGAAGGCCAAGCACTACGGGACCGCACGATTAGCCGAAGGCGCTCACATTGCGGGGAAGCGGACCTTGGTGGTCGAGGACGTGATCACCACCGGCGGTCAGGTTGCTGCCTCAACGGAAGAACTCCGGTCGAGAGGCGCACTGGTGGAAGCAGTGCTGTGCATCATTGACCGGAGTGGCGGAAGCCATCCTCAGCTCGACGCCTTGGACTGCGAAGTCATCTCCCTGTTCGGAGTAGATGAACTTGGCTGGTCCTGAGTGGGGATCCCGGTCGCCGGCTCCGGGCGCGCTATCCAGCCACAGGTGTCTGCCGACCGCGATCTGCCGCACTTCGGCACTCCGAGGGCAGTGCTTGGGCCGCTGATGAGCCGCTGTGACTGATGGCAGTCGGGACGAACGGAACTGCTTGTCCGCTGGCAACCGCAGGTCGGCCCTGCACGAATGGCGCGCATCATTTGCGTTGACGGTTGCCCGCACTCCCGGGTCGCTCGCCGCGCCTGGCGGAGCCGCCGTGGGCGAGCGTCAACCGGGCTGGTTGCCACGCGATGGGCGCTGCCGGCTGCCGAGGGTGGCGGATCCTCTGAACCACCCGCGCGAACGACTACCCGATCAGGAGCCCGGTTGGCTGAGGTCCGATCGCCATTTCGAACGGAACCGATGGTTCGAGAGCTTCTGCACACACGGCAAGCTCTGCGTTCTGCCGGCTACGACGCATCACTCACGGTCCTGCCAGGTGCACACGCAGACTTCATTACCCTCGACGTCTGCCAAGATCCAGAATGCTCGCGCACGGTCGTCGCTGACGAGCCGGCCGCCGGCCGCGAGGGCGGCTTCGACTCGGGCAACGGCATCGTCGTGCGGAACGGTCAGATCGAGATGGATTCTGTTGCGCTGCGTGCGCGGTTCGTCCATCTGCTGGAACCAGAGCGACGGACCGCCATCGGACGGGTCCACCAGGTCGGCGGGCGAAGCGACGTCGTCATACCCGAGCACCGCCTTCCAGAACGGGCGCACTGCGGGGATGTTCATCGCATCGATCGCGATTGCAAGCGACTGAACCGAGTGATGAGCGGGGTGCGAGACTGTCTGGTAACCGGCCGTGCGCACTGCCTTCGTGATAGAGCGGGCGAGATCAACGTCCTGCCAGGTCACTCGACATTCGCCGCGTGTCTCCAGCGTGAATTCCACTCGGTCGGGTGTCGCGCGCAGGCGCAGGTGGTCGTTCGCCTGTGGGCCGGCGATGTCGACTGCGACGCGGATGACTTCGCACGCGTCGAAGAGGGAGTCGACCGTGACGGCGGTGGTGAGGCAGTCAAGGAGGTACCGCCAGCCGAGGTCTTCAACTGCCAGCGACGCTTCGCGTTCCGTCAGAATCGTGTCAGCCATATGGTCATGCTTTCACTCCTCGTCGGGGTGCGGCACCTCCTCCATGTTCCGAGCGTTCCAGGTGCCTGGTACTGGTGCAATGGCCTCGGCCCCAGCCCCACATCGCTGGCTCGCAGGCGGCTATCGGCTCCGGCTGACAGTTGATCGGGGCCCGGCGACGAAGACCCCCTGTCCGGAGTCAGCTATGCCGATTGCCCGGGACTCCCGTTCGGCATTCGCCGACCGAACCGCGGATAGACCGGCGTGCCGAACACCAGGGTCGAGGCCCCTCCGGTCACCGATGCCTCGATGAGCGAGGAGCTTCGAATGAGACTCGCAACGAACAAGCCGAATCCGAAACGCAGCGCACTTGCGACCCTGCGCGCCAGCAGGTGGGCGTCCATCCATCTGTCGAGTCTTCGAAGCCACGACCTATCCGCCTGCATCGCGGCACGACGCTACCGAGGGGCTGATGGACACGCACGGGTAGCTCCGATCGTCCGCATACCGCCGGATCGGAGGGACACGGATGCTCAGCAGGCCGTGCTGGATCCTCGATTGACCTGCCAGGTCCCGTTCCCCGATTTGCGGAGAGCGAGCACGCTCCCGTGCGACGAGAATGTCGCTTGAGCGGCAGAACCCGCGGTCTCCTCCCACCCACCAGAAGGGAAGCCCACCGCCACTGGATGTTCCGCCTGGAGGTTCGATGAGGCAATGGACCCGCGCCGCAAGAACGGAGCGACCGCGGCCGCCGGGTCACGCGACGACGGAGTGACCAACTTGCCCGGGAGAACGAACGTCTGGCGACAACCAGGCGCCGCAAACGACAGGGTGGGAGCAGTCCCAGGAGCGTTGGTCGTCTGCGATGCCGACGAGGTGGTGGAAGACGACGCCACCAGTCATCCGACTCCCACGGTCAGCAGAACCGGGGTCAGCCTTCGCGAGCGAGGACCTGCGGTTCGGATCGAGTGCACGACTGAATATCCCGTACGCCGGGTGGGTGTCGCGCTCCGGTGCATCCGGGACGGTGCCTGGAGTGTCTACCGTGGAAGACTTCTCGCGTGAGGAGCAGGTTGCCATCCACCGGAAGCTGCGGTGGCCGTTGCGCCCTGATGGGACCGGCAATTGCCTACGTCTCCAATGCGTCGGGCTGGGTTCTCTTCAACCTGTTGAGTCACACGGTCAGTCGTGCGATCGCCTATCCACCAGCAGTCCGGGCCGTGACCGTGGTGCCAGGAGGGACGACTGCCTACGGAATCGGCCAGAGCGGCATCGTGGCGATCGACCTGAGGACCGGATCGATGGGAGCACCCTTCTCGAGGGTGAGCAATTGCCAGTCGATCTCCACCGGTGGCAACGGTCGGACGCTCAACGTGGCGCGCTGAGGAGACAACGGCTACGCCTTCAAGACCATCGTGCCCGTAAGCGTGACGACCGGAGTCGCCGGAACGCCGATCACCGTGCCCGGCCTCCCCTATGCGGTCTATGTGGTGCCTGATGGTCGAACGGCCTACGTCGAAATGAATGGAGGAGGAACCATCTCGCTCGTGGATCTGGTCACTGGGGCCCTGGGCGACGTGATCACCGTCCCCAAGGGGGCCGGCGAGTTGGCGTTCAATCGAGCCGGGAGCATGGCGTATGCCAACGGCAACAGCGCTGATGCGATCGGGAATCAGCAGTTCAGCTACGTGACACCCATCAACTTGGTGACCGACGTTGCCGAAGCACCGATTGCCATTCTCCACGACCTCTTTGGAATCGCGCTCTCGCCTGACGGCCGCACCACCTACGTCACCGGTGGGACGTAGCCGCGTGGTGCCGTGGGACCTCCCATTCCTCCGGACGTGACCGCAATCAATCTGGTCACGGATCAGGTGAGTGCCACGAGCTCGATTCCAGGTGGGGCGTCCGGAATCTTCAACGTGACGTCGGGCTGACGTCGAAGTGTTCCCCGACACCGGGAGCGAGGGGCGCCAGCAAGGCGGTCGAGGAACACCCTGCTGGACGGGGACCGCCGGGCTCGCGTCCTTCTGCCCGGCTAATGGTGCAGGCGACACGTCGTGGGACAGCACGCGCGGGACACTCCGCCGTACGGGTCCTACCGCGACACGACCCCGGGGGGAGGCCGGGGTCGTGTCGGGTGCAGTGGGGGAGTGACGGCTGCCGGTGGCCTGCCCCTGCGCCACCGCCCGGCCGTCACTCCACACCGTCCTGCCCCTTGTTCTTGGAGAGAGGTTGCGCCCGATCCACAAGAACCTCCACAGGTCTACCAATGCCCGTCCTACCGGGACGTCACGGTTCGGCGACACCTGGGCGAACTTTCCGTGACATTCCGGACCCGGGAGCACCGCCACGCACGGACGTCGGCCTCGACCTGCTCGCATCGGCCCCCCGGGGGGCCGAGCGCCGACCCGGGCCGGTCACCTCCGCTAGCCTGCCCCAGCGTCCCGGGAACCCGGGCCGGAAAGGGAACCCATGATCATCTGGGCAATCATGGCCATCGTGCTGGTCGTCATCGTCGCCGGCGGGTTCGTCGGCCGCAGCCGTCAGAACGCCAAGCGCGAGCAGAACGTCCGCAACCCGAGCCACAAGTCCACGCACCACGACAAGAGCGCCCACAACTCACGGGGCCGCGGCCGGGGCCACTGACCCCGACGTACGCGATCAGGTCGGGGTCGGGGTGAGGAGCTCCTGCACGTTGTCGAAGAGGATCTGCCGCCGTTCGGTGGCGTCGAACTCCTTGAGCTCCCGCACGTAGTCGAGCGGCTCGGGAAGGGCCTCGATGTGGGGCCAGTCAGAACCGAAGATCACCCGTGACGGGCCCATGCAGTCAGCCACGATGTTGACGTCATCCTCCCAGAAGGGATTGATCCAGACGTGGCGGCGGAAGGTGTCCACCGGATCGTCCGACCAGTAGCCCGGCATCTTGTTGGCCGTGGACCGCACCTTGGCGATGAGGTCAGGCAGGTACTGGGCGCCGTTCTCGACCGAGGCCAGTCGGAGGTTCGGGAACCGCACGAAGAGATTCTCGAACACCGCCGACAGAAGGTAGTCCCGGATGGCCTGCTCGATGGCGAACGACTTGATGGACGGCTTCCAGCCGCCGCTGAAGGTGGCGGCGAATCCGTCGACGGCGTAGCCGTTGGACGAGATCCCGCTGTCGGCGGCATGGACCACCACGGGGATGCCTGCGTCATTGGCCAGTTGCCAGAACCCGTCGAACATGGGGTCGAACGGCGACCGACGACCGACCGCCGTGGTGGGAGCAGCAGGCCGCATCACGACCATCCGGGCTCCGTGCTCGAGCGACCAGGTCAGTTCCTCGATGGCCCAGGCCGGGTCCGCCAGTGTGATGTACGGAGCGGCATAGATGCGGTCCTGGTGGTTGGTTCCCCAGTCCTCGACCAGCCAGCGGT
>PLSY01000124.1 GCA_003164275.1 Acidimicrobiaceae bacterium | reverse complement strand
GCCGTTTTCGATCAGCGTTTACACCAGTTGACGGCGTCGGCGAGGCGGAGGCCGTGACCCAACTGACCGAGAACGTCCCGAGCAACGGCAGAGGTCGCAAAGCAATGCACCGAGCCCAGGCGATTACAGGCCACCTTCCCCCCCGGCTGGCCCGTCGTCGGGTCAGAGTGCATGAGGACGGTCACCGAGTCGTACTGCCCTCCGCCTTCGTGGGTTTCAATCAAGTCTTTGATCGGTAGCCGCTCCGTCATCGCTGCGATGAAGCGCCAGGTCCAAATCTCAGCCTCTTGTCGCCTGTCGACCGGTGATGCCATGTGCAACACGGTACGGCGCAGATGTCTCACTTCGCCGGGAGAGTGGAGCCCTGGTCCTCGTCGGTCGCTTTGGCAACGATGAGGGCGGGGTCATCACCCCTCAGCTGCTCCCGGCTTCGCGCCTTGGAGGTCCAGCTTCAATCCACCGCCGACGCCACTCGGGCCGCCGGGGCAAGAGCTCGAAATCAGTCCAGCTGAGCGAGGTGCTGCCGGAGGTTCTTGACCGAGAACAGGATCGTGTTCGCCCCTGCCTCCAAGAAGCCTGCGTGCTGGGAGAGCGGGTAACCCTGTGCAATGAGGTTGGCAGCCATGATCAGGCCACCTGAAGCGACGCCGAAGATGTCACCAAGGAGTTGAACCAGGGTTCCCGCGGTACCCATGTCGAACGCGTCGTCGCCGAGGCTAAGGCCGAACTTCCCCGCCAGCTGCTTCGATACCTGCTGGAGTGCTTTCCTCGCCTTCAACGCAGGATCGGGCGGAACATCCGCCCTCGACTGGACCAGAGCGGCTAGTCCATGGTCCCCGTTGGTCACATGTGGGAGCACAGTGCCCAGCCACATGGGAAACCCGTCCCTGCACATCTGCTGCCAAAACTCGTCGCGATGTGCCCACTCGAGCAGCAACTCCGAGCAGTCGTACACCCTGGCATGCAGCTCCGCCGCGTTCTGCACGTCGAGGTGGTCGGAGCGTGCCACCTCAGCCAACTTCTTGAGGTAGGGGGGTACTTCGTGGAGTTCCGGGAACTCGGGCAAGTCCATCTGATGGACGTTAGCCCGGGGCCAAATCCAAGGCGAGAGTGAGTGATCGGCCCGGACTCAGGGTGAAAATCCTGCACGTCGATGCCGCGGGCCGGGACAGGACGATCGGCTAGCTCCCTGCAATGATCTTCGGATGCCTGAAGCGTCCTCTCAGGGTGTGGATGAGACCACCATCTACTGCCCCCGAATCCTCCGTGAGCTCTGGGCGCCGGCGCAGAAAGGGGTGCCATCCCAACTCGCCAGGCAGTGGTTTGAGGAGTACCCCGGGCTCTTCGACGAGGACGACCTGCGGCTGAATGGGACCCAGGGGCATGAGAAGTACCACTTCTACGAGTGGTACGTCGCCGTCCACCTCTTTCAGCGCGACGGAGCGGTCTCGATGGTCGAGAAGTACGACTCCCCCACCCATCGCCGTAAGTTCGCCCGCTACCAAGAGCTCCTCGCGGGCCTCTCTGAACCGCAGAGAGGCGTGCTCAGCGCGATTCGAGCAGATCACGTCCAGCTTCCGGATCTCTTGGTGCTGGCTCGCGATGGAGAGTCCTTCTCCTTCGCTGAGGTCAAGGGCCAAGGAGATCGGCTCTTGCCTCGTCAGATCGCAAGTCACGAGGTGATTCGTCAAGAGCTGAACGTCCGGGTGGAGGTAGTCAAGGTGATGCTCACCGACCTGGAGCCGACGGGTGCGTCGCACTAGTTCCGACCGAGGGCACAACGGTACGTTTCAGTCGTGACGACAAGCCGCGTCATGAAGCTGCGCTACGCCGGATCCTGCGCCGACTGCGGGTCGGTAGTTGCTCGAGGCGAGGCTGCCTGGTGGGACGCAGACGCCAGAGTCGTCCGGTGCCTGTCGTGCCATGCCTTGCCTCCGGGCGTGGCGCCCGTGGACCGGGGCACGGCCGGGTCGTCCGCCCAGGCCCAGTTCGACCGTCGCCACCGGCGGGAGCAGGAGCGCCTCGATGAACGGTGGGGTCGGTTGTCCGGGGTGGCCAAGCTCCTGCACGAGGACAAGCAATCCACGAAGGCCTGGTCCAAGGGAGCCGAGGGCGAGCGTCGGGTGGCGGGCTTCTTGGAGCGGACCGTGGGTGACGGCGGTGTGGTGCTCAACGACCGTTGTAAATCATGATCCAAAACGGCAGCACCTGAGCGAGAAAAAGATGGTCGAAAACGGCAGCACCTGAGTATCCCCGGATCTGTTCGATCCCGCTTCAAGGCTTCTGGCCTGGGCGAGCGAGCAGAACGGGAGAAGGGTGCACACCGACATGGACGAATGGACCGAGATCCGCCGGAAGGTCCTGGTGGATGGGGCCTCGAAGCGTTCCATCCTCCGCGACTACGGGATCGGCCACCAGGCCCTGGCCAAAATCCTGGCCAACGCCGAGCCTCCCGGCTATCAGATGGCCGAGATCCGCCGGAAACCCGTCATCGGGCCCCACCTGGCCACCATCGATCAGATCCTGGCCGAGGACAAGGAGGCCCCGCCCAAGCAGCGGCACACAGCCCGGCGCATCTTCGAGAGGCTCCGCGACGAGCACGGATATGCCGGGTGCTACTCACAGGTCCAGACGGCCGTGCAGCGGGCCAAGCAGTACTCGAAGGAGGCCTTCGTCCCGCTCAGCCATCTGCCCGGCCATGCCCAGTTCGACTTCGGCGAGGCCGTGGTCGAGATCGGAGGCCTCCGCACCAAGGCCCATCTGGGCCTCATCACGCTGCCCTATTCGGACACCTACTTCCTCAGCGCCTATCCGCGCGAGTGCACCGAAACCTTCCAGGCTGCCCATGTGGCCGGGTTCGAGTTCTTCGGTGGCGTGCCGGTCCGGATCTCCTATGACAACACTTCCATTGCCGTCTCCAAGATCATCGGCAACGAGCGGGGGCTGACCAGGGGGTTCTTGACGCTCGAGAGCCACCATCTCTTCGACCATCACTTCTGTCACGTGGGGCGGGGCAACGAGAAGGGCCATGTGGAGAACCACGTCGGCTATTCCAGGCGCAACCTGCTGGTCCCCGTCCCGTCATTTCCGTCCTGGGCTGCGCTGAACGAGTACCTGGCCGCTGCGTGTTATGCCGACCTGTTCCGAAGAGTCCGGGGCAAAGTCGGCACCAAGGCCGAACGCCTGGCTGACGACCGCGCCGCCATGTTGGCCCTCCCGGCTGAGACGTTCGAACCTCGCCGGGTGGCCCAGGGACATGCCAACTCGCTCTCGCTCGTTCGTTTCGACCGCAACGACTACTCGGTGCCGACCGCCTATGCCCACCGCGAGGTGACCGTGCTCGGTGGCATCGAAGAGGTGGCGATTTGCAGCGGGACCGACGTGATCGCCCGCCACCGGCGGCACTGGGGCAAAGAACACACCACGTTCGACCCCATCCACTACCTGGCCCTCTTGGAACGCAAGCCCGGTGCCATCGACTTCGCCCGGCCGCTGGAGCACTGGGGACTGCCCGAGTGTTTCGCTTCGCTCCGCCGTCGGCTCGAAACAGACCTCGGGCACAAAGGGACCCGCGAGTTCATCAAGGTGTTGCGCCTCTTGGAGGGTGCCACCCTGCCCGAGCTCACCAAAGCGGTGGAGTCGGCCATCGGAATCGGAGCCACCGGTTCTGACGCCATTGCCTTGATCCTCATGCACCACGCTGAGCATCCGGTCGGGCTCTTCAGTCTCGACGGCCACCCCCACCTCAAGGCCGTGGCCATTGATCCCCCCGATCTGACCCTCTATCGATCCCTCACGGCCACCGGGTCGTGAGCAGCGACAAGAAAGGAACCAACACCATGCACGCAACCGAGACCAAATCCGTGGTGCTCTTGCACCACCATCTCAAATCACTCCGACTGCCGACGGTGGCAGCCGAGTGCGAGAAGGTGGCCGCCCAGGCAGCCCAGGACAACGCCGATCATTTGTCCTATCTGTTGCGCCTCACCGAGCTGGAGTTGCTCGAACGCGAGAAGCGGGCATCGGAGCGCCGGGTCAAAGCGGCGCGTTTCCCGACCATCAAGACGCTCGAGACCTTCGACTTTGCCGCCCGGCCCTCGGTCAACAAGGTGCTGGTGGCCGAACTGATGCGCTGCGAGTACATCGACAAGAAGGAAAACATCTTGCTGGTCGGCAACCCCGGCACCGGGAAGAGCCACTTGGCCACCGCCCTGGCCGCCCAGGCCTGCGCCAAGGGCTATCGGGTCCGCTTCATCCGCACCACCGAGCTGGTGACCGCGCTGATCGAAGCCAGAGACGAACGGAGCTTCCTGCGCCTCAAAGCCCAGTTCGCGAAACTGGATCTGCTCGTCCTCGACGAACTGGGCTACGTGCCCGCCACCAAGGTGGGATCCGAACTGCTCTTCGACGTCATCTCGACGGCCTATGAGCGCACCAGCCTGATCGTGACCACCAACCTGCCGTTCGAGTCGTGGACCGAGGTGCTCGGCTCAGAACGACTCACCGGAGCCACGCTCGATCGTCTCACCCACCGGTGCCGGATCATCGAGACCAAGGGCGAGAGCTACCGCCTCCAAGACGCCAAATCCCGGACAAACCGCAATGCAAAATCCGCCACGCAAACGGTGGACGCCACACCGACTACCAGCTAACTTCAACCAACCGCAGTGCTGCCGTTTTCGACCATTTCGCGCTGCCGTTTTCGGTCATGATTCACACAAAAGCCCAGGTAGTGACCCAAATATGGGCGACTCTGGAGGACCACCCCGGAGCTTCTGGACAGGGCAAATAGGTCTCATAACCCGAAGGTGACGCAGACCCTGAAAGACAGGGGCGTTGGGATCTGCCCCGCACGGCGAGATCCGATCGGCACACGCAAGCTGGACTGTGTGGTCGACGGCCACGATTTGCTGGCATACAGAGCAGCTCTGACCCACCGCCCTCGTGAACCATCACGACTTCAAGGCTAGGTCCATGACGTCCGCTGCCTCACGATGAAGTCCCTCGGTGGTGTGCGAGTAGATGTCGAGGGTGATGGCCACTCGGGAATGCCCGAGCAGCTCTTGGACGACCTTGGGGTTGACGCCCTCTTGGAGGAGGAGGGTGGCTGCGGTGTGGCGGAGATCGTGAATGCGGATCTTCGTGATGCCTGCCTTCTCGAGAGCGCCCTGGAAATCTCGGAGCACGTTGCGGGGGTGCAGCGGCGTCCCCAGTGCGGTGGTGAACACGAGGTCCGACTCCGTCCAGGCCGCTCCGGCGACCGTTCGCTCCTCCTCTTGCCGGCGCCGCTGTAGCTCCAGGGCCTCGACCGTGCGTGAGCTCAAGTAGACGACGCGCCTGGAGGTCGACGTCTTGGGCGTCGAGACCTGGACCGCTCCCCCGACGGTGATGATCGTCTGGCGCACCTGCAGCTGGGCGTTGGTCAGCGACACGTCGTGCCATCGCAAACCGAGCGCTTCGCCTCGCCGCAGGCCCGTCGTGACCAGCAAGCACCACAGGGGACCCAGCCGGTCCCCCTCGGTGACCTCCAGGAACCGCCTCACCTCGCTGGTATCCAACGGCCGCATCTGGCGGTGCTCCATCTTCGGCAGGGTGATCCCTTGGCGAGCTGGGTTGTTGGGCGTCAGTCGCCATTCGACCGCCCGGTCGAAGGCCTTGGCCAGCACCTGGTGGGCCTGGCGGACGGACCGGGGCCCAAGCTCGCCTCCGCTACGGCCCCCGGTCTTCTGGAGGTCCCTGACGAAGTCCTGCACGTGCTTGGGTGTCACCTCTGAGAGCCGGAGCGCACCCAATCGAGGGACGACCCACTTGGTGACCGCCGTCCGGTTGAGCTCGTAGGTGGAGGGCGACACCGAGGACTCGATCGACTCGAGCCACTCGTCGAGCCAGGAGGAGAGGAGCCGCCGTCCGGTGTCGGCCACAGCCCCCGTTCCGATCTCCCCGAGCAGTCCGGCGAGATGGGCCTCAGCCGCCTTCCTGGTGGGGAAGCCGCTCCGCTGGCGCTGGCGTCGCATGCCGCTGGCCGGGTCACGCGGCAGGTCGACGACGTACGCCCATCCCCCACTTCGTCGGTAGACACGGCCTCTCATCGGCCACCCCCGGCTCACGCTCTTGGGGGCGAGGCTACAACCGATGTGACCAAAATGTGACCAACCGGCCCATTGGAGCTGATTGTGGGGAGGTCGCCAACCCAGAAATCACCTCTGAGCTGGCACATTCGAGTGGGCCGTACAGGACTCGAACCTG
>PLSY01000165.1 GCA_003164275.1 Acidimicrobiaceae bacterium | reverse complement strand
CAGCAGAACTTCGACTCCCAGTGGATCTCCACCCAAGCCAAGGACGGCATCAACTCGACCGGTGCCGGGGCCATCTTCAATGTCACCAACTTCGGCCAGATGATCATGTGGCACATCACGTTGCTGCCGCTCTGCGTGCTCGCACTGGTCGGTATCCACGTCCTCATGGTGCGGCTGCGGGGCGTCGTGCCCCCGTTCCCGGCCAAGGGAGAGGTGCCCGAGGGCACGGAGGTTCCCGCGGCCAACGCGACGGAGGTGGAGGCATGAGTGCCGACACGAACGGCAGGTCCACGAAGGTGCGCAAGTTCAAGGTCGATCGGGACGCCGCCCCGTGGCACGGTCGCTACGCGCCCTATGACCTGGCCAAGGAGTTCCTCGTCGCCCTCGTCGTCGTGGTGGTGCTGGTTGGCGGGCTCGCCGTACTCTTCGGCTCGCCCGACGACAAGCCGGTGACCGTGAAGTCGTGGTCCACGGCCAATCCGATCGACTTCGCCCAGACAGCCACCACCGAACTCGACGGCACCAGCGGGACGGCGGGCTACGGGCCCCCGTACAACCTCAATGGCACGGCCCAGTCGATCGGGCCCATCATCCCGGCCAAGTGGCTGGGCGTCCACCACCCGATCGACACGGCGCAGGACTTCGTACTCGGTCCCCTGTCGACGCTCCCGGACAACCCCGAGGTCCAAGCGGCCATCACCGAGTACCAGTCGGCGTCGGCCACCCAACAGCAGGCATGGACGGCGGCCTACGAGAAGGCGGTGGCCAACGCCACGTACTCGGACGGCAAGCTCGTGGTGCCCAAGGGTGACTACGGGCCGGTGGCGACGCTGATCGCGGCGGAGACCTCCATGGCCCGTAGCGGCGCCCTCGACGGGGCCCTGCTCAGCTCCCGCCAATTCTACGGGACCGACTACACCAAGCCCCTCCTGTTCATCGCCGACGGTCAGTACCTGGCCAACCTGGCCGACAACCAGCACCTCAGCGGCGACCAGTGGGGCATGATGAATGAGACGGGTAGCTACCCCGGCCAGGCCTGGCTGTGGCTCTACACCCTCTGGTACCAGGTGCCGCCGGCCAATACGTCGTCCAACGGCGACATCCAGGTGTTCGCCATCATGATCGTCCTGACGGCACTGTTGGCACTGGTCCCCTTCATCCCCGGGCTGCGGTCGATCCCGCGGTGGAGCCGGCTCTACCGCCTCATCTGGCGCGAGCACTACCAAGACAGCAAGTAGTTCCACGCAGCACACCCCTCATCGAGGTGAACCGAATAGCGGTCACCTCGATGAGGGGCGTTTTCCTTGCGTCGCCGCAGCGATTGGAGTGACGTCGCCGGCGCTGGCACGGGACCTGGAAAGCCCTCGGTTGCCCCACCAACATCCCACCGCCCCGTGCGCCCGTTCCCAGCCGCATCCCTAGACTGGCCGTCGATTGTCGGGTGCGAACGTCACTGCGTCGCACGGCTCACCGACCACTCGCTTGATTTCGAGCCGTGGGCGTCCGACAGTTCCGATCCAAGGATGCGAAGATGACCAGACCACTCGAGCGAGCCAACTACCGACTCACGTTCTTCGTGCTGCTGCTCGGCGCCTCGGCCTTCGCGCTGCTCCAGTCCCTGGTGATCCCCGCCCTTCCGACGATCCAAGCGAGCATGCACACGTCCCAGAACACCGTCACCTGGGTCGTGACCGCGTACCTGCTCTCCGCTTCGATCTTCACACCGATCGTGGGACGCATTGGCGACATGATGGGCAAGGAACGCATGCTCGTGCTCACCCTCGTGGCCATCGCCACCGGCTCGCTGATCGCCGGCCTTGCTCACTCGATCACGGTCCTGATCGTCGCCCGAGCGGTCCAGGGCATTGGTGGCGGCGTCCTGCCGCTGTCGTTCGGCATCATTCGCGACGAATTCCCCCGGGACAAGGTCGCGGGCGGCGTGGGGATCATCGCCGCGATGATCGCAGTCGGCAGCGGCATCGGCCTGGTGATTGCTGGACCCATCGTGAGCGACCTTAATTATCACTGGCTGTTCTGGATTCCCCTCGGCATCATCGTCATCGCCGCCGTGTGCGCGCAGTTCTTCGTTCCCGAGTCGCCGATACGAACCCCGGGACGGGTCGACCTGGGTGCCGCGGCGCTGCTCTCGGCGTGGCTGGTGGCCCTTCTGCTCGGCGTCAGTGAGGGTCCGGTGTGGGGCTGGGGGTCCGCGAAGGTACTCGGATTGATCGCGCTCGCGCTGGTGCTGATCGCCGGATGGATTCGCGTGGAGACGAAGTCCGCCCAGCCGCTGATCGACATGACGATGATGCGCGTGCCCGCGGTATGGACCAACAACCTCGTCGCGTTCCTCTTCGGTGTCGGCATGTACTCGGTCTTCGCCTTCCTGCCCGAATTCCTCCAGACCCCCAGGAGCGCCGGCTACGGCTTCGGGGCCTCGATCATCAGGTCGGGACTGTTCCTGCTGCCCCAGACCGTCATGATGTTCATCTTCGGCCTGCTCGCGGGACGCATCGCCGCTCGGATCGGCTCGAAGTTCGCCGTGATCATCGGGTCGGTGGTCTCGTGCGCCGGTTACGCCATGCTGGCCTTCGCCCATTCGTACGCGTGGCAGATCTACGTGGTCGGCGTCCTGCTCGGGATCGGGATGGGCCTCGCATTCTCGGCGATGTCCAACCTCATCGNNACGCCAACATCCGGACCATCGGCGGAGCCGTGGGAGCGGCGGTCATGTCGAGCATCGTCACCTCGAGGATGCTGCACGGAGGACTGCCCGCCGAGTCGGGCTACACCGACGGTTTCCTCTTCATCGCGATCGTCACGCTGTTCGCGATCGTCGCGGCGCTCTTCATCCCCTCCGCGAAGGCCCCGAGCGCGGACGAGCACCACATGGCGCACGCGGAACTGGCGATCGTGCCGGGCGGAACCATCACCGAGGGCTGACGAACCGGCAGGCCGGGTTGACACGGTGGCGCCGGCACGGCACTCTTGTGCAGTGCACTGCGCGCTCGGGACCGGTCGCCTGACGCCGTAGCCGCGCTTGACTCAGTACTGGAGAGGACCATCTTGTTGAGCCCTGGCGACGAAGCGCGGATCGATTCGCTCGTGGCGCAGATGACNNCGGGGGTGCGCGGACAGCACCACGACATGCGCCGTTCCCTCTCGTTTCCCTGCGGCATGGCGGTGGGCGCAACGTGGAATGTCGAGCTCGCCTCTCGCTACGGCTCGGCGCTCGCCGAAGAGGCCCTCGCCAAGGGCGTGCACGTCCTGTTGGGACCGACCGTCGGGATTCCTCGCACTCCATTCGGGGGCCGGGTGTTCGAGTCGTTCGCGGAGGACCCGAAACTCAGCGCCGCGATGGCGGTCGCCTACATCAGGGGTGCCCAGGGCGACGGGGTGGCGTGCTGCGTCAAGCACTTCGCCTGCAACGACCAAGAATTCGAGCGGATGACGATCAGCGCCGAGCTGAGTGAACGGACACTGCGCGAAGTCCATCTCGCCCCCTTCGAGGCCGCGGTCCTCGACGCCGAAGTGCTGTCGGTGATGAGCGCGTACAACCGGGTGGCGGGCATCTACTGCAG
>PLSY01000240.1 GCA_003164275.1 Acidimicrobiaceae bacterium | reverse complement strand
GGCATGCACAAGTACAACAACCAGGACCATTCGATGTACACGGCCATGCTCACCGTCGACAACATCCACGGTGCCGCGAACGACATCTGGTCGGTGAACGTCGAAGAGGAGTACCACGAGCAGGACGACTCCCGTTCGAGCACTGCTCCTGGTCGGACTGGACGGGACGCCCCGGTCATGCCCCGACGGCCCCGAGAGGCGAAGGACACCGACAACTAGTGGCGGCTGTGGTGGGGCCGCGCACCACGACGCATCGACTGGTCCCCTGATGGCCAGGACTCCGAAGCTGCCCAAGGTCGGAACTGACCGGGAGCAAGGCGAGGCGAAACCGAAACCACCTTTTGATGCCGACGTGGAGGGCGATCCGGGCCTCGAGGCCATTCTCGAGGACATCGAATCGGTCATCGAGCCGGTGACCGATTCGATCACCATGTCACCGGCCGTGGGGATCGCCGTGGCCGGCGGCCCCATGATCACCCTGCCTGAAGAGGACCGTCAACACGCCCCCGCCTCCGGTGACACCATGCGCAAGGGGCTCACTGAGGCGGGGCCGGTGGCCATTGCCGGCATGCTGGTCAACGGGGCCGGGGCTCTGGTCGTGGTGGTCGTCGCCCGCCTGGTCAGCCCTCAGGCCTATGGGGCCCTGGCCCAGCTGCTCGGCCTCTTTTTCATCCTGTCCATGCCCGGGTCCGCCGTCCTGGTCGGCGTGGTGCGAAGGGTCACCGCCCTGCGGAACTCCGGGAGTGAGGACCAGATCCGCGCCTGGGTGGCCAAGGTCCACCGCATCGCCATCGTCGCCGTGGCCCTCGAGTTCGTCGTCGTGCTGGTGCTTCAGGACTGGATCGCCAGGCAGCTCTCCCTCCCCAACGCAGACGGGGTGGTCTTGATCTTGGTGGCAGCGGGTATCTGGATCCTGCTCTGCGTGGACCGGGGCCTGCTCCAGGCCCATCGCAGCTACCGCCCACTGGCCGGCAACCTCTTGGTCGAGGGATCCGTTCGCACCGTGATGGTCATCGTTCTGGTGGCGCTGCACCTAGGTGTGGCGGGCTACGCCCTCGGCATGTTCATCGCCGAGGTGCTGGCCGCCATCCACGCCCACTGGCTCGCCTCCAAGGCCTGGTCGACCGACCCCGAGGCCACGGGCCGCTATGACGCCTCGGCCAACAGCTCCCTCGCCCGGCACCGCCTGATGGCCGACGTCTCGGCGGCGTTCGTGGGCCTGGCTCTCCTCGGGTTGCTCCAGAACGTCGACGTGATCATCCTCGGGCGCCTCGACCATGCCAACGTGGGCTCGTACGCCGCCATCTCGGTGGCCTCCAAGGCCCTCGTGTTCGGAGCCCTGGCCCTCGGCGCCTACCTCCTGCCCGAGGCCACCATCCGGTGGAACAACGGGGGCCACGCCATCCGCCAGCTCGGTGTGACGCTGATCTTCCTGGCCGTACCGGCTGTCGTCCTCCTCGGGATCTCTGTGTTCGTCCCGGCCAAGTTCTTGACCCTCGTCTTCTCGGCCAAGCTGGCGAAGGCTGCGCCGGCCTTTGCCACGTTGGTCCTGGCCATGATCTGCCTGTCGTTCTCGGTGCTCGTGACCAACTATCTCTTCGGCACCGGATCGCGTTGGATCGTCATCCTCTTGGCCGGCGGATCGGCCATGGCCGTCGCCCTCATCGCCCTGGCCGGCGGCCACATCGTGACCACCGCCCGGGCCGACCTGGCCAGCCAGGCCGCGCTGGCCTTGGCCATGGGTGTGGCCTTCATCCTCATCCACCACAAACACCGCCGGCCACGCTGGATGCCTGAGCGCCCGAGCAGGTCCAAGGCCGACCGGCGGGTCGCAGCCGACCGCTGAGCCTCGGGCCGGCCGGGGACGGGCGAGGAAAGGTCGACGAATCCGCCAGTGCCCCGTTAGAGGGTCAGGCAGTGGCTTCGTCCGACCGGCGCGACGGTTGGTGGGGGGATCCCGCGGCCGACAGAACACGGCCGAGCGACCATCCGTGACCCCCCTACCGATCGGCGAGCTGGTCCTCCGGTGGCCGGTCTCGGGGTGGGCGCCGGTGGCTGATGACGTCGACCACCGCGTCGGCGCCCAGGAAGACCACGCCTGCCCAGGCCAGTTGGGCGGCGACGGAGAAGGACATCGTCCACGTTCCGTTGGCCACCACGTGCAGTTGGGCCTGATGGATGGCCACGTAGGCACCGGAGGCCACGATCCCGGCGATGGCCCCGAGGCCCAGCACGATGCGCAGGCGGGGGACCAACAGGACCACGATGGTGGCCGCGCCAACGACCAGGCCGGCAACAGGCGAGGCGATGGCCCCAGCCACCGCTCCGGTGATCACCCCGGTGAGCAGGGACATGGCGACCGACAGCCTGCGGGCCTCCGCCTGGAAGGGAACGGCCAGGTGGGGCTCCCCGACGGCCGCAGCGCTGACACCGGCGGCGGTGCCGTCATCGCCCACGACTTCTGCTGAGGCGGCTGCCCCCGCCGCGTGGCGGCCGTGGCGCCGGCGCTTGCGAACCGGCCACAGGGCAAGGATCACACAGGCGATGATCGCCGCGGCCGACACCACCAAGGCAATGTTGACCCGCCGCTGCGGCTGCCAACGGAGCACCACCGAGACCGTCCCGTCGTGGATAGCCGAGCCGAGCGTCGCCGGGTCGAGCCGCCAGCCGTTAGCGAATCCGTCGATGAGGAACGAGTGCCCGAGATCGGGGCCGCCCGACACCGTCGCTGTCCACCCGGCGTTGACGCTCTCGCCGAGGACCAGGTTGATCGGGGTCCCGGCGCGGGCGGAGAGCCCGGTGAGGGAGAGGTTGACGGTGGTCGCCGTCTGGCGGACCACCTTGACGGCCGGAGCTGGCGCCACTGCAGGGGACGCCAGGGTGGAGGGGTCGGCGAGGGTGTTCGGACCGCCCCCGGGGGCCGAGTCAAAGGCAAGTTGGTCGATGTCGAAGCCGGTGCTCTGGCCGGTGGCCGAGCGGACGGTGTGATCTCCGGGCCCGAGGGCCAGTCCTTTGGCGTCGGGGCCGCACAGCGACACGTCGAGGGCCCCTCGGTCGAGGGCGACAGCCGTCGTACCGGTGACCGAGACCCACAAGGGCTTGCCGTCGACCGTCAAGAGATCGTCGCGACACGATGTCGGGATAGTGGCCGGCAGCGGAGCGGCGTGGACCCCAGGGAGCCCCACCTCGGCAATCCCGAGCGGCTCGGCGATCCGCACGTTGGATTTATAGTTGACCGTGTAGTTGTCTCGCACCGTGTCGAAGGTGATGCGGATGTTGCGACCCGTGAGAGCGGGGAAGCTGATCGGGGCGCTCACCACCGCGCCGGGCTTGGATCCCGTGGGAATGTACGGGAGAGCGACCGTCTCGCTCTTTCCGTCGGCGGTCACGGTCACCTTGGTCGGAATCGAGTGCTGGCCGTCGGCCACCACCTGCAGGTCCAGGTGGTCGAAGGTGATCGGTTTGGCCAGGTCGTACTCCAACCACTGCCCAGCCTGGTGGGTGGCGCCGAACCCGGGTTGCCAGGCTGTCGCCAGATTGCCGTCGACGGCCTGGATGGCTCCCGCCTTCAGGTCCCCGGGTAGTCGCCCGAGGGAGTAGGCGACGACCCCGGTGTGGTCGGACCCGTGCCGCCCGACCAAGCGGTCGATCTCGTCGTCGGGAACAAGGGCCGAGATCCGGGCCTGCCCGGCCAGGGTGAAGGTCCGCCCGGTCGGAAGCCAGAAGGTGCGGGCCAGCGTGGGCTCCACGTCGGTCCTGGGCGGCCACCCAGCGCTACGCAGGCGGGTCATGACCAGGCTGAGCCGATCGACCAGGGACGCGGTGCCTGCCGACCGCAGGAGGTCCGTCGGCATCGAGATGGTCTCGTCTGCGGTGATCCCCGGGATGACCACCTCAGCGAAGCCCACCGAGCTTTGGGACAGGAGCGGCGTGTTCGGGCTGGTGTTAAAGACACCGTCGACCGTGATCCGCAGCGTCGAGAACCTACGGGTCGGAAAGTCGACCACCTGCCCGGTGGCCTTCAGCGAGGCGGGACCGAGGGTGACAGGAACGCGTTTGCCGCCGCCGAAGGACAACGTGACTTTGGTGATGTAGCGGTCCGGGTCACCGGTCTGGGGCTGGACGAGGGTGATGGAGTGGCCGGTCATGGGCTTTTGCAGCACCACCTGCCACCACTGGCCGAGCTGCTGGGCCAGGGAGTCGTCGAGCCAGGCGGTCTGGGTGTTCCCGTCCATGGCCGCCGATGGCCGGTCCTCGGGGAGGTAGGAGATCGAAGAGCCGTAGGAGGAGGCGGTGACCGACGATATGCCGAGCAGGTCGGCTGTGGTCTGCGAGTCTGCCGGCGCGCCCGGGAACAGGACGATCGGTGCGTCGCTCGGGTCGGACGTGTCGGGCGCCTGACTGGCCGTCTCGGTGTAGCCGGTGTTGTCGGACAGCGAGTTCCAGCGGTAGCCCTGTTTGCGGTTGGTGTCGGTGACGACGAGGTCCGCCGGCTTGGACAGGGTCTGGCGCCGGAGATTCGGGTCGGTGTCGAGCGTGCCGGCGTACAGGATGGTCGGGTTGCCGGCCAAGAGTCCCACCGAGGCGGAGTTGACGATTCCCGAGCCGCTGCCGTCGATGATCAGTGGGGTCGAGGTCGACTCGGCCCGGATGATGGGACGCGGGTCGTCGACGGTATAGGAGACGAGGGGAGCCGGCCACGCCAGGTTCTCCGGCAGGCCGAGGGACTCCTCGCCGATCTCGGGGATCTTGGCCACATTGGGTCGGGGCTTGCCGTAGGAGACGGGGTCGGACAGGCCCTTTGGGGTGACCTGGAGGTCGTAGGCCAGCTGGAGGGGCAGAGGAGTCCCGTAGCGCTCGTAGGCCTGGTCGTACTGGACGAGGACGTCGCCTGCGCTCATGAGCGACGAGACAGGGGCCAGTGCATTCCAGTCCTCGACGCCGTCCTGGAGGGGCGAGTCGAGGGCCTGGAGCAGGTCGGCGGTCGGGATCGACCCCATGATCTGCTCCTCATGGGTGATGAACGGCCTGGTCATGAGGCCGGGATAGACGGTATCGATGGTGTCGCCCCACCGATAGGCGGCGAAGTTGTTGCCGGGGAGGGCGTAGACCCGTGTCCCGGGGTGGGACGTGTTGAGGGCGGCTGCCGCCTGGCGGACGTAGAGCGGGGGCGTGGCCGGCTGGGTGAACCCCGTGGCGATGATGGCGCCGGTCCAAAGAGGCGTCGAGGCCGCGGCGATGGCCACGACGGCGACGCCACCGAGAGCCAGGCCGAGGCCGCGGACCCGAGCGGTGACGGCACTGACCCCGGCCCCGAGGAACACGGCGAGGCCCAAGATGACCACGGGGGACGCTCGGTCGGTCGATCGCATGGCCAGCCCGGCCGTGGTGTCGACCATGATGGCCTTCAGCACCGAGCCGGCGGCCGATGGGTCGGAGTAGGGATTGGGGCCGACGGCCAGCACCATGCCCACCACGGTGATGAGGACGAAGTAGGCCCGGTGCCGCCAGCGGGAGAAGACGGCGGCGGTGAAGCACAGGGCGGGCACCACGAAGCTCGCCACGATCAGCCACAGGTTCTGGGTGTACTGGACCGACGACTGGGTCCAGTTCCCGACCCGGTCGGTGCCGTAGAAGTACCAGTAGCCGAGTCCCCGAACGATCTCCGAGGCCAACGAGGCACCGCTGGTGGTCGGCACGGTCTCGGTGTACTTCAGCACGTTGACGCCGTACGCCGCCTCGATCTGGAGCCCGACGGCCCACCACAGCGACACGAGGGCACTGAGCAGCCCCACCTTCCATGCCACCCCCCAGGCCCTCTTCCACGTGGCCTCTTTGGCGATGATCACCGAATAGGGGAGCCATAGGACCGGGGCGATCCCCACGTAGAGGATGGAGCTGGCATTGATGCCGCTGACCAGGGCGACAACCAGGGCGAAGAGGGCCGGGTAGCGCCACCCCCCGCGTCGAAGGGCGAGCACGACAAAGGCGATCATCCAGGGCAGGCCGGCCCAGGGCATGAGGATGACTGAGATCCTCCCCGAGTACTGGAGGACATAGGGGGTGAAGGTGAAGGCGAGGGCGGTGACGTAGCGGCCCGGCCCGGACAGCCCGATGTGCCGGCAGAGGTAGAGGGCGCCGGCTCCGGCGGCGAAGAGGAGGGATCCCATCCACAGTCGTTGGGCCACCCACAACGGCACGTGGAGCTCGGCCATGACCCAGTAGAAGGGGCCCATGGGCAACAGGTAGCCGATGTTCTCGTGGGTGACGGTTCCGAGACCGACCTTCGGGTCCCACGCTGAGACGGCTTGGCGAACGTAGCGTCCGGGGTCGAGGTATAGGTAGGTCTTGGTGTCGTCGGTCACCGTGCCCGGCTGGGAGGCCAGCATCGGGATGAAGGCCACGAGCGCCATGGCTGCGTAGTCGACGAACGATCGGAGCCGGCTCGGCGACCGCAAGCGGGCGTACAGGCCCGGGGCCGGGCCCGAGGCCCGGCCCGTGGGCGCGAAGGAGGAAGGTTGGGGATCCGGCACGAGTGATCGGTAGTGTAAACAACCGAGCAGCCGCCAGGGGATCACAGCCCAGCGGGTCGAACCACCGCCTTTGACGCCCAGGGAGCACGAATGACGACACCGAGGTCGACCGAGCCGGCGATCAAGCGCCTGACCGGCGAGCGGCCCATGGAGGGGGTGACCCCGGACTCGTTGCTCGCCCTCCACGCCGCCGGCTACCGCAGCGTGATCGAGCGCCTCGGCCCGGGGACCATGCTCGACGTCGGCTGCGGGCAGGGGTTCGAGTCGGCCCGGTTCCTGGCCGACGACAGGGTGGTGGTCGGCGCCGACTACTCGCCAGATGCGGTCACGACAGCCTTGGGGCGCTGGGGGAACGAGGGCCTGCTCGTCTCACAGATGGATGCCCTGTCCCTCGGGTTCGGCGAGGGCAGCTTCTCCTGGGCCTGTTCGTCACATCTGATCGAGCACTTCGACGACCCTGAGCGCCACGTCCGTGAGCTGTCTCGGGTCCTGGCCGACGATGGAACCGTCTTCTTCCTCACCCCCAACGCCACCGCCGACTTCGAGAACCCCTTTCACATCCATCTCTTCGACCCGACAGAGCTTTCCGAGACGCTCAGTCGCCACTTCCACGATGTGACCGTCCAGGGACTCGACGCCGTAGCACCGGTCAAGGCCGATTTCACGGCCAGGCGGGTGACGGCCAACAAGGTGCTCCGCCTCGACGTGTTCGACATCAGGCACAAGATTCCCCGATCGTGGTACGTCGGCTTCTACACCCGAATCCTGCCCATCGCCTACAAGCTCATCGCCCGAGGCGACTCGGGGGGAGCGACCGGCATCACCGCCGATGACTTCTTTGTCACCGATGACGTCGACCCGACCACCATGGTGCTCTTCGCCACCGCCTCACGGCCCCGTCGACACGGCTGAGGGGGGGAAGGCATGCTCGTAGTCGGGCTGACCGGTGGCATCGGGGCCGGCAAGTCGACGGTCGCCGACCTGTTGGTGGAACATGGAGCGAAGCTCGTCGACGCCGACCTCATTGCCCGCCAGGTCGTAGCCCCCGGGGGGCCGGCCTACCAGCCCATGATCGACCGGTTCGGGGAGGAGATCATCGCCGCCGACGGGACGATCGACCGGCCGAAAGTGGCCGCCGCCGTCTTCGGACACCCCGAGGCCTTGGCCGACCTGAATGCCATCACCCACCCGGCCATCGGCGTCGAGATGTTGACCAGGAAGGATAGCTACGGCGGGACCGACGAGATCGTGGTGCTGGACATCCCGCTGCTGCGGAGTATTCACCGTGAGACCCTGGACCTCGCCATCGTCATCGTGGTCGACATCCCGACCGAAGTGGCCCTCGATCGACTGGTCAGGCTCCGGGGCATGTCGAGGGAGGACGCAGAGGCCCGCATCGGCTCCCAGGCCGACCGGGAGACACGGTTGGCCGGAGCCGACGTGGTGATCGACAACTCGCAGACCCGATCGGACCTGGCCGTCCAGGTCGACCGGGTCTGGGAGACGTTGGTCGCCCTGCGTAACGCCGCCAGCGGCGAGTCAGACCCGGAGTCCGTACCCGCCCCTTGAGCGCGCTCGGACCGGGACTTCGATCGGACCCGTTGTAGCACCCTCCCGGTACGATCGAACTCGTGCCCGATTTCGAAGTCGTTTCCGCCTTCCGCCCCGCCGGTGACCAGCCCCAGGCCATTGCCGGGCTGGTCGAGGGCCTCGATCGCGGTGACCGATTCCAGACACTGCTCGGTATCACCGGATCCGGAAAGACGGCCAGCATCGCCTGGACCATCGAGGCCGTCCAGCGCGCCACCTTGATCATCGAGCCCAACAAGTCCCTGGCCGCACAGTTGGCCGCCGAACTGAAAGAGTTCTTCCCCCACAATCGGGTCGAGTACTTCGTCTCCTACTACGANNATCAACGACGAGATCGACCGGCTGCGGCACGCCTGCACTTCGGCCCTCCTGCTCAGGCCGGACACCATCGTGGTCGCCTCGGTGTCGTGCATCTACGGCCTCGGTTCGCCGAGCGAGTACCGCGACCGGATAATCGCCCTGCGTCCCGGCGAGGTCCACGATCAACGAGGCCTGCTGCGCCGGCTGGTCGAGCTGCAGTACTCGAGGAACGACATCACCTTGTCCCGTGGCCAGTTCCGTGCCCGTGGGGACACCTTGGAGATCCATGCGGCCTACGAGAGCCAGGCGGTGCGGGTCGAGTTCTTCGGCGACACCGTCGAGCGAATCCGCCCCTTCGACGTCATGACCGGAGAGATCGGTGACGAGATCGACGAGCTCGTGGTCTTCGCCAACACCCACTACGGCAGTGGGGAGGAGCGCATCCAACAAGCGGTCATCAGCATCGAGAACGAGCTCCGGGGTCGGCTCCAGGAGCTGAGCGAAGGGGGCAAGCTCCTCGAGGCTCAACGACTGCGCATGCGGACCGAGTACGACCTCGAGATGCTGGCCGAGACCGGGGTGTGCAGCGGGGTGGAGAACTACAGCCGCCAC
>PLSY01000213.1 GCA_003164275.1 Acidimicrobiaceae bacterium | reverse complement strand
GCTCAAATGGGACGCCAACCGACCTACGACGAGTATGCGCAGATCATGACGGGTTACTCACCTGAGCAGGTTCCGGTTCTCAACGGACTGGCGCGTGGATTCGGAGTGTTCGACCACTGGTTCAGCGAAGTGCCCTCACAGACCTTCATGAACCGATCCTTCTGGGTGGCCGGAACCTCGTCAGGCTTTGTGAACAATGCTCCCACCTCAAACTTCATTGAACACAACAGTGCCGAGACCATCTTCAATCGCCTCGAACAGCATGGGAAGACTTGGAAGGTCTACGTGCTCGAACCCAGTCCCATCTCATTCACTGGGTTGATCAGTGCCCCGCGACTCAAAGATCGCTTTGCCACGAACATCGTCCCTTTCTCTGAATTCCTCGAAGATGCCGCAAACGGAACGCTGCCCGATTTTTCCCTGATCGAGCCGGCACTCATCTCGGGGCACAATGATTATCACCCAGCAGCCGGAATGGCCATGATCCAAGGGGTGCACCTGCCCGTGGACCCACCATCGTCCGTGCTCGCTGGAGAGGCGTTCCTGGGGCAGATTTACAGTGCAGTTCGGACGGCGTACTCGCAGGAAGGTTCGAACTACCTGAATACTGCCCTTCTGGTCAGTTTCGATGAGCCCGGGGGTACCTACGACCACGTACCGCCGCCCCGGGTGCCATCACCCGAGCTTTCCAAACCGGTAGGTCAGTGCAATTTCCAGTTCGACCGCTCGGGCTACCGGGTTCCAGCTGTAGTCGTATCACCGTGGGTCGCGGAACAGTCGATTTTCACCGAGGAGTATCGACACACTTCACTGTTGGCGACGCTGCGGGAAGTGTGGAGCCTCGGCGCCCCATTCACCGAGCGGGACGCTTCCGCTCGTACATTCACATCAGTCTTCGCGCTCGACAGCCCGCGGCACCCAGGTGAGTGGCCTGACATCACACCGCTACCGGTCCCAAAGTATCTGCTGCAAGTGAACGCCCTTGATCAATTCTTCTCCGGGCTCGGTAAGGCGATCGTCGCCGGGTGCATCTCCTTTGCCGTTCAACTTGACATTGAATTGGAGTCAGCTCCTGCTGACCCGAACGAGGAGGTCTCTGCTGAACAGGCGATAGCCATCATCCACGAGGTTGCCAATCGTGTCTTCCCTCGACTGCGGGCGGCATAACGGGCTGGTTGAGAAGACGCCCACTCGACCCGCTCGATCGGTCTCCCTGTTGGGGTCCAACCGGGGATGTCTGGCTTCTGACGGATCAGCCGTCGGACTTCGGGAGCTGACCCCAGGGCCGAGATCGCTGGACCTTGAAGGTTCACCGCTACCCTGGCGCAAGTCGCTGGGCCGGTCGAGGTAGGTTCCGCCACCCGCCGGCCTGGTGGCGACCTGTCCCATCGGCGACACTGGGGCCATGGCGGCGGATGACGTTCGTCATTTGGGGCGGTCGACCTGCCCGAACGAATGCAACCCGGTTTCGATGAGCTGGGCTGCACGCTCGACGTCGTCGGTGACGACCTGATGAATAACAGCAGGTACGTGGGCGCCGTCCAAGTTTCTCCGCAGGCTCTCGGACTGGACGCGCCAGAGCCCGACCAGAGCGGTTGCTGCGATCTGTGGCTCGGGATCATCAGAAAGCGTTCCTGTCCGCCCGGCCAAGATCTCAGCGGTCACGGCGATGAGCTGTTCAGTCACGTCATATTGATGGGCCCGCAGCGCCGGTGTGGTCCTGATCATGGCCCCGAACCGGTGGAACAACGTGCAAGCCGCGACCGGGTCGTCTTGCGCCATTAGCCAGGAAATCAAGCCGCCCAGTTCGTCGGCCAAGATCTGTAGCGCGGCCTGGACCGGTGAGACGGCGGGGTCGGAGAGGCCGGTCCGCAACGAGCCCATCGTGGTGTCCCAGCGGTCGAGGATCAGGGACTCCTTGGTGGGGAAATAGTTGTAGACCGTCTTCTCGGATACGCCGCAGGCTTCGGCGACGTCCACCACCCGTACCGCGTCGAAGCCGCGGTCGAGGAACATCTCGGTCGCCGTGTCGGAGAGCTGTTGACGCATCAGACGTTTCTTGCGGTCCCTCAGGCTCGCGGTGTCTGGATCGCCGGGTTCGGGGGAGCGCAGCCGCGCCCAGTTCACCGTTCGCTTGCTCATATTCTCCACTTTAGTATAGTCACAGGATAAATACTGTTACTATAAGAACTAGGAGAGCGATCACCACCTTCCCCATCCACGGGAGCCTTCGATGAGCGAAATCAATATCACCCGCCACTACCCGGAATCCCCCGCGAAAGTCTGGCGAGCGTTGACCGACCCCGAACTCGTCCCGCTGTGGACCTCGACCGGTCGGGGAGGCCGGCCGGAAGGCTTTTCACCCACAGTCGGAACCCACTTCAGGTTCGTAGGGAAACCGATGCCAGGCTGGCGTGGGATCGTCGAATGCGAGGTGCTGGAAGCAAACCAACCGTCTTTGTTGCGCTACTCGTGGGTCGGCGATGAGAACGGCGAACCAACAGAGGTCACCTACCGGATCGAGCCCCACGAAGACGGCACCCGCTTCACCTACGAGCACATGGGTTTCACCGGCATCGGAGGATTCCTCTTGGCCAAGCTGGTGCTCGGTCCCGTTCGAAAGAAGATGCTCGACGTTGGCCTGCCGGCGGTGCTCGCCGATATCGACAGCGTGACGTAGACACGGTCACGGCTGCCTCGATTTCCGACGAAGGAGTCCTCAAGGATTCGGCCATGATGCCCGACTCCGATAACGGAGTCGGGCAATCTCGTTGGCCGATCCACTTCCGGTCATGTTCGAACAGCATGCGCAGAGCCTGTCGATGTCGTCGCAGAGCGTTCGGCCTGCGGGACGCCCAGACGGGGCCGCGATGGATCTCTCGGACGACACGTTTGCTGATTTGATAGTCCTCCGCCTGATCGGCGAGGGCCATTTGCCAGGCCCTGAGGGCGATTATGTGAACTTGGCGATGCGGCCGGGCACCATTGTGCTTGCTCCAATTGCATGCGCCCGGAACAACACTTCAGCCACACGTGCGGGCCACGTGCGATGGCAATCAGATCACGGGAACTGGGAGAGCTTCGAGAGAGGTGCGGTCGCCGTCGAAGCCGTGGCTTAGAGCAGCTGCGACGTCCTCGTGCGGAGTGCCCATCCGGACCGCACTGACCTCGTCCAGATGCCGGTAGTGCCGCTCGTCGAGTTCGCACTCCAGAGACCGCAGGTAATGCTCCAGGTGGACCAGGGAACGTGGGCCGACGATCGGGACCAGGGCTGTCGGAGCCAGCGAGTCCCGGTGACGCAGCCACGCCAGGGAGACCTGAACGGCGGTGCTGCCGGTCTCGTCGGCGATCCCCAGCACCGCATCGACCACGGCCGCGTTGACCGGGTTCGGCTTTCCCTTCTTCGGGCC
>PLSY01000426.1 GCA_003164275.1 Acidimicrobiaceae bacterium | reverse complement strand
ATGAACTCGAAGTCGATCGGCGCCGACCTTGCCTACGCCTGGCCGTCCGCCGAACTGGCGGTCATGGGTCCCGAGGGTGCCGTTGAGATCGTCTACCGTCGAGACCTGGCTGAGGCCGCCGACCCGGTTGGTCGGCGCAAGGAGTTGGTCGAGGAGTACACCGAGCGGTATGCCAATCCTTATGCGGCGGCCGAGCGAGGCTATGTGGATGACGTCATCGACCCGGCCGAGACACGCCGCGTGCTGGTGCGGAGCCTGGCCCTTTTGGTGTCGAAGCGTGAGGATCTGCCCAAGCGCAAGCACGGGAACATGCCGCTATGACCGACGCCGTGTCGAGCCCGGGGGACTCGGGGATAGCCGTCCGCCCCGAGATCGAAACCGAGGTCCTCGCTGTGCTGGCCGCCGCCATCGACCAGGCATGTCCCCGGCCCCGGGTGCTCGTCGAAGAGGCGGAAGCCAAGCCTCCGGCGTGGAGGTTCAGCGGCCGATGGTGGGCCAGGCAGCCCGCCTCACGTCGCAACCGACCCTGGGCCTGAGTCGGCGGCTGTCAGGTCGGGTCGGTGACGAAGTCGATGAGGCGTTCGACCGCCCCGACCAGCGCGGGATCCAAGTCGGCATAGCTCCGCACCGACGACAGGATGCGGCGCCAGGTGGTCGGTGGGTCACCGAACTGCAGCACCTCGCACACACCGGTCTTCCAGTCGAGTCCCATCGGGATCCGGGGCCACGCCTCGATGCCCAGCACCGACGGCTTCACCGCCTCCCAGACGTCGACGAAGGGCGTCCCGGTGATCAGGACCTGCGGGTGTCGAAGGTGGCGGGCGATCCTTGACTCCTTGCTCCCCTCGACCAGATGGTCGACCAGGACCCCGAGCTTGCGGGCCGGCCCGGGACGGAAGGCCTTGATGGCGCCGGCCAGGTGGTCGATGCCGTCGAGCCTCTCGACCACCACGCCTTCGATTCGCAGGTCGTCACCCCACACCCGCTCGACGAGCTCGGCATCGTGGACGCCTTCGACGAGCAGCCTGCCAGCCCTGGCCACCCGGGCTGTGGCGTCGGCCACCGCCACCGAACCGGAGGCGGTGATGCCGGACCCGGGACCCGGGTCCTTGGCTGAAGCGACTCGAACCAGCGTCACCGCCCGCCCGTCGACCATGAAGGCGCCGGGTGACTGTCGGAAGACCCGCTCCTGGCCGGTGCGGCCCCTGATCTCGACTCCGCCGCCCTCGATCCTGACCAGGATGCCGCTGAAACCGCTGGCCCGATGGGTGACCGTCATGCCGATGATGCTCTGCACCTGGGGAAAGACCTTCTTCAGGCGGTCTTCTGGTGGAGCGTCAATCGGCCCCGAGAGGATTCCGGCCATCGGATTTCGTCGAGTGGACACGTCGGGAAGGTAGCCGGTCGAGGCTCCCGGGGGGTGGAACCCAGGCCTTTTTCAGGGTCCCTCGTTGACGGACGCCCGGTGCGCTTCGGCCAGTGTCAGCATGTCGTCCATGATCTGGCCTATCTCGTAGTCCTTCGGCGTGTACACCCTGGCCACCCCCTTGCCGACCAGGATGTCGGCGTCCTCTGGGGGAATGATCCCGCCGACCACCACCGGGGCCTCCACCCCTGCGGCCCGGAGACAGTCGACCACCTCGGGAACCAGCTCCAGGTGCGAGCCCGAAAGGATCGAGATGCCGACGATGTCGACGTCCTCGTCGCGAGCCGCCGCGGCTATCTCCGCCGGGGACAGCCGGATGCCCTGATAGACGACCTCGAANNGGTAGATCACCTCGAACCCGGCGTCCCGGGCGGCGACGGCGATCTGCTCTGCCCCGTTCGAGTGGCCGTCGAGCCCGGGCTTCGCCACCAGGAGCTTCGGTGGGCCGCCGGCCCGGTCGGCCATCAACTTGGAACGGGCGGCGATGGCCCGGAACTCGGAGCCGCGATGGCCGACCCCGCCGCTGACCCCGGTCGGTGCCCGGTACTCGCCGAACACCTGGCGCAGGGCGCCGGCCCACTCGCCCGTGGTCCCACCAGCGTGGGCGAAGGCGATGGTGGCCGGCATGATGTTGTCGATGCCCTCGGCCGCCCGTCGCAGGTCGTCGAGGGCCCGCCCGGTGGCCACCGAATTGCGGGCCGCTCTCCAGGCCGCCACATCGGCCTTCATCTCGGACTCGACGGCCGGATCGACCCGCATGATGTTGCCGATGGCCGGGGTGCCGTCCTCGGCCTCGGGGTTGAGGGGGGACTCGGCCGTTTCGGTGAAGCAGTTGACCCCGACCACTTGGAGTTCGCCGGTCTCGATGCGGCGCACCCGGTCGGACTGGCTGCCTACCAGCCGAGACTTCAGCTCGTCGATGGCCTCGAAGGCGCCTCCCAGGCTGAGCACGTCCTGGAGCTCGGCCCACGAGGCCTCGGCGACCTCGGCCGTCTTGTTCTCGATGACCACCGAGCCGTCGAAGATGTCGCCGTACTCGAGGAGGTCGGACTCGAAGGCCAGGATCTGCTGGATTCGCAGCGACCACTGCTGGTCCCACGGGCGTGGCAGCCCGAGGGCCTCATTCCAGGCCGGCAACTGCAGGGCCCTCGCCCTCGCCCGCTTGGACAGGGTTACCCCGAGTGCCTCGAGGACGATGCGGGGCACGTTGTTCTCGGGCTGGGCCTCGGTCAGACCGAGCGAGTTGACCTGGACGCCGTAGCGGAAGCGTCGGAGCTTGGGGTCGGTGACCCCGTAGCGCTCCGTGCACACCCGATCCCACAGATCGGTAAAGGCTCGCATCTTGCAGGTCTCCTCAACGAACCGGACCCCGGCGTTGACGAAGAACGAGATCCGCCCGACCACCGAGGAGAACTCGCTTTGTGGGATCTGGCCAGACTCGCGTACGGCGTCGAGCACCCCGATCGCCGTGGCCAGGGCGTAAGCCACTTCCTGGGAGGGTGTGGCCCCGGCCTCTTGGAGGTGGTAGCTGCACACGTTGATGGGGTTCCACTTGGGCACGTTGCGCACCGTGTAGGCGATGGTGTCGACGATGAGCCGCCGGCTGGGCAGCGGCGGGAAGATGAAGGTCCCCCGGGACAGGTACTCCTTCACGATGTCGTTCTG
>PLSY01000001.1 GCA_003164275.1 Acidimicrobiaceae bacterium | reverse complement strand
TCGCCTCTACACCCAGTGGGCGCGACGGCTGCGGAGCCCTTTGCGCGACGTCGGGGCCATGCCCCCCACTGCCTACGTCTCCTCGCTGCTCCTGCCGGGCATCCCGATCGTGACCGTGCACGACGCCGCATCCCACGCCATGGCCTGGCTCGGGAGCGTCCATGGCTCGCGTGCGGTGCCGCTCGGCGTGGNNATGGAAAAGTCATTGATATAGAGCGCCATTTCCTCGAGAAATCGCGTGCGGTGCCGCTCGGCGTGGACGAGTTCGGCCAGTCGGGCACCATTGCCGACCTCTACCGTCAGTTCGACCTCGACGCCGGGGCGGTGGTCAACGCCGCCCTGTGGGCCCTCGAGCTCCGCTGAGCGCCCGGGCCGCTCAGCGGACGGTGTCGGCCAGCCGGGCCGCCGCGCCGAACTCCCGGGCGGGCGGGAGCGATCCCGGATCGACGCTTCCGACGGTCGGGCTCGGGGCGAAGGTCGCCGGCATGGCAATGTAACCAGCCACCGCCGGGATGGTCGGGTAGGCCACGACGGCTGCCCGGTCGATGCGATAGTCGGGCATCCGGTCGAGCACGTGGCGGGCCAGGGTGGCGATCTCAGCCCCGGCCAGCGAGGCGCCCACGCACCGGTGGGCACCGGTACCGAAGGCCAGGTTCGGCACTTCCCTCGGCTCGGTGGTCACAAGGTCGGGGTCGGGAAAGACCTCCGGGTCGTTGTTGGCCCCGCCGAGGGCCAGGAACAGGCGGTCCCCGGGGTGGAGGCGGACACCGTGCAGTTCGGTCTCCACGGCCACCGTCCGGGCCACGCCGGTGCCCGGGGTCATCCACCGCACGATGTCATCGATGTAGGCGGGGATCCTCTCGGGATGGGCCAACAGCTCCTGGCGCTCGGCCGGGTGCTCGTCGAGACGGAGGAAGAGGTGGGCGATCACCGCGGTCGAGGTGTCCACACCCCCGTTCAGCAACATGTACACGAGCTCGGTCACCTCGTCGGTAGTGAGCCGACGGCCGTCGACCTCGGCCAGCAGCAGGGCGTCGACGGCACAGGTCGGCGTGGTCACCTCGGCCCGCCGCTCTTCGATCGTCTCGGCCAGCTCGGCCCGGAGGGCCACCAGCGCCTTGGCTGACCCCTGCTCGAGGTAGGCGGCGCTGTGCAGCACCGTGGCGTAGGTCTGCCAGCGCTCGAGCGGGAGGCCGAGCAGGTCGAGGGTCACGATCGCCGGTAGCGGGTTGGCCAGATCATCAACGATGTCGATCTCGCCCTTCGGGGTGGCTCTATCGAGCAGCCAGGTGGCCAGCTCGTCGAGCCGGGGCTGCTGCTCTTCGACCGAGCGGGCGGCCAGCCACGGCAGGATCATCCGCCGGTAGCGGTGGGCCGGCTCGCCGTCCATCTCCATCATCCCCATACGGAACGGGATGGAGGGGATGGCAACGCCGCCCTGGACCGGCCCCTCCAGGCCGGGGAACTCGAGGTCCCGCCCGCACACGAAGGTCTTCGAGTCCAACAGCACGGTGCGGACGTCCTCGTAGCGGGTGACCGCGTAGAAGCCCCCGTGGGCCGAGCTGTGGGCCACCGGGCACTCGGTGCGCATCTGCGCGTACAGGTCCCTCCAGCCGGTGGCGAATTCCGGGCTGTGGTGGTCGAACGTCGTCACCTGCGCACCCCCTGTTCGGCTCAACAAATCTAACACTGTTTGCCTGCTGCGCAAGCCGTGCCGTCGAGCGTCCACCCGCTCACACGTGGCGGTGGTAGCCCTCCCGCAGGAGGGTGGCATGCGAGTACGAATCAGTGTGGAACACCAAGTCCGACCTGGACTCGATCTCGTCCCTGGCCGCCACCAGCGACTCGGGTGTCATGGCAAGGTCCCAGAAACCCTCGGGCTCGCCCACCGCCACCTCGGCCACCCGCCCGCCGTGCGCCTGGTAGACGCGACCGTTGACGTCGCAGGACTCGTGGGCCAGCCAGATAACCGCCGGCGCGCACAGCTCGGGCCGCAAGGTGGTGCGGAGCTCGGCGGCGGCGACCGGGTCGGTCACGATGCCGGTGAGCATCCGGGTCCAGCCGCCGGGGCCGATGGCGTTGACCTGGATCCCGTGCTGGGCACTCTCGAGCGCCAGGGAGCGGGTGAAGCCGTAGACGGCGGCCTTGGCCGCCGAGTAGGGAGTGGACTCGATCTGCCCGTAGAGCCCGGCCGTCGAGGTGGTGGTGACCACCCGGCCGTAGCCCTGGGCCATGAGATGCGGCCAGGCGGCGCGCACGGTGGCCACGGTGGCACCCATGCTGTGCCGCCAGACCTGGGCGAAGTCCTCGAGCGCCCACAGCTGGAAGGGGCGACGACGCCGGATCACCCCGGTGTTGGTGATCACGATGTCGAGGCGGCCGAAGGTGTCGAGGGCGCTCACCACTGCACTGTCGGCCCCCTCTTGGGTGGAGACGTCCGCCGTGCTGGCCACCGCCCGACCGCCGGCGGTCTCGATCTCGACCGCCACGGCCAGGGCCGGCTCGGGCGAGCTCCCAGCGCCCTCGACCAAACAGCCGAGGTCGTTCACGACCACAGCGGCTCCCCGTCCGGCCAGGGCCAGGGCGTACTCCCGACCGATCCCCCGTCCGGACCCGGTGACGAGCGCCACCCGGCCGTCCAGTCGCAGCGTCGGTGGCTCGGTCATGGCATCCTCCGGTCTCTCGATGGGTTGCGGACATCCCGGCGCCCGGACACCGGGTACAGGGAACCCGGTCAGGGCTCAGTCAGGACCTGCAGCCCGTTGGCCGGGTAAGAGAAGACCTCTTCGATGGCCGCTATGCAGAACTTGACAGGCTCGGTCGGGTAGCGCTCGTCGGAGGCCACCGAGCCGCCGGGTCGCCATGGCCCCCGCAGTTGGGCCGATCGTTCGTCGAGTTCCTCGGGCGAGCGCACGAGCTCCCCGATGACGACGTCGCTCTTTACTGAGCCCCCCTGCCTGCGCCATCTCGTGATCCTTCCCCGCCGATCGGGCCATCTGCGGCAACAATCTCTTCGGCCCTCGCGATCCTAGCGATGTGTGGTTATCGGATTCCTCGAGCCCGGCTCAACTCCTCCACCACTGGCGCCGATGCCGCACAATCGGGCCGGGTGTAGAGCGGCCACGGGTGCGGCGGTGCCTGAGAAGTTGCCTCGCGGGACGCTGCCCACAACTCTGCAACTCAGGTTGACTCCCGTGAAGGTGCGGTGGGCACGGGTCGATCCTGACAGCCCTCCGCAGTTCACCGAACATCGTTAGGATACCAAGGAAAAGCCGCACGGCATCGAGAAGGAGTTCACATGCCTGACCATTCCCACGCCGTCACGGGTCTGCCGACCCTCTTCTCGCCGATCAGGATCCGCAACACTGAGGTCCGGTGCCGGGCGGTCATCACGGCTCACGGTGCGAGCGAGAGCTTCCGCACTCCCGGTGCTGCGCCCGATCGCTACGTCGAGTACCTGCGACGGCGAGCTGCCGGCGGCGTGGGACTCATCATCACCCAACCTCCTTGGTTCAACCCGGGGATTGTCCAGACCGCCGAGAACCTCGATCGGCACGCGCTGCTCGTGGAGCGGGTGAAGGCGGAAGGGGCAGTCATCCTCATGCAGCTGGCCCACCTCGGGCTTTTCGGCCGCACGGAAAACGATCTTCACCGGCCGCCCCTGTGGGGCTTCGAGCCGGTTCAGTCGGTGGCAGGCGAGACGGCCCACCACATGAGTGACGACGAAGTGCTCCAGATGGTGGACGCTTACCGCCAGACCGCGGCGTTCGCCGCTCAGGCCGACTTCGACGGCGTCGAGGTCCACGGTGGCCACGGCTACCTCATCCAGCAATCGCTCACGCCCTCGTTCAACACGCGCCAGGACCGCTGGGGTGAGGACAGGACGCTCTTCGCCCGGGAGGTGCTGGCCGCAGTGAGGTCTGAGGTCGAGGACGGCAGGATCATCAGTTACCGCACCACCACCGACGACCTCCGGTCACCAGAAGACGGTGGGATGGGGTTCGAACTCGGCGCGCAGTACGTGCGCCGGCTCCTCGACACGAGCGTGATCGACGTCTTGAACACGACCATCGGCTACGGCAACGAGAGCTACGCCAGGGCGATTCCGGACTACCGCTTCGGCGAAGCCCCCAACATCCCCGCCGTGGTCCGGCTGCGCCAGGCCCTCGACACCCACGTTCCGGTCATCGGGGTAGGCAAGGTCTCCTCCGTCGGCATCGCCGAGTCGCTCCTGGCTTCGGGGCAATGCGACCTCGTGGCCATGACGAGGGCCCACATCGCAGACCCCGACATCCTGCTCAAGGCCAGGACGGGGCAGGCAGCGCGCATCCGGCCGTGTGTGGGAGCCAATGTCTGTGTCAACCGCAAGCTCGCCGGCTTTGCCGAAATCTCCTGCTTCCACAACCCGCAGGTCCTCCGCGAGCTGGAGCTGGTGACCGCGTCGACAAGCTCAGTGAAGCGGCTGCTCATAGTGGGGGCCGGCCCAGCCGGGCTGAAGGCCGCAGAGGTGGCGATGGGGTTGGGGCACGACGTTGCGGTCATGGATGCAAGTCCGAGGCCCGGAGGGCGGCTGCGTTACGCCGGTCTGACCGCGGCTGCGGCCCTGGTCAGTTCGGTTGAGCACCTCGTCGGTGAGTTGGCAGAGGGCGGCGTGAAAGTGGAGCACGGCGTGGTCGTCGACGATGAGCTCCTGAGGAAGTATCGGCCGGACGAAGTGATCCTGGCAACCGGTGCTTCTGCCGATCCGTCGTCGGCGTTCCCCGGGGCACAAGAAGCAGGAGCCATCGGCTCGGTCGAGGCACTCGAGGGTCGGGTCGGGTCCCGAGTCCTCGTCTACGACATGGTGGGCGCCAACGAGGGTGCGCTCGTTGCAGAGGCGCTCGCCGCGCGCGGGTCCGAGGTGCGGTTCGTGACGCCGTTCGAGACGGTCATGGTCAATGGCGGCGAGCTGCATCGCGTCCAGCTGCCGGAGACCTTCCACCGGAGAATGCACCAGGTGATCACCATGGGGATCGTCGGCCTGGTCGACGACGGCGTGGCCACCGTGGTGCGGGCCAACGGGGACACGGTTGACGAATTCCCCGTGGACACCATTGTGACAATGAACCCACTCGTGTCGAACGTCGAGCTGCAGCCGGTGCTCGAGCGGCTCGGTGTGCCCTACCGGGTGATCGGCGATGCGCTGGCGCCCAGGAATGCCATGCAGGCGTACAAGGAGGGCCATGAAGCTGCCCTGGCGGTCGGCGTGTCCTAGCCGGACCGGGCAATTCAGTGACCGCCGGGAACATCACAGTGCTGACCGCCGCCGTGCACCTGCGGCTGCGTTCGATGTGTGATTGGACTTACACACCGAAGGCGACCCCGTGACCCGCCTCAGCGGAGGACCCCGGCTCCAACCCCAATCGGGTGGACGTCAACTCTTGGACACACCGAGCAGCGATCGGATAACTTTGCAAATGGCCTGGACCGTTGAGGCACACAGGAGCTTTATCTACTGTACGAAAATCGCCAAGCCAAGCCAAGCCACCGATCCATCGAAACTGAATCGCTATGAGTGAAATTGATGAAGGCAAGTTCAAAGAGACTTTGGGTCACTTTGCCACTGGAATCACCATCGTCACAGCGATGGAAGACGGCCAACCAGTTGGATTCACATGTCAGTCGTTTGCGGCGCTTTCGCTGCAGCCCCCGATGATCGCAATCGCCCCTGCGAAATCCTCAACAAGCTGGCCAAGAATGGTCAAAGCTGGAGCGTTTTGCGTCAATATCCTCGCCCAAGACCAAGAGCAACTCTGCCTATCGTTCGCCGTCTCGAGAGGTTATAAGTTTGATGGAGTGTGCTGGCATGTTGGAGTATCCGGTACCCCAATTTTGCATGGGTGCCTTGCCACTATTGAGTGCGCTCTCGATTCAATCCACGACGCGGGTGACCACGAGTTAGTGATAGGACGAGTCCTGTCACTAAGCACTGGAAATGGCAGCCCTCTTCTGTTCTATAAATCGCGCTTCACGACGATTGTGAGCTGAATCGATCCAAACGTGCTTCCAAAGATCACCACCACCGCCCCGGCTGACCGTCTCCGGCGCCGGTCCGGTGCTCGTGCGTACGCCACCTCTTCCCAGATGGTGCTCAACCCACCACGTTGGTGAGCGACCCGATGGTGGCGATGCTGGCCACCATGACGTCGCCGTCCACCAAGTAGGCAGCGTTGTGGCCCGCGGCCGTCCCCGCAGGCGTGCCCGTCAGCACGAAGTCCCCGGGCCGCAGGGTGACCAGGGCGCTCAGGGCCTCGATCTGCTCGGCCAAGTCCACGATCATGCGCGAAGTGTTCGACTTCTGGCGCACCACGCCGTTCACCGTCAGCCCGAGGTCCAGGTGGCCCGGGTCCGGAACGAAGCGGGCCGGGACGACGGCCGGTCCGACGGGGGTGAGTCCGTCGGCGTTCTTCGCCGCCGTCCAGTCCATGCCGAAGATCGGATGACGCACCCGGTCGGGGTCGCGCACCGAGACGTCGTTGGCCACCGTGTACCCGGCGACGTACTCCAAGGCGTCCGCTGCCGAGACGTGGCGGGCCGGCCGACCCACGACGGCGGCCAGCTCCACTTCCCAGTCGAACTGCTGCACGCCAGTCGGGCGGACGACGGTGCCTCCGTGGGTGTTGCGCACGCTCGGGGGCGAGAGGAAGTGGAACGACCGCTTGACGATGTCGGTCGCGCCCATCTCCGCCACGTGGTCGGTGTAGTTGGCGCCAGCGCACCACAGGACGGGCGCCGCCGCTCCGGCCGGTCGGTAGTCGGCCGAGGCGGCGTCGAGGCCGGCGGGCAGGTCGAAGGCGTCCAACCGCACCTCGATAGCCTCCACCCACTGGTCCCATCGCTCGAGCGCCTCGTCGAAGCTGCTCGGGCCGCCGTCGACCAAGTTATGCACCGGATGGAGCACGCCGTCGAAGCTGGCGGCCAGCACCGGCGCGCCGTCGACGATGATGTTGGCGAGACCGAAGGCGGACATGGACCCTCCAGGGCAACGGGTGGGACGACGGCCGCGGCTAGCTGGCGCTGACGGCCGATCCGGTGGCTTCGGTGTTGGCCATGAACGGCGGCGGCAGGGGCGGGCCCCAGATCGCCGGCGGGGCCTCCCAGGTCCGCCCCTCCCAGTCGGAGGTGATCACGTCCATGTCGGCGAAGTACTCCACCCAGCTGCCCCAGGGGTCCTGGATGTAGTTGAAGAGGTTCGACCCGAACGTGTGGCGTCCGAGTCCCCACTGGATGTGGTGGCCCTTCTCGGCCATGCGCTGGGCGCCCATCCCGATCTCATCGAAGTCGGCGACCTCGAAGCTGGCGTGGTGCAGGCCCGGGTGCGAACTGGCGATGGCACCGAACAGGTGGTGGTCCCCGCCGAGGCCGTGGTTCCAGAAGGAGAGGACCCCGTCGACCCGGTCGGAGAGCTTGAGGCCGACCACCTCGAGGTAGAAGTGCTCGGTGGCCGCCATGTCTGGCGTGAATTTGATCACGTGACCCAGCCGACGCGGCAGCGGGACGGCCACCTCCAGCCAGCGGGCGTCGTCGATCCGCTCGGCCCGCCCGTCGAAGTTCCGGGGCCGCGCCGGGTACTCCCGCCACCCGGCAGGCTCGGCCTCGATGAACTGGAGCAGCAGTCCATCGGGGTCCCGCACCCAGAGCCCAGCCTCGCGAGCGGGAAGGCCTTCGACCGCCGGGTGGCCGGCGGCGGCCAGCCGGGCCGCCAGCTCGTCCAGCGACCCAGGCACCACCGTGAAGGTGGCGGCCTGGAGCCGCTTCTCGGCACCCTCGCGAAGCAGGATCTGCTCCTGGTCGCGGCCCTCGCAGGCCACGCTGGCGACTTCGCCGGTCGAGGTGTCAACGAGCCCGAAGTCCTGGTAGAAGTCGAGCGCCAGGGCCAGGTCCGGGACCTGAAGGCTGTGCGAGTGCAAACTGGTGACGTACACGGGTCTCCCTCTCCGCCCGGAGCTCTAGGCCGGGCGACGACATCACGGGTCCCGGGTGGTGCCCTCGCAAGAACGGCCACGGCGACTCCCGAGCGACCGAGAGCCGCCTCGCAGTACTACAGCACAATTGCTCCACGAACGTCAACGCAATGTTTCACTGTGCGCTGGTCCGGGCCCGCCGTGTTCTATCGTGGGCGTCGTGGCACCCGAAGCGTCCGCCGGCCGGACCCGTCCTGCGTCGCGGCGGCAACCGACATGAACCACCGCTCGCTCGTCTTCGACCTCTTCGGGGGTTACGTCCGTTACGACGACGGGGTCATCGCCCTCCAGGACCTGGCGGCGGTGACCGAGTGCTTCGGGGTGGCCGCCGACCCGCTGCGGGTAATCATGTCTCGGTTGCGGCGAGAGGGTTGGTTCGAGGTCACCCGCTCTGCGGGCCGCGCCCAGTACCGGGCGACCGAACGCACCTGGCGGCTCCTCGACGAAGGCTACGAGCGCATCTTCCGGCCCACCCACGAGCCCTGGAGCGGGGAGTGGTACGCGGTGATCTACGAGGTCCCCGAGTCGAGCCGGGGCGTGCGGGACCAGCTGCGCAAGCAGCTGGCCTGGCTCGGGTTCGGCCCCCTGGCGGCCTCGGTCTGGCTCAGCCCGCACGACCGGCTCGACGCCGTGCTCGAGTGGGCCGGGCACCAGCCGGTGCGGATCAGCACACTGGTGGCGCGCTCACGCGACGTCGAGCAGGACCGCCAGTACGTCGCCCGATGCTGGGACCTCGACGGCATCCAGCAGCGCTACCTCGACTTCTTGGACAAGTACAGCTCGCCCGAGGGCCTGGCCTCGTGGCAGACGGCCCGGGGTGGCAACGCGCTAGTCGAGCGCGTGCACTTGGTCCACGAGTACCGCCTGTTCTTGTTCCGCGACCCCCAGCTCCCAGCCCACCTCCTACCCGAGGGCTGGGCAGCCGAGCAGGCGAGCGCCCTGTTCACCGAGGCCTACGACGCCCTCGAGCCCGAGGCCACCGCCGCCTACCGTTCCCTGGTTGGCGAGCCGGCCGTGCCTCTGGGCCGCTGACGTCCCGGCCCGCCGGTCACCCGCCCGCCGCTTCACCAGGTGACGCGGAGCTCGTGGACGCCGAAGAAGATCCCGTCGAACTTGAAGCGGATCTCCTCCACCGGGTCGACGAGGGCTATGGTCGGGATCCGGGGGAACAGCGTCCCGACAACGACCTGGAGCTCCATGCGGGCGAGCGGCTGACCGACGCAGGTGTGGGGCCCGTAGCCGAAGGCCATGTGATTCCGGGCACCCCGTCGGATATCGAGGCGGTCGGGGTTCGGGAAGACCTCGCCGTCCCAGTTGGCCGCCGACAGGGGCAGGATGACGCCCTCCCCGGCCCGCACCACCTGGCCGCCGATCTCGGTGTCCTCCTTGGCCACCCTCACCGGCGACATGTGGGCGATCGAGGTGTAGCGCAGCAGCTCGTCCACGGCGCCGGGCACCAGCGCCGGGTCAGCCCGGAGCTCGTCGAGGATGTCGCCCTGGTACAGGAGGAGAAAGGTGGCCAGGCCGATCATGTTGGCCGTGGTCTCGTGGCCGGCGGTCAGCATGAGCCGGGCCATGACGATGATCTCGTCCTCGCTGAGCGACCCGCTGGCCATCTGCTCGGCCACCAAGTCGCTGAGCAGGTCCTCCCCAGGGTCGGTGGCCTTGGCGGTGATCAGCTTGCGCAGGTAGGCGTTCAGCTCCTCCACCGCCTCGGTCACGTCCTCGGGGGTCGCGCTCTGCTGGAAGGTGACCATGCTCTTGTCCTGGAAGAACTCGTGGTCGCTGTAGGGGACGCCGAGGAGCTCGCAGATGACCAGGGAGGGCACGGGGAGGGCGAATGCCTGGATCAAGTCCGCGGGCTGAGACCCTTCGAGCATCCGGTCGAGGACGTCGTCGACGATCCGCTGGACCTTGGGCCTCAAGGCCTCGACCCGGCGCACCGAGAAGCTCGGCGCCACCATCCGCCGCTGCACGTCGTGCTCGGGCGGGTCTTGGCGGAGGAACGAGGTGTCCTGGCGCTTGGAGGCACCGATGCCCGCCGTCAGGTGCGGGTAGCCCGGACGGGTGGCCACCGAGCTCAGCCGCAGGTCGGCGTAGCCGGCCCGGATGTCCTCGTAGCGGGTGACCAACCAGGCCTCGCTCCCATCGCTGAGCTGGACCTTGGTGACCGGCGAGTCGCGACGCAAGACCCCGAAGAGCTCGGGCGGCTCGAAGGGCGACATGCGGACGGGCGGGTAGGTGATCATCGGGCCTCCTCAGAGCAGTGGGCGGTCGTCGGGTGACGTGGTGCAGGCCGGGTTCCCTGCGGCCCGGCGGCCGCCGGGCGGTCAGCCACTGGGGCTCCGGGTGAGCGGCGGGCGCAGGACCCGGTCCGAGACGGAGCGGACCTCGCAGTACTCGCGCAGGCCCTGGATCCCCATCTCCCGGCCGACGCCGCTCTGCTTGATGCCGCCGATGGCCGTGCCGTAGTCGAGCGCGGGCCCCGCATGGGCGTTCACGAAGACCTGGCCGGCCTCGAGACGCCGGGCGACGTCGAAGCCGCGCTCGACGTCCGCCGACCAAACCGAGGCGCAGAGGCCGAACTCCGAGTCGTTGGCCAGCCCGACCGCCTGCTCGATGTCGTCGAAGGCCAGCACGGGGACGGCCGGGCCGAACTGCTCTTCGACCACCAGGGGGGCGTCGGGAGCGAGCCCGGTCACCAGGGAGGGTCGCAGGAAGTACCCGCGGTCGGGGTCGCCCAGCAGCTCGCCCGCCTCGTGGACCTCGGCACCCGAGGCTCGGCTCCCCGCCAACAGGTCCCTGACCTTGTCCCGCTGGGGAGCGATGTGGAGCGGGCCCAGGTAGGACCGGGGATCGAGCCCGGGGCCCACGACATAGGAACCCAGCCGAGCAACCAGGGCGTCGACCAGCTCGTCGTGGCGCCGGCGGTCGACATAGACCCGCTTGATGGCCCAGCAGACCTGGCCGGTGGTCACGAACATGGCCTGGAGCATCCGGTCGAGGGTGGCGGGCGAGAGATCGGCGTCGTCGAGCACCACGGCCGGGTCGTTCCCGCCCAGCTCGAGGGTGAGGCTGCGCACACCGTCGGCGGCCGAGGCGTAGACCCGACGCCCGTTCGCCGTGCTCCCGGTGAAGGCCACCTTGCGCACCATGGGGTGCGCCACCAGGGCGGCGCCCACGTCGCCGCCCCCCTGGACGACGTTCAACGTGCCGGCGGGGAGCTCGCTGCTCATGGCCGCCAGGATCGAGGTGATGGTGAGCGGGGTGGTCGGGGCCGGCTTGACCACGATTGTGTTGCCGGCGACCAGGGCCGGGACGACCTTGCCCATGGTCAGCGACACCGGCCAATTCCAGGGGGTCACCGCGGCGACCACGCCGAAGGGCCGGTAGGAGACCTCCCGGCGCCCTTGGTCGTCCGTCACCACCTCGTCGGCCAGGGCCCGCTCGGCCAGGGTGGCGAAGACCTCGACCAGGGCGCCGACCCGGCCCACCTCGAAGCCCGCCTCGAGCAGGATCTTGCCCTGCTCGGCCACGAGCAGCCGGGCCCATTCGCCCCCGTTGATGGCCTCCTGGGCCTTGGCCGCTGCCACACTCAGGGCGGCCACCCGCTCGGCCAGGGGCAGGGCGGCCCAGCCCGCCGAGGCCGCGGCAGCCGCCTCGACCGCCCGGTCCACTAGGCCGGCGTCGGCGGCGTAGGCCCGCCCCACCACCCGGTCCGCCTCGGCCGGGTCGACGACGACGAAGGGCTCGGGGCTGTCCACCCGGTGACCGGCGATCAGGTTCCCGACGTCGACGATCTCGCGTGCCATGGCGTCTCCTAGCGGTGGGCGGTCGTGCCGAAGGTGAGGACCGGCTTGATGGCCTTCCCGCTCTCGGCGTCGTCGAAGGCCTGGTTGATGTCGGCGAAGTCGTAGCTCGTCACCAGTTGGTCGACCGGCAGGTCGCCCTTGGCGAAGTGGGCCAGCAGCCGGGGGAGGAGGAGCTGGGGGTTGGCGTCGCCCTCGATGACCCCCCGGACCGAGGCCCCCTTCAGTCGCAGCGCCCGGCTGTTGAGCGGGACCTCCCGCTGCACGGCGCCGACGCTGGCGCACACGCCGTGCCGGCCCACCGAGGCGAGGGCGTTCCCGAGGCCCACCGGGTTGCCCGACGCTTCGATCACGTAGTCGCCGCCGCCGCCGGTCACCCGGGCAATGGCGTCGAGCAGGTCGGGGTCGTCGCCGTCCAGGGCGACGTCGGCGCCGATGCGCTGCGCCAGCTCGAGCCGGCTCTCGACCACGTCGACCACCACGATGGGCGAGGCGCCCGAGATGCGGGCCGTCATGGCCGCCGCCAGGCCCACGGCCCCGGCACCGAAGATCACCACGCTCGAGCCGGCCCGGACCCTGAGCGCGTTGAAGACGGTGCCGGCGCCGGTGAGGACGCCGCAGCCCAAGGGGGCGAGCACCTCGAGCGGAGCGTCGCCGGGCACGACGACGACGTTGCGCACGCTGGCCACCGAGAGGGTGGCGAACGAGGATTGGCCGAAGAAGTGGCTGACCACGTCGCTGCCCTCGTAGGTGCGCGAGCCACCCAGCCCGCCCCCGAGCATGTTGAGCTCGAGGGCGTGCTCGCAGTAGGCGACGTCCCCGCCGAGGCAGCTGGTGCAGGTCCCGCAGCTGGTGAAGCTCATGAGCACCCGGTCCCCCACCGAGACCGACGTCACGTCCGGTGCCACCTCGAGGACCGTGCCCGCCCCCTCGTGGCCGAGCACGATCGGTGTCCGGGTGGGGATGTGGCCCTCGTGGCAGGCCAGGTCGGTGTGGCAGACACCGGCGTTGGCCACCTGCACCAGGATCTCCCCCCGGCGCAGCGCTCCGATCTCGAGGTCCTCGAAGGCGAGCGGGCTGTCCGGCCCGCGGCTGACCGCCGCCCGGACCTGCCTCGACCCGGCGCTCACGACACCTCTTCGATCCGGATGGACTGGGAAGTGCAGAGCTCGGCCGCCGTGCGGATCGCCTGCTCGAAGTCTTCACCAACCTCGTGGTGGATCAGGCAGACGATGCCGTCCTCCTCGCCCTGGTCGAAAACGGCCGGCTCGGTCAGGACGCACTGGCCGGCCGAGATGCACCGGTCCCGGTCGACCACGATCCGAAAGCGCGTCACGACGGCACTCCTTGGTGGACCCTGGCCAGCACCGGTGCGGTAAGGTCCGAGCCCCGACCGGCCCCGGCCGTCGGGCAGGCGGTCGCTCCCTCGGCGGTGACGGTGACCGACAGCGTGCCCACCCGGTCGATGGTCACCGTGATCCGGTCGCCGTCGGCCAGCATGCCCACGCCGGCCGGCGTGCCGGTGGAAATAACGTCACCGGGCTCCAGGGTCATGACCGAGGAGGCGTAGGCGACCAAGTCCTCGACGCCCCAGATGAGGTCCCCGACCGAGGCGTGCTGACGCACCTCGCCGTTGGCCACGGTCTCGAGGACGAGCCCGGTCGGGGGGCCGGCCTCCTCGGGGGTCACCAGCCAGGGGCCGAGTGGGGTGAAGGTGTCGAAGGACTTCCTGGTCGAGCGGTCCTCGCCGCCGCGCATGGTCACATCCAGGGCGCAGGTGTAGCCGGCCACCGAGGCGGCCGCCTCGGCGCGAGGGACGTGGCGGGTCCGCCGGCCGATGACGACGGCCAGCTCGCCCTCGAAGTCGAAGCGCCGGTCGTGGTACGGGATCTGCACGGCCCCCCCGCTCCCGAGGAGCGAGGAGGGCGCCTTCAAGAACACGCCGAGGCCGCTGACCTGGACCTCCTCGGACATCTCCTGTTGGTGGTCGAGGTAGTTGACCGGGGCGGCGATCACCTTGGTCGGGTCGGGCACCGGGGCGAGCAGCGTCACCTCGGACAGATCGAAGATCGCCCCCGGCGAGCCGGTGCGGACCTGGTCGACCAGCTGGTCCCATTTGGCCAGGAGGCAGCGCATGGGGCTCGGCGCAGCGGGCCCGGCCGGGCCCTCGACGAGGGGGCTCAGGTCCACCAGCGCGGCCCCCTCGAGCCGGCCCACGCGGAGGGGGCCGTCGTGAACTGTCCGGAAACTCGCCAGCTTCATGGGTGACCGATCACCTCCTCGCAGGAGTGCAACATCGTATGCACTGTACGTCAAGAAATTGTTTCACCGTGAGGGCGCTCCCGGGGGCGCCCCACCCGGACCGGCAGGGTCTGCAGGCCGCGAAAGCGCACGTTCTCGTTGAAGACCGGGCGGCCGGCCATCTCGAGCTCGGGGAAGCGCTGGGCCAGGCGGGTGAAGATGATAGAGCCCTCGAGGCGGGCGAGCTGGTTCCCGACGCAGGCGTGGACCCCCATGCCGAACGCCACCTGGGGGTTCTCGGGCACCCGTCGCAGGTCGAGCCGGTCGGGATCGCTGAAGGCCCGGTCGTCGCGGTTGGCCGACGCCTGGCAGAGCACGACCTCGGTGCCCGGAGCAAGCGGGCCGGTCGGCAGGTCGAGCTCCTTGGTCGTCCGACGGCCCTGGAGCTGGAGGGGGGTCACGTAGCGCAGGATCTCGTCGACCGCTGCGGGCAGCTCGTCCTCGGACAGCGCAGCCACCAGCGCGTACTGGTCGGGGTGCTCGAGGAGCGCCA
>PLSY01000407.1 GCA_003164275.1 Acidimicrobiaceae bacterium | reverse complement strand
CGTACTGACCGGCGAGCCCGATCATGGTCCGGATCGTCTTTGCTTCTTTGCTGACGTCAAAACCGGCAACACTGGCTCGCCCGCTATCCGGCTGCAGCAGGGTCGTAAGCACCCGTACCAGGGTCGTCTTGCCGGCACCGTNNTGCTTACGTGCTCGACCTCGATCGCTGCGTCCATCCGGGTCTCCTGACATTTGGGCACCGATTCGCTCCCTTATAGCCTGCCAGGGACCCCCCGAGGCTTGTTACCCGCCGTGCTCGAAGCCTTCTGGAGCGAGGTTTCAGCATCTTGGGAGACACCCATCTGCTTCACGGTTCACGATGGGATTCGTACCTAGGCCCGGTCGGGTCGGCTTAGTTGTCCGGAGGGCGGCGGGCCAGGGCGCGGCCCGAGAAGGTGTGTTCTCACTTCTGACAAAATGGCACAGAAGTTTTGTTCTCCGGTCATCTAGCGGCAACCTGCGCCTGTTAAACCAGCTTTGTCCGGATGCAGCCCGGATGCTGGGTTGAGCCGCCACCGTCAGTCGGTACCACGGCAGTGCTGGCGGTGGCGCTCCCCTGGATATGTGAGGATGGAGGCCAACTTGATCGATGACAATCTCACACTCACTGTGGACGAGCAGTGCTCCTCCATCGAGCACACCTTCCAGGTGCTCGATGGGATGTTGATCGGCTCAGACTCGACCGCCGAGCTTCAGCGGCACATAAAGGACCTCTACCTTCAGTTTTCCCAGATCCACGAACGTCTGGGGCGGCTCTGAGACAAATCCTCTGGCCAGGCAAGCGGTCCGTCCCGGGGCGAAGTGCCGCTTCGGCTGAAGGAGGTCTGGCGGGGATCGGGTCGCCACACGTATGCGTCGAGTATCTCTTGCCGACCGGTAGGTAGCGAGGATTTGCGCCACCAAAGACCTGCCGTGGCTCGAGACCACTAGGGCGGACTGGTCGAGAATCGCCGCCTCCTCACTTGGTTGGGTCGCTCGCGATCCTCTTAGGATCGAGGGGTGAAGGAATTTGAAAGTGGCAAGGAAGGGGACCATCCAGGGGCCCGCGTGGGAGGGGTCTTCGGCGAGTTGGGTGGAAGCAGCGTCCCGTCCCCGCTCAAAGGTGATATCAACTTCAAGGAAGTGGCTGGTGGATTCGAAATCCGGTACTCCGATCGCATCGCCACCGAACACCAGGAACTGGTCGACCAGTCCGCAGACTGGTTGGAGGATCAGGTGGGGGTCTTAAATCTCGGCCTGGCTGATCACAGAACATTGGTGGCGGATGGGCCCCTCACCGACCAAGTCAAGGATGCCCTGAGGACTTGGTGGTCGGTGAGGTTGGGAGATTTGGATGTGGCATGACTGGGGCGGAGCTTGCACTTGTCGCCATCGATGAAGGTGCCGCAGCAGAACGTCGACACCGGAGGTCTAGGTCAATGCCGCCGATACGACTGACGGCCTGCGGACCACGAATGGCGAAGAAATCGTGGTGGCAACCACTCGAGAGGTTGCTCCAATGATCCGGCGAGCTCGCATCCGTCGCGACGCATTCCCGAACTGAGCCATCTCAAGTTCTTTGCTCGGAGGCTGATCCGAGCCCGCTTCCTTGCATTGGCGAGTCGTTCGAGCCGATTCGACTCGTTGGTTCGGGTAGAACGAACGTATGGAATATTCCTCATTGGGCAGCACTGGTCTGAAAGTTTCGAGAATCTGTCTGGGTTGCATGAGTTATGGCCAGCCCGAGCGTGGGAATCAGCCCTGGTCGCTCGATAAGGACACGGCTCGGCCATTCTTTCGCCAAGCCTTGGATGCCGGTATCAACTTCTTTGATACGGCCAACGTTTACTCGGACGGCACGAGTGAGGAGATCACCGGTGAGATCCTTCTTGAGATGGTGCCCCGGGGCGAACTGGTACTCGCCACCAAGGTATGGGGTCCGACTGGCCCTGGTCCCAACGGAAAGGGACTCTCACGTAAGGCCATCATGGCTGAGATCGATAACAGCCTCACCCGACTCGGGACCGACTATGTCGATCTGTATCAGATCCATCGTTGGGACGATGAGACACCCATTGAAGAGACCCTCGAAGCCCTCCATGACGTGGTCAAAGCGGGCAAGGCCCGGTATATCGGAGCTTCTTCCATGTTTGCCTGGCAGTTCGNNTGCAGAACTACTACAACCTGCTCTATCGAGAAGAAGAGAGGGAGATGATGCCCCTCTTGAGAGATCAGGGGATCGGATCAATCCCCTGGAGTCCACTGGCCCGAGGGCAGTTGACGCGGCCGTGGGAGGAGGAGACCAACCGCTCGGGAAAAGACCAGTTCAGCAGACAGGCCTACACCGATGGCGATCGGCCCATCGTCGAAGTGGTGATCGAGGTCGCCGCCAATCGTGGTTGTCGCCCCGCCCAAGTGGCTCTGGCCTGGGTATTGTCCAAACCTGAGGTAGACAGTCCGATCATCGGAGCCACAAAGATTCACCACCTTGCTGATGCGATTTCCGCCGTCGATCTCGTCCTGGACGAGGCAGAGATTGACCTCCTCGAGCAGCACTATCGGCCTCATGACGTCGTTGGCATTTCCATTCGCTGAGAGGCAGATGATTCCGGTGATGTGATCTCCCCGGCCACATCTACTTCAAGAGGTAAATGTGGCCGGGGGCGCCTGGTCGAATCCCCTTGGGCGTGATCGTCACGCCAGAGGATCAAGGGCATACGCCACACCGCTGTAGTCGCCAGCGACGCAGAACGATGGGGTGGAGCATGAAAGAGCCGTTGCCTCGCCGGTCGTATCGAACGGGGTGGGTGTGGACCACTGCACCCCACCGGTCGAGGTGTAGATATTGCTGTCATCGACGGCAGTACATTTCACTCCGACGCAAGACACGGCGTTGAGACCGAGGTTGACATTGGCACTGGAGACGAAACTCGTGGTCTCTGTCCACCCCGTGCCGTTCCATTGCGCAGCCGTATACGAACCGGTGTTCACGGCTTCGCAGAACGCATTGGTCGAACAGCTCACACTCGTGGCCAGACTGTCGGTCAGTCCGGGAATGTTGACGCCTACCGAAAGGCCGGCTCCATTGNNTGGATACCTGTTCTTGGCCTCCGTTGCTCACATACATGCAGAAGGTGCCGACACACGAGATCGGGGTCGAGCCCTGGCCGATGCCTATGCCGTTGTTGGTTGCGGGCTCAGACCAACTTCCGTTTATGTAGAACGCCAGATCGCCGGAGTTGTCGACCTCGGCTCCGCAGAACGTGGGACTGGAGCATGACACGCCGTGGAAGTCGCCGCCGATCCCCGAGGGTGTTTTCGTCATTGCTCCCCACGTCCCGTTCTGGAAGATGGAGTGTAACTGTTCAGACCCCTTGACCA
>PLSY01000054.1 GCA_003164275.1 Acidimicrobiaceae bacterium | reverse complement strand
TGAACCGGCCTGGGTCTGATGGAGACTCAGTTGTTTGGGTTTCTCATGCCACGTCGGGCTGAGATCTTTGACGGTAGTCGTCTTCTGCTTCGGCTGGCGTGCGGTCGCCGAGCTCGGAGTGCAGCCGCTCCTCGTTGAACCACGACACCCACGCGCACGTTGCGACCTCGAGGTCGTCGAGTCCCCGCCACGGCCCGCTGTTCGTGGCCAGTGCAGCAGGGTTCCGGTGCAGCTCGGTCTTGAAGATGCCCATGACCGATTCGGCCATGGCGTTGTCGAACGAATCGCCGACGGTGCCGATGGAGGGAGCAGCTCCTACCTCGTCGATCCGGTCGGTGTACGAAATTGACGTGTATTGCGAGCCCGCGTCCGTGTGACAAATCAGTCCGTCGAGGGTGGTGTGTCGTCGGGTCCACGCCGCCATGTTGAGGGCGTCGACCACCAGGGCAGCGGTCATCGAGCGCGCGGCCTTCCAGCCGACCAGGCGCCGGGAGAAGACGTCGATGATGAAGGCCACGTAGACGATGCCGGACCAGGTCGAGCAGTACGTGAAGTCCGCCACCCACAACGCATCGGGACGGGGTGCGGTGAAGTTGCGGTTGACGAGGTCCGGGGCTCGGACGTGGGAAGGGTCGGACGTGGTGGTGAACCGCTTCTTCGCCCGGCTGGCGCCACGGATGCCCAGCTCGCGCATGAGCCGGGCCACCTGGTCCCGCCCGATGTCCATGCCGAACCGCTGCGCCGCCCTCCAGAGCTTGCGGCGTCCATAGACCGAGTAGTTCTTCTTCCAGAGTGCCAGGAGCGCAGGGCTGACCTCGGCGTCGTGCTCGGCCCGGGCCGACGGTGGCCGGGACTTGGCGGCGTAGTAGGTGGAGGGGGCGAACTGCAGCACGGCACAGATCGGCTCGACCCCCCATCGACGCCCACCGGTGGTCCTGTCCCGGTGGGCGTCGATGAAGGCGACTACTTCTTCGGTCGGCGGTCGAGCTCCGCCCCGAAGAAACTGGCGGCAGCCAGCAGGATCTCGTTGGATCGCTGCAGCTCACGGGTCTTCTTGCGCAGCTCGACGAGCTCGGCCCGCTCCTCGGTCGTCAGGCCACCCGTTGCGCCGGTGTCCACCTCGGCCTGCTTCACCCAGGTGCGCAGGGACTCGACGCCTACGCCGAGCTGGCGGGCGACCCGCGTGGTCACGCCGTGGTCGGCGGGATCGGCCCGCTTCAGGTCGAGGACCATGCGCACGGCACGCTCCTTCAGCTCAGGCGGGTACCGCTTCGATGCGGGGTGCTGTTGTTCCATGACTCCAACCTTTCCAAGGTTTGGAGCCTCCAGGAAACCCAGGCCGGTTCAATCTGCCCCCGGGGCCAGAGACAGCTCGCCACCTTGGGGCCCGGCATCTCAACCAAGGGAAAGTGACCGACGGTCACGCTTCGCATTGTTCGTCGCCTGTCGGAACATAGATTCCGATGGATTGATCTGAAAGCTTGACCTCTTTGACTAACCGGTATTTTCCATCCAGCACTGATTGTTGGACCAGCGCGTCAAAGGTGACGATCATGGCTGGTTTAGTGCTGAGGATGATGCTCCCGGCAGGAGAGGTGGGGAGAAACATGTTCTTGTCTCCGACTCCGAACTGTGACTTGAGGGCTGCGGGCGATCGTTTGGCGATGTCCCGACTGACCAGGCCACGGAGGTCGAGAATCTGCAGGTCCTGGCGCACGAAACCGAGATAGGCCACTTCGGACGTCGCAATCAGCTGACCGGGGCGGAGGCAGCGGACATCGGCAGGAAGCGACAACCAGATCTGGGCAAACGCCGCATTGTCACCCGCTGCCAATATCGATCTGTCGTCCAGCCCGCGCAAATCCCATGCGGGCGAGTGCGAGACCAGCAAGGGCCCAATTGAAGCTGCGAGCAGAGCCACCGAGGTAACGGCAATTGCCGCGCGATTCGACCGGAGGCCAGTTCGCTTGAGGTACGAAACGATGCTCACCAGCCCGATCAGCTCGATGATGACGAGTGGGATCACGGCAGATGCGATGAACCTGCCACCCTGCATCCAGTCGCCACCAGACTTGAGGACGAACACGACCTGGGCCACGAGGATGGCGATGAGATATGAGAAACGAGCATGGTGTTTGACGATGGCGTAGATCCCGAGTTCCAAGAAGACGAGTTGGGCAATCAGGAGGAGCCAGGAAATCAGTTCGACCGGCAACGGGTGGCCGCTGAAGCCGGGTTGCAAGGAATTGATGAGATAGCGGGCTCCAGCTGGGACGGCAGTCTTGAGTGCCATGTCCTTTGCGTAGTAGGTGTTGGGTAGCGCGTCTCCGTAGTAGATGAGACCGATGGCGAGGAGGCTGACAGCCGCGAGAAGCGTGCCCGTCAGCCAGGAGACTCTCAGCCACAACGGCCGGTAGCGCTCGATGGCACTACCGGCAAAGGCGAGGGCGGCGGATGTCAGCAATGCATCCGGTCGGGCCGCCACTGCGGCAAAGGCCAGCACACCGAGAAGGATGGGGGATCGCCGTGGGCCATCGACGATCAGCCTTCGTGTCAGGGCTATGAGAAGCCACATTTCGAGCGTGGTCTCGAGCCCGTTGACCGATGCGAAGGCGACGATCCAGCTCGCGCCGATGGCGACGAAACCAAGCCGAAGCGCCCAGCGGGGCACCGGCAGAGACTCCATCAGTCGCCCTGCTTCGCGAATGGCCAAGAAACCGAACACCACGGACGAGAGCTTGAGTTTGAAGAGATCGTGCCCGCCGGGCAGGAGGTAGAGGACTATGGCGACGCAAAGGTGCAGGGGACTGGTGAAACCCTGCACGTGCTGCCCCTGATTAAACCTCGATCCACCGACCGACG
>PLSY01000057.1 GCA_003164275.1 Acidimicrobiaceae bacterium | reverse complement strand
TCCCGAGGTGCCGTTCTGCGCTGCTGCCGTGATGACGATGGCCGTCATTCTGGCCCGTAGTTCGGCGCCCGGTCGGGCGTGCTCGATCGCCGGTTCGAGGGCGGTCGATTGCACCCACCGCTTCGGCTGCCGAATGCGGATCTGTGTCCTCTGCGGCCAGGGCTGGCCGTCTCCGCTCGAAATCGCCGGTGAATTACGATGGATGTGGGAACCGATCGTGCCGTGCCGGACATAGGGATGCTGTGAGCCCCGGACTGAGCGATCTGCCAGACGACGTGTTGTGGCAGAGGGCGACTAGTCATGAAGGTAAGGCATTCGGAGAACTCTATGAGCGGCACGCCACTGCGGTCTACAACCACTGCTTCCGGCGAACGGCATCGTGGTCCTTGGCGGAGGATGTCACCAGCGCCGTCTTCTTGGAAGCGTGGCGGCGCCGGAGGGACGTTCGACTCCACGGAGATTCGATCCGGCCCTGGCTCTTGGCTGTGGCAAACAATGCGTTGCGGAATGCTCAACGATCAGTTCGGCGACAACAGCGGCTTATCTCAAAGTTGCCTCCACCGACGTCTGCTTCGGACTTTGAGGATGAGGCTGATCAACGAATCGATGATGAGCGAGCAATGGGGGCAATCCTTGAGAGGATCAACACGCTCCGCCTCGAGGACCGGGAGATCATCGCACTGTGCGATTGGGCACAACTCTCGTATGCCCAGGCAGCGACAGCGCTCGGCATCCCGATCGGGACGGTTCGGTCCCGCCTGTCGCGGGCACGCGAACAGCTACGCCAGCTCACTGACGATGCCCAAGCTCATCCGAATGGAGGGGATCGAACGGCACTAGTTGCCCCGACGTCAGAGGAGTGCAATGACGAACCTTGAGCTACTTCCACCCAGTCGCTCAATGCCTGCTGAGCGCATGCTCGCCTCGCGCCGACAGCTTGAAAGCGTCTCAGATGGTCGCACTCGGACATGGCCGTGGCGTCTGAGTCGTGGGGCGGTCGCAGGTATCGGAGTGACCCTGGCTCTCGCCGGGGGTGCATCCGCCGCTGTCTACCTCCCGACCAAGGGACCCGTTCCTCCATCCGCCAATGGTGTGATCAACCTCAAGAATGTGCCGGACTTCATCTCGGTAGCGAGTGGAGGCAAAATCGTGGGGTACGCCCCGAAGGGAGACATCTTCCCAATCTCTGGCGCTCCCATGACTGGTGGCCCGATTCCCGTCTACGGAGCTGACCTCAAGAGACTGGTGGGGCATCTTTACTCTGGGATCGGATACGTTGCGGTGGGCCAGTCGCCCGCCTCAGTCGCCTGCAGACCAGAATGGACCATCCAGGGTACGACGAACGGACATCGGACAGTCCAACTCATCCCGTGTCCTTCGGCCGTAGTGACGCTGCCGAACGTCGTTGGCATGAGTACGCCAACCGCTGCCGGCGAGCTTTCAGGATTGGGCATGAGCCCAAACGTCGTGAATGTTCCGAGGGGGCAATTCCCTAAGGGAACCATCGTCGCCATGATGCCGAGTGCAGGAACTCGGGTACCCGCGAGGTCAACAGTCACAATCGAGAATGCAACCGGTGCGGGATAGTCAATCTGATCACCCCGGGCCAGGGAGACTCGTCGGTTCACCGGCTAAACAATCCAGGGCAGTAGTACCTAGACGCTTGATACACGTGTGATCCACTGTGCATCCCCGCGTCCGTCACACCGGGCTGAATGTGCCTGCTGCTTGCGAGCACGCCCGACGTGCCGTTCTGTGCTGCAGCGAGGATGGCGTCAGCTGACGTTCTGGCGCATTGTTCGGCGTCCGAACGGGTGCGCTGGATCTCCGACTCGGGTGCGGTCGCCGACATCCACATCACCGGCTGCCGAGTACGGCTCCGTGTGCCCTGCTGTCGGGGCAGGAAGCCTCCGTATTCGTGACATTGGTTGCGCCACGGACACCCGGGACGGACCGTGGGGATCGTCTGCGGAAGGTGTCTTTCGTCATTCCAGGTGTCGTCACTCTCAGTACTGCTCCTGTCTCCACAGGGCGCCCAACGTGCTGAGCCGTATCAGATCGAAACCGCGAGTCGGCTCACTTTGCCTTCTTGGTAGTTCGTCCTGCTCGCCCAGGTCGCGGCACCGTCGTCTGTCGGCGATTCAACGGCTGCAATCCGAGCAGGGCAACAGCGGTGTCCAACTCGACGTCTGGACCCGGTCTTCTGTTGTCGTAGACGGTCCCACGGGGAGCGTCGGCGTCGGCCGCCACAAAGAGCAATCCAGCGGCGAACGCGGCCTGAGCCTGGTGCTTCTTGGCAGAGACGTAGGTCCGCAGGCGCCCCTCCATGGCTGCCACCGACGCCCCAGGGGCGGCAGATGCCCAAACGAGGACGAAGCTGTTGTCGGCTCGAGAGCCACCAATGACAGCGAGTGTGTGCCATCGGTGATCGTGAGCACTGAGCCTCAAGAGCTCCCGGGAGTGGCGCCCCCACTTGCGCTGCATCGGACCGCTCGCATCAAGCAGAGTCGCCCCGATCCTTAACCAGCCGGGTTCGCTCTGTGCAGCGATAGCATCGACGAGAGCGAGGACCTTACTGATTGCCACGAACCGCGGCTTTTCAGCTGGCGACTTGCGAACCCCCTGTTTGTAGAAGTACCAGGCGTCGAGCTCATCGGTGCGACTAGTCAGCATCTCGAGCCCCTGTCGCTGGTACCGGCGCCGTTCGGCCACACTCCGCTCGCCAAGTTGCGGGAGTTCGGCCTGGATGCGGTCGGGGTCGGGCTCGACATAAAGACCGTTGCCGCAGAATTCGAGAAAGAAGTCCAACTCATCAATCGCGTGGTAAAAGCGGGTGACCTCCGGCTCAGTACGCCGACGCAGATAGAGAAGAAGCTCGGCGGGACGATCCACAATCTCCGTGATGATCCGCAGATCGTGCAGCGAAACCGTCCATGGCAAGTGTGACTCGGTGAGAATTCCAGTACGCACGAGTTCAGAAGTCACTGTCGCTATGCCAGAGAGGTCTGTCAGGCTGACTGCGATGGAGTGGACCTCTCGGATGTGGTCGAGATCGAGCCAAGAGCCGTCACGCAGGCGAAGGCCTCGGTCGACACGAATCCGATCAGCGAGTCGCTTCGTCTGAAGCGATGCCGCCGTGACAATCTTGCGGAGGTCACGTGCCAGGCCCGCTGCATCACCGGTGCGCGAGAGGTCAGTCAATCCACCGGCCTTAGCCTCGACGATGATCGCGACGTCATCAACGACGAGAAGCCCATCGCCCTCCACCAGCTTTGTGAAGTTGCTCGGCTCGAGTTCGGACGCTGCTGCCTTTGGATCCGGAACGAAGTACTCCAAGGAGTGGTGCACCATGCATCCTGGGAAATGCGGCGCTAGCAATCCAAGGGTCGCCTCCTCCAGGTACTGTCCGCGATGCTTGCTATACCGGTCGAACAAGTCTGCCGACTTGAGAATCTCCTCAACCCTCGGCCGAATAGCCGGGAAGAGCAGACCGGGGTGCACCATGACCGAATCACCGCTAGGTGCTCGCAGGAGCGGTCTTGTGTTGAGCGGCGAGCGACCATTGAAGAATTCTTGAACTGTATCAGCGGGGTCTCGTTCGACCATGTCATAGGCGAAGGCATCCAGAATCCTGGCAACCGCCTCAGGAGTGAGGTGGGCCTCCCGAGCTATGAGCTCGGCTGGAAACACCGACGCGTCAGCCGGGTTCGCCCATGCGCGGTTCCATATGCCGATTCCCTCTTCTTTCACCTCCGGAGCGATCACGTAGTTATCCGGGGATGCAGCGGCTGCCTCCATTTCGGTCCGCGCGAGGGAAGTTAGCTTGGCGAGCTCTTCAAGCCTGTGGTGCCAGGCCAGATCGTGGAGGTCCATGAGAGCGGTGAACACCATTCGGATCTCGGCCACTGAGCACCCAATTGCCTGACGGCAATCTGCTTCGATCGAAGGGGTGTCGAACAGCCATACGAGGGTGTCCAACTCCATGTGGGTGTAGGCCAAGTTCCGCACGTACACCTCACGAAGGAGAGCACCGAGCTGAATCATGCCTTCGCTACCACTCTCGGCGATGTTCTTGAACATGATCGCGAGAGCACCGGCCTCCAGGGCTTGGTGGGCCTCTGCCGTGATCTCCTCGATGACTCCATCGGATCGAGCTCGACTCCCGTCACTATCCGGCAACAGCCCGGCGCGGTGGCCCCTCGCTGCCAGAACTAACGAAGCGACCTCTATCGCCGCGGCGCTTCCGCCGTGTTCTGACTCCTGGTAGCTCTCCGGATCATGCGGTGTTTCACTGAGTCGGACGCTTTCCAGCACGTCGAAAGCATCGAACGGCTTGGCTAACTCAGCGAGACGACGGGCCGCTGCGCATGCGTCAGCGAGGGCTGCCATTCCCGCCACTGCAGGGTCGCCGCCCGAATCCCTAAGGTAGGAGTCCATCTGGCCGGCAGACTCGAAGATGAGCCTCAATGGCCGAGGAAGCCCTTCGATGTCCTCGGGAGTGACTGTCGATCTTGCGCCCCGTCTCTTTGCCCGCATTTTCTGCCTCCGGGATCGACTGGTCACGATCCCAATGGTACGGAGCGGTGAGGGGCCTCAGGGCGGAGAACAATTCCGGCCAACTTTCGGGAAGACACACGACGTGTCTGGCGAGATCCTCAAATGCTGTCCTGGCCAGCTCTGAGGCGACTCGCCCGTGGGATTCATTTCGTCTTCAGAGGCCAGCCTGCCGCCGAAACCCTCGGCAAGTTCGGGTCATGCCTACCTTGCGTCCTGCCCCCGGAGAACTCGTAGACTGTGCCGGTGGCCGAGGGCGCCGGGATGCTGAGCGAATCCGAGCCCTCCACGGTCCGGTGGCCCGCGAACGGCACTGCAGCCCGTCAGGGCAGACCGCAGTCGGTCGACGACTTCGATGCGCTGGCGAGGGCCGCTGTGCCAGCATGGACTGCCGATTTGTGTCTGCGGTGTAAACCGGGAAGCTCTAGCGAGTGACGGCAGCCGGACCCAAATCTCACATTGGCAGGTCGGGGGCGCCACCCGGCGGTGCGAAGTACCAATGGTTCGGGTGGACCGTTTCTGCTGTGACGGGCGATGACATCTCGGGTGATCGCCTTACCGAGACACATGAGTACTTCCATCGCCAACTGGATGACACCACGGCCTTCGGTGGCCTGACGCAGACGCTCGCCGCTCTCGCTGAAGCACAACCCGAGCGAGGTTGGGACGACAGCCGCAACTGCTTGCAAGACATGTCGGATCTGGTACACGAGACCTTCGCTGTGGGCATGAGCCTCCTGACCAACCAACGTCGGCTCAATCCGATTGAGGGTTACCCCCTCTACGACCGCTACGTGGAATTGGCGAACCGACTTCTGGGAGAAGAACTGCATCCCTGGGTAGCATTAGCCGGGCTCCGAGCGGCCGCGACGGCCTGTATGCAGTCACCGGTCTTGGCGATGGTGGTTGATGCAGGGCTCCGCCCATTCGATCCAATGACGATGCCTCGTTTACTCCGCCCGAACCACAGATTGGTCGGGCTCCTCGAGGCGGACTACGCGGCTTCAGTGCAAGCTGTAGACCACGAGCTACGCGATGCCCACGGAAGTGAGCAATGGTGGCTGGGCTACGAGGGGGTCATCCTCACTCCAGAGTCGATGGACGGGGAGACCGGGGATCTGGCTCAGGAGACGTACCGACGTCTCTTTGACTCGGCCGCTGGCGCTCTGCGTGCAAAAGGTGCAGACGTCCTCAAGCTAGATGGGCACCACTTGGACCTTGCCACCGTGCTTGGCGAGGCCCGAGACGTGGCACCCGAAGGCTTAACCCGAATCGGCGCCCTCATCGAGATGCCGGACGCGGAGCTACTGCACGGGGGCGCGCTCGACTCGCAGACCATCATGCTCTCGGCGGCTCCTATCCGGGCAACCGTTCTCCCCTACGGGTCCGTATCGGGCTTGAGCGGCTCAGGAGATCACCGGCACGGATTCCTCACCTTGGTGCGCCCAGAGCGGATCAGAAACTCTTACGAACTCCAAGGCATCGCGCTTCCCGAGCATGGGGCTGTATCCTGCCTCCGAACCACGGTGTTTGACGGCACGCGGCGAGACTCGGTGCTGTTCGTACTGGTCGATTCCCCAGACGAGCTGGTCGATCTGGAGAGCCCTATCTACGTCTCGATCAGCAGCAGTGCCGCCGGCGAGGATCCAGACCTCGCTTCAAAGTGGATGTTAGGTACCGATCCGGAGCGCCTGTCGCTCGTCATGGATACGCCGTTCACGGTGGCCCTCCACCGCTGGTGCAAGCCGGAGGGAACGCAATTCCGCACGGCTTCGCGCGCGGTCATCGTCGGCGACATGGAAGTCCGCATCATCGCCGGCCGCATCAATGACGGACTGCGGCAATCGGCGCTGGTCATCGTCCCCACGACAGAGTTTGGGGCTCGGTGGTACGAGGCCGCCATCGAGGAGGACCCCGCACTGCGGGATTCAGTGATCTTCGACGACGCCCTGTTTGACGACGAATCACACCATCTTGACGTAGTCCTAAGCCACATTCTGCTCGAAGAGCGATTACTAGGACCAGGGAGTTGGCGGCAATGAGCAGCTCTGAGCAAGGAATCGTTCGACTTAGCTATGAGGAGGCTGATGCCATCTGGGGCGAGTGGCTCCCGAATCCGGACGACCTCCTGGCTCGGGCAGCGTTCGACCGAACCATTCGATGGGCGATCGGCATTGAAGACGACGGACTCTACTTTCGCCCGGGTGGCTGGGTCATAGACGTACCTGCCACTTTGGCGCGCATTGCAGTGGCGGCTGGCATCCTGGCCGCGGGTTTCCAGATCGCAGGCTTGGAGGACCTGGGCCGGGAGGTGATTATTGCTGCTGCCGGTCTCGTTTCCACAATGGAGGTGCGCGCCGTCCATCTGACCGAGCAGGACCGCATCTTGGTCCGCAAGTTGCGAGAAGCAGATCTTGAGCAAGTACCGGTCTCAGCGGAAGAAGCAAGGCGAGCGCTCCCCTCTCGAATGCGCAAGCGCGCCAGCAAGGAGCAGGTAAAGGATGCCATGGAGCGGCTGGTGAGGGCGGGATTCGCTGACCGCGACGATGGCGGTGACTATGTCCTTCGAGCCCCCAATGGCGAGGCGTGGATTCGTCTATCCCTAGGTCGATGGAGAGAGTGAACGCCGCGAGACGAGCCGATTGCTCAGTAGCCACTCGACGTAGGATCCGGGGTCCAGCGAACCCCGGTTCGGCAAAAAGGGGGTGAGATCGAGTATCCGGGCTTCAGGAGCCTTAAGCAAGCCTGGGTTTCCCGGAGCACTTTGGTGTTTGGGTCGGCTGCTGAACTCACTTTCGGGCAGAACTGTCGCGCCGAACGTCACCGTCGATCGAGTGCGCGCCACCACGCATAACGACGCGCAAGCTTCCGCGACTCCAAGGGCCACGGCAGGCACCGAACCGGCGTTCGGTGCGGCCAT
>PLSY01000212.1 GCA_003164275.1 Acidimicrobiaceae bacterium | reverse complement strand
GCTACGAGGTGGTGGCGAGCACCGGCAAGGCGTCGGCTGGCGACTACCTGGTCGGCCTCGGCGCCTCCGACATCATCACCAGGGACGAGCTGCTGGCCGATCCGGGCAGGACGTTGGCGAAGGAGCGTTGGGCCGGCGCCATCGACTGCGTGGGGGGTACGACCTTGGCCTCCATCCTCCGCAGCCTGCGCTACGGAGCAGCCGTGGCGGCCAGTGGACTGACTGGGGGAAGCGGCCTGGAGACCACCGTCTTCCCGTTCATCACGAGGAACGTCTCCCTCATCGGCATCGACACCGTCCAGACCCCCATTGACGAGCGGCGCCACGTGTGGGGCGAGGAGATGGCCGATGCCTGGTCCAAGCCGCTGCTCGCCCGGATGGTGGAGAGCGAGATCGGCCTGGCCGAGCTCCGCCCGGCCCTCGACCGCATCCTCCAAGGCGGGGTGCGGGGCCGGGTGCTGGTCAGGCCGTAGGGCGCCGGAGGCTCAGCCGGCCGTCGACTGGGTGTTGGCACCGGTGGCCGAGAAGACCGGCGACACGGTGAGGCTCCCGCCGCCGCACGGCGCCAGGGTGGCCGAGACGGTCAGGTGGTCGAAGGCATTGGGCGGGGTCACGAGCATCGACCCCGAGGTCGGGCAGCTGGTCTCGCTGCCCACGGGCACATCGGAGTAGCCGATGTTGAAGTAGGCCGTCTGCCCGGGGGCGAGGGTGACCGTGGTCGGGGCCATGGCCGTGAAGCTGTAGTTGCCCATGCGGGTGACGACCGTCGGCAGGTTGGTCCCTGTGGCGCTGACCAGCTGCAGCCCGGGATAGCCGCCGAGCACGCAGGTGGTCGTCGAGGTGGACCGGAGAGCGATGGTCGTCTCGATGGTCCCGGCCGCCCCGCTCGATCCGGCCACGGTGCCGACCAGGGAGGGCGTGGGACACCGGGCCAGGGCGGCCGTGGTCGTCGAGGTGGTGGTGGCGGCGGGCTTCGTGGTGGTGGGGGCCGAGGTCGACGACCCGGTGGTCGACGACGACGCAGCCGTCGTGGTGGTCGACGACGAGGAAGGACTGGACGAGCACGCCCCGAGGGCCAGCCCGCCGATGGCCACACATGCCACGACACCAATCACACGAACATTCATCTCCGACCCCATCCTCATCGCTTCGGTCAATCGACGATCAGGCTACTTAGCGACGGCTACAACTCCGCGTATCCCCGGAGGACACTGCCGATGGACGGGGCCGCAACGACGGGCCGAGGTCGTGTGTGTTGATCGTCTCGCCGGTCTCTCGACCGTGGCGTGGGCCGCCTTCTGCCTATGAGGAGAAGTCCTCGGGACGGATCGAGTCGAGGAAGTTGCGGAACTCACCGACCAGCTCGTCGGGATTAGCCCCTCCGGTCTCGTCGTCGTCGTCCTCGTCGTCCTCTTCCTCCTCGTCGACGGCCAGCATGATGCCCTCGGAGTCCATCAGGTCATCAGCCACGAACAGCGGGGCGCCGGTGCGAACGGCGACGGCCACGGCGTCTGAGGGACGAGACGAGACCGGGACCTCACGATCACCCTGCTGGAGCACGATCTCGGCGTAGTAGGTGGCCGTCTTTAACTCGGTGATGACCACTCGGACTACGTCGGCACCCAGGGCGTCCAACAGGTCGCGAATGAGATCGTGGGTCATCGGACGGGGTGTGTCCATGCCCTGGAGGGCGAAGGCGATGGCCGTGGCCTCCGGGGCCCCAATGAAGATGGGCAGCGTACGGCCGAGTCCCTCGGACTCTTGCAGGAGCAGCACGGGCGTGTTGGATTGGAGGTCCACACGCACCGCCCGAAGTCGGACTTCGACCATGGCGACAAACTTACTCGGCGCCGGGCCAAAGTGCGATCAGGGAATTGCCGGCCGGACGGCCGGCGAGGGTTCGCTCAGCCGTTCAGCAAGTCGGACAGGGCGCTTCTGAGCAGGGACCCCCGCAGTTGCTGGCCGAGTTGCGTGAGCTCGTCGGCCGTCTCGATGGCTCGGGCCCGGGCCTCGGGATTCCGCTGCCTGACCAATGGGGTGACGATCTGCTCGACGAAGCCGGCCTCTCGATCGGCGGCGTTCTTGTAGAGGCGCAGGTGGCGGGGCTCGATGCCGTAGGCGGCGAATCGGGCGGCCACGACCGAGACGGCCAGGGCCTCCTCGTCGAAGTTCTCGACCCCGGCCACGCTCTTCGAATGCAACAGGCCGTACTCTTGGAGCTGGCGGAGGGCAGGCACGTCGAGGCCGCAGGCCGATGACAGTTCGTCCAACGACAGGCTGGCACCGTTCAGGTCGACGGCAGACGACGCCGTCGGGCCCTTTGGCGCCGAAGCGGCGACGGCACCGGCCAGGCCGTTCAAGTGCGTCGGGGCGGGGGCGGGCGTGGCCGCAGGCGGCGGTGGCGGGACCGGCGTGCGAGCGCGCTTGGGCGAGCCGGTGGCACCCGCCGACTCGCTCGGGGTGACGGCCCCCGGCTTGCCCGGTCGATGGGTGGGAGTCGACGCCGCTGGTGGCTCGGCCGATCGCAGCGGTGCCTCCGACGACTCGGGCTCGGGCTCGGGGACCGGATCGGCGACCAGTGTCAGCGCCGGTGGGCTCGGGTACTCGGCCGTGTCGGAGGTGCCTGCGGTGCCTGGACCCTCCTTATCGGCCGTCTTCTTCCCTTCCGGCTTCGCTCCGGCCTGCTTCGTGCTGGTCGGGGTGGTCTCGATGCCCGGCAACGTAGGTCCATCGTCCCGGGACCCGGGACCCTGTGTGGCCTCTCCAGCTGTGGCGGCCTCT
>PLSY01000292.1 GCA_003164275.1 Acidimicrobiaceae bacterium | reverse complement strand
GCCTGTTTCGTGTCGGTGGTCGCCATGGTGACGAGCGCCGCCCCAGACCGGGCCGCCGCGGCTACCAGCGCAGTGCCGCCGGCAGCCACTTCCTCGGCCGCGGGAGGCCCGAATGACCTTTCGAATGGGGAACAGACCTTGGCGGTGGAGCCTTCGGACGGCTATCGATCGATCGTCACTCTGCTTGCCGGGGCCAAGCGCTCGATCGACATGACCATGTACGAGCTCGCCGATCCCACGGTCCAAGCGGCGTTGGTCGATGCCCATCGCCGCGGCGTGGCCGTCAGGGTGCTCCTGGACGGTGCCTTCGGCGGGCTCTCGGTGAACCGGCCGACGGCAACTCAGCTTCTCCAGGACGGCGTGGCCGTGCGGATCACCCCGGCATCGGTCATCTTCCATCAAAAGACGGTCACCGTTGACGGGCTGACCTCAGCGGTCATGACCGGCAACCTCACCTCGCAGTACTACCCGACGACCCGTGACTTCATTGTCTTCGACAAGGACCCCGAGGCAGTCTCGGCCGTCGAATCGGTGTTCGATCAGGATTGGACCGGGTCCCCGCCCACGCCACGGCCGACCGCCGGTGGCCTCGTGTGGAGCCCAGGGGCTACTCGCACTTTGTTGGACCTCATCAATGGCGCCCAGAGGTCACTGGTCATCGAGAACGAGGAGATGGATTCAACGCCAGTTGAGTCCGCCCTCGAGGCCGCTTCCCGGCGCGGGGTGAGCGTATCCGTCATCATGACGGAGGATGCCGCGTGGACCGCGGCCTTGGCGAGACTCCACCTTGCCGGTGTGAGGCTGGCCATCTACCCCGATGATGCCGACTCCTTGTGCATTCACGCCAAGGCCATGGTGGCCGACGGGACCACGGCCTATGTGGGGTCGCAGAACTTCTCGACTTCCAACCTCGACCACAATCGTGAGCTCGGGCTGGTCACCACCGACCAGGCGATCGTGGCTCCCCTGAGCCACATCTTGGCAGCCGACGTCGCCGGAGGCACAACGAGCGACCCTGGCCATCCGCAAGGGGCGAGCCCGGAGCCGATCTCTTCGACGGTCGCCACTCCCCTGCCCACCTCGACATGCCTGATCGATCCACACGGCTCGTGCTATCGAGCCAACGAGTTCTGCCCGTCCTCGCTACGAGAACAGACCATCCGGGGTGTTTCAGGGTCGCTCACCTGCGTTGACCGCGACGGTTGGCGGTGGGAGTCGGCCAGCTAGCCGGGGTCGGCTCCCGCCATCAGGGCGCACAGCCGAGGGGCAGAGCGGCTGACCTCAGGGAGTACGAGAACTCAGAGTGCCTCCAAGATGGCGTCTGCTGCGCTAACCGTCAGGCCCGCACCCGGCTCGACATTCAGCGTTGTGACAACGCCGTCCTCGATGACCATGGCATAGCGCTGCGAACGGGTCCCGAGACCGAAGCCGCTCCCGTCCATCTCCAGGCCGATGGCCTTGGCGAAGTCCCCGTTCCCGTCAGCCAGCATGAGGACTGCGTCTCCGACGTGCTGGTTCTCGCCCCATGCGGCCATGACAAAGGGATCGTTGACCGAGATGCACGCCACTGTCTCCACGCCCTTAGCCTTCAGCTCGTCCTGGCGGATCACGTAGCTCGGCAGGTGGTAGTCCGAACAGGTCGGAGTGAACGCACCCGGGACAGCGAACAGGACGACCTTGCCAGATCCGAGTACGTCCCCAGTCTGCACATGGGTCGGCCCATCGGGCCCGGACGTCATCACTTTGATATCGGGAATCTTGTCGCCGACGGCGATGGCCATGATGTTCTCCTGTTCCTTCGGTTAGACCCCAGATGGGCCACCGATGTGGGCGTTCGAACGAGCAGCTTACGGCCACCAACGAACGCCCTGTCACCAAGTGATCGACAGCCCATCATCATCGTTGCCGGAGTGCTCGGGCGCCTCCGAACGGTCGGTGACTCCCTGCCGCCCGGCCAGCACCAGGATCAATGCGCCGATGACAAAGGCGATGACCGAACCGGCCAGGAGGCCCAGCTCGGAGGCGGTGACGAGGGCCGGACGCGCGACGAAGGCCTGCTCGGCAATGAGCAACGGGACGGTGAACCCTATCCCGGCCACCGCGGCTCCCCCGGCCACATGCACCCATCGCACACCGTCGGGCAGTCGGCCCCAGCCGAGCCTGACCACCAGTGCACAGGCGGCAGTGATGCCGACCAGCTTGCCGAGTACCCGGGCGGCGGTGATGCCGAAGAAGACGTCGTGAGCCCCGGGGGGGGCCAAGACGCCAGATCGAACGACAATCCCCGCGTTGGCCAGGGCGAACAGGGGAAGTACGACGAACGCCGACACCGGTGAGACCGAGACCTCGAGGCGTTCGGCCGGATTCCTGGTTGAACCGGAGACCCGGCTTGGCACCAGCACCCCGGCGATCACGCCGGCCAGTGCCGGTTCAACTCCGCCTGCGGCCAGCAGAACCCACACCACGACGCCACCGACGATCACCGGCCATGCTCCTAGGCGGTGGCTCTTGACCAACGCCGCCAGGGCCGCGGTCACCGCCAGCGCCCCGGCCAGGGCCATCGCATTGGTGCGGGAGGAGTAGAAGATGGCCAACACCAATACCGAGCCGATGTCATCGGCCACAGCCAGGGTCAAAAGCAGGAGTCTGAGACCAGAGGGCACTCTCCGACCGAGCAAGGCGAGCGCCCCGAGGGCGAAGGCGATATCGGTCGCCATCGGAATGCCCCAACCATGGGCGCCGGGACCGCCGTGGTTGAAGACGACGAACACGATGCCGGCACCGGCCATGCCTCCGACGGCACCCGTGATCGGGACGACCGCCGTCCGCAGATCGCCCAACTCACCGGTGCGCCGCTCCCGGGCGATCTCGAGACCCACCACAAAGAAGAAGACGGCCATGAGGCCCCCGTTCACCCAGGACTGCACCGTCGTAAAGTCCTGGAACGTCGACCCGCCGATGCGGGTCGGATGGCGCCAGAGCGACGCATAGGAAGCCCCCCAGCGACTGTTGGCCCACAGGAGGGCCGCACCTACCGCCACCACCAGCACCCAGCTCCCGGCGATATCCGAATGCAGGAGTGCGGTCAGCCGACGGGGCCTGCCGTCAGCAGGCGCTGCACTCATGGCCGCCTCTTCGGCCGCGGGAGCCACGGGCAGCGGCGTCGTTGCCGATCCCAGCGACTTGCCGGCGTTCCCATCGGCGTGCCTTCCGTCACCACTCAGCTGGCCGGAGACAAGTGATGGCCGATCTCGGCAATCCATGTCGGTAGTCGGGTTGCCCGCCCATCCCCGTCCACCACACCGTGGACGGTCACAGCCGTGGCACGTGTCTCACCCTCGACCTGGAGGAGATAACCGATCTGGAAGGTCGTCCGGGTCACCAGCCCGATGGCCACACTCACGTCGACGCGTTCGTCGAAGCGCAGTGGCCTCCGGTACTGCACAAAGAGTTCGACCACCGGGAACTCGATGCCCTCCGCCCTCACCTCGGCATAGGGGTGGCCATGGTGCCTGAGCAGCTCCACGCGAGCGTCTTCGAGGTACAGGACGTATGAGCCGTGATGCACGACCCCCATGGCATCGGTCTCGGCAAACCGGACCCGGACCCGATGGGCGAACTCATAGTCAGAGCGATGGGTCGACGGCGTGAGGGAGAGTCGCACCTCGTGACGCTACCGTGCCGTCGGCGCTCTCTTGGATGACTCCCTGATCTGGCGGAACGCGGCTTCAGTCGATGAGCCCGCCAACAAGGCCACTGGCGGCTGCTGCATGCGGGTATCGAAGGGCATCGTCGACTTGGGCCCCCATTCTGCGGCTCGACCGGCACCAGTGCACTCAATCGAACGGTCAACAGCACCACATGAACCGAGATGGCCACGACTCTGGGTGTTGCCTCCGACCGCTGCCCATTGCCACCGTGCGACGGCAGATCCTTGGGTTGAATCCGCCTCATTGCCCGCGTCCACGCCTGCCGGTTGTCTTGCAACTGGGGGTTACCGGATAGGAGACTCGACCTTCGCATTCCACGCGCCTCTTTCGGACGAGGAGAACAGAGCGGCAATCCGTAATATTACGTAAATGTCATTTAAGTGAATTCGGGTTCTTAGCCATCTGCCCGCTGCTGGCCTCTCAACTAATCTCACCACACAGAGTGGTCATTCCACTGGGCTACGTCATCAAACGCGTGATATTTGTACCGCCAACTCCCCAGTTCAGAGACCGGTACAACGCCTAACCGTCCAAAGCACAGGAGGAAGTATCTGGCGAAAAAGGTTGCTATTGGCTGTCGCTTATGGGTATAAGAAGTACGCCGATTTTGTTGCGCGCCTGCCAATGCGCTGCACGAGGCTGTGACCGAAAGGAACATCATGGGTATTTCTACTGTCCTGGGCATGCGTGATCGCGCCGGGACCGAGCAGTTGACCTCTCGTCTGGTGGCGATCCGGGCCATCATGGAACTGGCCCAAGACGATGAGGCACGTGACATCGCCATGGATGAACTCCAGGTGCTGGGCGTCAAGCAGCTGGAGATCGTCACCGCCATGCTGGACAGTCCCAACTGAGCCACGACGTTCCGGTACAGCTCCTCTCGAGCAGGGGCTAGCGGCGGCGGGCAGGCGTCGTCGGGCGAACGAAGGAGTGCGACCCTACAGTCGGCCGGTGCGGGGTCTGCGGAGGGCGAGTTGACGACCGGCCACAGCGCTCGGAGGGATTTCTCTGTCGGCACCCTTGGGAGCTTCGACTCTGGTGGGACTTCTGTTCGTCGCCGTGGCGAGCAACTTGCAGCCCATCCTAGAGATCAGGAGCTTTTGGCACGAGCCGACCAGGCGGTGTCGTGCTTCTCCATTCCCCTCTTCGTCGGTCTCGTCATCTTGATCCCCGGTCAAAATCAAGGATCTCGGTGGGGAGCTCATCGGACTTGTGCTCGCCTCGACCCTCTGCAACCTCCAGGTGCTGTCGACCGGTAGGTCAGACGCAGAGCCCTACGGGGTGGACGTCAACCGGACTGGTCAGGCTGTTGTCATCACGCTGTTCCTGGCTGCGGATGGATCCACCCTCTTGCCCGATCCGGCGGGGGCCTATGGGACTGCCCCAGCCCTGGCTGTTGCCATGTCGCCGGCATCATCAATGCGTAGGCGCTGGCGGTCGAAATCCTTGGCTGAAGCCCTCTCCGTCGAGCACGGATGCGGCGGGCGGTCGGCTCGATCGACCTCTCAGTCTTCCCCGTTGTCGCCAGCTGGTGGGTCGCCAGGTCCTTCTCTCCTGTCGAACATGCTTCGCCGCCCGACACGATCGCGCACGAGAACACTGAGCGATCCGATGAGTCCGAGGACAGGGAACCAGAGCAGGCCGAACCGTCCTGCGATTGCCAGCACTAACCCGAGCGCCAACCAAGCCGTGGTGACGAAAGCCCAGTAGCGCCGTCGCGCCTTGGAGAGGACAATCGGTCCGAACCGGCTCCACCAAGGGTCTCGGGACCTCATTCCGTCCTTCGACACCCCCCTAGATATACATGACCCAGAAGTGCGTCCGGACCGGGCGGTCCGGGGCTTCGCCCTGGCCGCGGTGCTCGACCTGAAGCAGACCGATCACCGTCGCCTACCATTTCTTCGTGAGGACTCGAGGCATGAAGCGGTGAAGCTCCGGCCAAGCAAGGACAAAAAGGAGTTCATGTACGAGTACGGGCAGTTGGTGGGCTTGGAGAGCAGGCGGGACAAGTTGCAAGCCGAGGCTGAGTCGCTACCTGGCGTCTACATCTACGAATCGCGACAGCCCAACCGCCAAGCCGTTCCCGATGATCAGTTCAATGCCACCTATGCGACATGGTCGGCGTTGTGGCGGCTGGCCTACGAGGAGTGGACGAAGGCCCAGCTGCTCCTCGGGATGGTCGGCGACATCAAGATTGACAAAGCCGTGGCGGCGGCGCTGTCCAAGTATTCCGACAGCTCGCGTGACGCGACGGCGCGGTGCCAGATGGCCATCGAGCACATGGATGCCGCCCGGCTGAACTTGACCGTTGAGCAGCTGAGGGAGTCACGGACCCAGGCCGGCTGATCGGCTCGGCCGTATTCTGCGAGGCCGCCCGGGGATCCCCGACGAACCAGAGCTACGAGCGCCGACCCCCTCTTGCGACGGTGACCGGCCAATGGCCTACCAGCGGTAGAAGCGATGGTTTCCGGCACTCTCGCCTCGCCCCAGGGCCAAGCCGATGAGCCAGACAACCAAGAGGACGACGGCCACGACCCACAGAAAATGCAAAGCGAAGCCCAGTCCAGCGAACAGCAGAACCAGAAGAAACGCGACCAAGATAACCATGACCCCACCTTTCGCTTGTTGATGTTGTCTGGCTCTTACCCGAGCCAGCTTCGTGCAAACGAGAGAAACCCGTAACGGTTTCGTGGCCGTCGCCATACTGGATTTCGTCAAAGGCGACATCGAATACGCGAGACACAAGCATTGGATGGGACCGCTCGGGATGCCGCCTCCCAGCTACCGCCCTCGTCCGCGAGCCGCGTCGACATCGACGCCCATCCGCTCGAGGATGGGCACCGGGTCGGCGGGTGGCGTCAAGGTGCGCAGATGCTCCGCCCTTCGACCCGTGGCCTCGGGACCCAGCACGTCGTCGGAAAAGATCCAAAAGTCGCCAGCGGCGATCGAGCCCATCATGTGTTCGGCGGCGTCCACCGCGGCTATTGCCTCGCCCGCATTCGCAGCTTGCATCGCCGCGAACACCTGGTCCGCCGCGGCATTTCCACTCGGCGCTTCCCGTTGGGCGTCGACGAAGATCCGGCTCTTGACCTGATGGGGCAAGATTGCCGAGACCTGGATGGGCGAACCCAGGAACGCCAACTCCTGGTGCAGGCACTCGGTCATGGCCAAGACAGCATGTTTGCTCACGATGTACGGGGCTTGGAGCGGCGCGGTTCCGACGCCACCGACCGATGACAGGTTGGCCACGACCGCCGGCGTACCCACTTCGAGCATTCTCGGCACGAACGACCGGATGCCGAAGTAGACCCCATCGACATTGACGGCCATGAGCCGCCTCCACCGTTCCACAGACACCTCCCACAGAAGACCGCCGGTCTCCAACCCGGCATTGTTGATGAGCAGTTCTACCGATCCGTACTGCGAGAAGGCATGCTCCGCCAGCCTCTCCATGCCGGCGGGGTCGGTCACGTCGAGGTGCACGAACTCGGCGCGTAGTCCTGATTGGACTAGCTCGTTGGCCAGTGCTTGGCCCCGATGCACGTCGATATCGGCGATGACCACCGTCATGCCTATCCCCGAGAGATAGCGGGCGAATCCCTCCCCTATACCTGCCCCGGCACCGGTGATCACCGCCGTGCCACCTTCGAATCTGTCCCGAGGATCAGGCATGTCCACCCCACTTCATAGTTTCCGTCAACACCTCGGCAGAGTACCCGGCGCCGGATCGGCCACCCGGCCGTAGTTGGAACCCGTCAGCTCCCAACGAGTCCAACAGTGGCCAGGGGTGCTCCGGATCCAGGCGTAAGACGAGAGCGGGAGTGCCTGTGTGGGGCGCTCGGACCACGACACGGAGTGGTGGCTCAAGAAAGAGCGCCCCGGTGGACAAGGTCCTCAAAGGACTGCGACCTACGCCTGCACTGAGTCGGTGATCACGTCTCGCAGAAGAGAATCCGCCCTCCGGTGTTCGATGAACGGGCAAATCACCCTCGTCGTGTACATCGAGGCCCGACGCACTAAGCCTCGATCCACCGAATC
>PLSY01000390.1:538-3853 GCA_003164275.1 Acidimicrobiaceae bacterium | reverse complement strand
TCACATCAGGTTGACACAGAGGGAGGCGACGTCGTCGTGGTGTGGCGGCTCGACCGGCTGGGCAGGTCTCTCAAGAACCTGATCGCCTTGGTCGAGGACTTGGATGAGCGAGGGGTGGGGTTTCGCAGTCTCTCCGAGAGCATTGACACCACCACCGCCAATGGGAAGCTCTTCTTCTCGATCATGGGTGCGCTTGCCGAGTTCGAGCGTGACCTCATCCGTGAGCGGACGACGGCTGGACTGGCAGCCGCTAGAGCACGAGGTCGGGTGGGAGGCCGTCCTCCGGTGATGACCCCGGACAAGATCAAGGTCGCTAAGCAGATGTATGACAGCCGTGAACACACGGTCGAAGCCATCGCTCAGACTCTCGGGGTCAGCCGCAAGACGGTCTACAGGCATCTAGGGTCGCATGCGGCTACACGTTGAATCAGTACTCGCAATCCGTCTAGTCCATCGGTAGGGTCGCTCGGGTGCCCAACTACAGCGACCAGACCATCTTTGAAGCCTTGGACGCCATCAGGCATCGTCGTTTCGTCCTCCCAGCAATCCAGCGGGAGTTCGTGTGGGGAACGGACCGGATCTGTGCGCTGTTCGATTCGCTGTTGCGTGACTACCCCATTAGTTCGCTCCTCTACTGGAAGGTAGATCGAGAGCACGCTGACGACTACCGCTGGTACGACTTCGTGCAGAACTACCACGAACTCAATAGCCCCGGCTGTCCGGCACATCACAACCTTCCACCAGAAGACAGGATCGCCGTTCTCGATGGCCAGCAACGCCTCACGGCGCTCAACATCGGGCTAAGAGGGAGCTTCGCCGCCAAGACGAAGTACGGGCGGACCGCCAGCCCCCACAGCTACCCCAAGAAGCTCCTTTTCCTAGACATCTGCGCTCCTCCCCTCCTATCTGAGGACAGATACGAGGACCAGGCATACAGGTTCGACTTCCTCGACCCAGGTCGTGCCTTGGCCGAGAACGAAGGGGCCGCCAGCGTTCACTGGTTTGAAGTCTCGAAAGTTCTGGACTTCCCTCACGATGCTCAGGCTTCGCAGACGATCAATGCCTACCTCCTTGAGCAGGGCCTCGCTTCCGACCCGAATGCCTTCAATACGATGTTCCGGCTTTGGAGCGCCATTTTCTTGAATCGCCATCTGAGCTTCTTCACCGAAGACAGTCAGAGTCTCGACCGGGTGCTCGATATCTTCATCAGGGTCAATAGCCGGGGCCAACCGCTCTCGAAGTCCGACCTCCTCATGAGCATTGCCACGGCGCAGTGGCAGGAGCGTGACGCTCGTGAGGAGATTCCAGCCACGTTGAGCCAGGTCAACGGCACTCATCCGGGCTTTGGATTCGACCGAGATCACATCCTGAAGGCCGGATTAGTCATCGCCGGAATCTCTGACGTTGGGTTCCGTGCCGAGACCTTCAATCGAGAGAACATGCGGAAGCTCGAAGAGATGTGGGACGTGATCTCTGAACGTCTCTACCTGGCCGCTGAACTCCTAGCGTCCTTCGGTCTGACCCGGGACAACATCGATGCCCGGATGATCCTGATCCCAGTCGCCTACTACCTCCATCGGCGAGATCTCGACAACAGGTATCTGAGTTCGGCCACCTCGGCTGAGGACCGCCAGCGGGTCCGTGACTGGACCGTTCGTGCGTTGCTGATGCCTGGCGTCTTCGGTTCGGGATTAGACACCCTGCTTGGTCGGCTTAGTCATGCAATCGATGAGCATGGAGCTGCGTCGTTCCCGACAGATTCCATTGAGGATGCGATGGCGGGAATGGGGAAGTCTCTACGCTTCGATCCGCAAACAGTCGAAGAGCTTGTCGGTTCCAAGTACGGCAAACCCGATACTTTCCCGTTGCTTTCCATTCTCTACGGGAATGTGGACCCGTCGAGGCCGTACCACGTCGATCACATCTTCCCCCGAGCGAAGCTGCAACGGGTGCCATTGCGCAAGGCTGGCTACAACGAAGCCGAGGTGGAACGCATTGTGTCCCAGGCTCGGGACAGCCTTGCAAATCTTCAACTTCTTCCAGGTGGCGAGAACATTGGAAAGAGCGAACGGTTGCCGCTCGCCTGGGCCAAACAGAGATACCCCGAGGCCCCGGCGTTGCATGGATACCTTGAACAGAACGACATGATCGATCTACCCGAAGACTTGGATGGCTTCCTTGCCTTCTACGAGAAGCGTCGAGACAGGCTGCGACACCGATTGGTGGCGGTTCTGGGTAACCAGCCAGGCTCGCTCGCTGTCCTGAACGATGAGAGTCCACCCGACTGAGCAGACCTACTGATTAGGAACCATCTCCAAAGTCCGCTGAGTTCTGGCACGGGAGATCTCGCCGCAAGTGCCGATGGTGGCCGAAGCCGGTAGCCCTCACGCAGCTACGCGAGGCTGCAACACATGAACACTGATCTTCCAGCCAAGCTCATCCCCGCCTCAGACCCCCAGAACGGAGAGTTCGTGTGCATCGGTGCGTGTGGCGAGCTTCTGCCACTCAACAAGTTCCCCACCCCCTCAGGGGTGCCGGGAGGGCAGGTTCGAATCGCTGAGTGTCGGAGTTGTCGGGACCGAAGGGAAGCGGGCAAAGGTGGCAATGGAGCATTGCCTCCTTGGAAGCCGTAGCCGAGGCTCCCGGGGTCATGACAAGCCCCGCTGTGCATGGAAGACGCCAGTGGCCACCACCACGCTGAGCTGAGCGTTGGTCACCAATGTCGGTCCGCAATGTCGTTGAGCGGACGGAGGTTGAACCGGCCTGGGTCTGATGGAGACTCAGTTGTTTGGGTTTCTCATGCCACGTCGGGCTGAGATCTGTGACGGTAGTCGTCTTCTGCTTCGGCTGGCGTCCGGTCGCCGAGTTCGGAGTGCAGCCGTTCCTCGTTGAACCACGACACCCACGCACACGTCGCGATCTCGAGGTCGTCGAGTCCCCTCCATGGGCCGCCATTGGCGGTGAGTGCGGCCGGGTTGCGATGCAGCTCGGTCTTGAAGATGCCCATGACCGATTCGGCCATGGCGTTGTCGAACGAATCGCCGACGGTGCCGATGGACGGAGCAGCTCCCACCTCGTCGATCCGGTCGGTGTAGAGCACAGACGTATATTGCGATCCGGCATCCGTGTGGCAAATGAGCCCATCGAGGGTGGTGTGGCGTCGGGTCCACGCCGCCATGTTGAGGGCGTCGACGACCAGGGCAGCGGTCATCGAGCGGGCGGCCTTCCAGCCGACCAGCCGTCGGGAGAAGACGTCGATGATGAAGGCGACGTAGACGATGCCGGACCAGGTCGAGCAATACGTGAAGTCCGCCA
>PLSY01000390.1:0-460 GCA_003164275.1 Acidimicrobiaceae bacterium | reverse complement strand
GCATCGTGCTCGGCCCGGTCCGACAACGGTCGGGACTTAGCGGCGTAGTAGGTGGAAGGGGCGAACTGCAGTACTGCGCAGATCGGCTCGACCCCCCACCGACGCCCACCGGTCGTCCTGTCCCGGTGGGCATCGATGAAGGCGACTACTTCTTGTGTCGGCGGTCGAGCTCCGCCCCGAAGAAACTGGCTGCTGCCTGCAAGATGTCGTTGGCTCGCTCGAGCTCCCGGTTCTTCTTGCGCAGCTCCACGAGCTCGGCCCGCTCCTCGGTCGTGAGGCCACCCTTCGTGCCGGCGTCCACCTCGGCCTGCTTCACCCAGGTGCGCAGGGACTCGACGCCGACGCCGAGCTGGCGGGCCACTCGGGTGATCACGCTGTGGTCGGCAGGATCGGCCCGTTTCAAGTCGAGGACCATACGCACGGCACGCTCCTTCAGCGTAACCATTCACCAGGCGGTGTG
>PLSY01000025.1 GCA_003164275.1 Acidimicrobiaceae bacterium | reverse complement strand
AGCGACTGTCATCAGGCATCTCTAGTAGCACTCCGTCGCCTAGCCCGATTTGGCGCTCGGAATGTCTATCCGCCGAACGCTCTAAGCAAAGCCACTGGCCCAGACCGCGGGTGTCAGTGGCGCTTATCGACTGCGTTCCATTGTTCTGGTGCCGCAGTACTGCATGAGAGCCATCGGCCAGGAGGTGGGTAGACGAACCTGGCGATCGTGCCTGAGACCCAGGCGATAACCCATCCACCAAATACCAAGAGAATGGTGTGCGTTTTGCCACTCTTCCCCTGCGACGCCACGACAGCCAAAATGACGCCCCAGACCACGAAGCAGGCGATGCTGTATGCCCAGTAGTTCCCGGTTTTCTTCATGTTGCCAGTATGAGTCTGACGCGACTGTCTGTCCCGTATAGCCGGGAGCGGGTCGACATCGTCAGCCGGAAAGCCCCTTCTCCAGGTCGTCGAAGAACGACCGCCACCCTGCCTCGGCCTGCGCGTAGTTCTCCGGCGGCATATTGCCCCCTGTCTGGGTGAACGTCATCTCCGTCCCGTCCTCGACTTCTTTGAGGTCGACGGTCACCCGTTCGAACTGGTGGCCGGGGCGATCACTCAGACTGAGGACGAGTCGATGCGGGGCATCGAGTTCGAGATACGAACCGTGCCAACCGATCTCCATTCCGCCTCCAAGAACCATCCGGGCACTCCAATCACCACCGACCCGGAGATCCATGGCGACATCCTCTACCGCAGTGGCTTCTGTGCCGAACCAGCGGCCAAATGAGGCCGGGTTCGTCCACGCCTCGAAAACTGCCTCCGGCGAAGCATTGAATGTACGAGTGATCGAGATGTAGGGACCTTGGTCTGTCATTGCGGTGATCCTTTCTGATTAGTGAGGTGCTCGTCGAGCCGGTCGAAGGAGGCTTCCCAGAGTTGGCGATAGTCACCGAGCCATCCGCTGGCATAGGCCAGTGCCTCCGGTCGCAAGCGGCACGGTCGTTGTTGCGCCCTCCGACTCCTGTCCACCAGCCCGGCCTGCTCCAGCACCTGCAAGTGCTTGGAGACAGCCTGAAAGCTCATGGTGAATGGCTGCGCCAGTTCGCCCACCGTCGCCTCTCCAGATGCCAATCGGTCGACGATGGCCCGCCGAGTGGGATCGGCAAGAGCCGAGAACACGGCGTTCAACTTCTGATCCTCCACCCCGACTGCCAACGTCTTGTATTCAACCACTAAGTTGAATAATAATCGGACTCGGCCATGTATGCAACCCACTGGTTGAATACCGATTGGCTGGTGAGCACATTTCGTCCGCAGCCCCCCAAGGGGCATAGGGAAGCCGCCAGTCAGCCTGAGGGTGTCCCAGATCGCTGCCGGCTCGGGGGCGTTACCGGACACGACCGGCAGCCGTTGCCCGGAGGGAGATCAGGTCAGTCCATGACAGTGTTCGGGGATGTACCCCGACCGAACCGGGGTGTTGGGGTGGGCAGAACACCGGTCACCGGTGCCACCCACCGCCCACTACAGATGTGATCCTGCGGGGATCTCAGTGGGTGACGTCCCGCGGAGTGGTGTTACTTCCTGACGGAGCAACCTCAACGCTGCGGTCATCCTGTCATCACTCCGTGGCGGTGGCGACCTCCAGTGACGGCAGGGGCTTGAGCAGGGCCATCGAGCCTTCGGCGATGTAGCGCTTCTCGGCCACCAGCCATTCGTCGTGCTGTTCGACGCAGACCGCGGTGATCAGCCGGAGTGCGCTGGCGTCGTTGGGGAAGATGCCGACCACCCGGACGCGTCGTTTGATCTCGCCGTTCAGGCGTTCGATCGAGTTGGTTGACCAGATCTTCGACCAGTGCGGCGCGGGGAACGAGGCGAAGGCGCAGAGGTCGTCACGAGCCTCGGTGAGGAGCTCGGCCACGGACGGGAAGGTCGGCTCGAGTCGTGCGGCCACGTCGTCGAGCTGCGTGCGCACCGAGTCCCCGTCGGGTTGGGCGAAGATCGTCCGCACCAGGGCGGCGACCATGGCCGAGCTGGCCTTGGGCACCCGGGCCAGCACATTGCGCATGAAGTGGACCCGGCACCGCTGCCAGGACGCGCCGGCGAACACCTGGGCGATGGCGGCCTTCAGGCCGAGGTGGGCGTCGGAGATCACCAGCTGGACACCGGTGAGGCCCCGTTGCCGCAGTCCCGTGAGGAACTCGGTCCAAAAGGCCCGGTCCTCGGAGTCACCGATGGACACGCCCAGGATCTCCCGGTCCCCGGGCTCGGACACGCCGGTGGCCACCACCACCGCCCGGGAGACGACCCGGCCNNNTGGAGATCCCGGCGTCGGCCCCGAGTGCCTGGACGAGGTCATCGACCTTGCGCGTCGAGACGCCGTGCACGTAGGCCTCCATCACCACCGCGTACAACGCCTGGTCGATCCGACGCCGGCGCTCCAGCACCGAGGGGAAGAAGCTGCCCTTGCGGAGCTTCGGGATCTTGAGACCGATGTCGCCGGCCTTGGTGGTGAGCGTCCTCGGCCGACTGCCGTTCCTCCTGGTCGTCCGGGTCACCGACCGCTCGTGGGGCTCGGCACCGACCGCCTCGGTGGCCTCGGCGTCGATGAGCGCCTGGTAGAGGAACCGCACCATCTCGCGGATGAGATCGGGCTCGGGGTGCTGATCGAGCGCGTCGAACACCGCGGACGGGTCAAACTGGATCTGGGCCATCGGGGCTTCCTTCTNNGAGTGTCTCGTCCTGGGGTTGATTCACATAACCCCTCGTTCGTTTCTCGATGGCTGAGTCCGTCACTCTCCGGAGCACTCAAGCGCCATCGGTGTTAGGCGAGTGAGAGTCGCAAACTGCGGCGGA
>PLSY01000251.1 GCA_003164275.1 Acidimicrobiaceae bacterium | reverse complement strand
GCTCGATGATGCGCGGCTTGGTCAGGGCGACGTAGGCACCGAGCCGCGATCCCACCGTGCGCGGGCGGGGCAGGGCCACCGCGAGAAGAGCCATTGCCCGAACACTAGTGGCCCCTCCCCCGGAGGGACACTTCGCGCCGGGACGAGAGGCGCCGGGGGCGGTCCGGCCGGCTCGGGACCTCGGGGCCGCCGGGGCCCCACGAAAGTTTTTCGAATTTTCGCTAAAGGTCACGTGGACTTCTGCCGATAGGCCTCGGGTAACCATCGTCAGGTCCGTGCGGGACCGGGCCCCTGGTAGGCAGGTAACCGGCGGACCAAGCCTCTGGTCAGGACTTTTGATCGTTACCGAGCGTCACCTGGACGAGGCCACGCCAGCCGAGCAGGCCGAGGCCCAAAAAGCCCAGGGCCACGAAGACGAAGGCCAGGGCCGTCCCCTGTCCTGAGAACACCCGCAGGACCATGCCCACCGCCACGGTGGCCAGCCACACGACGAGGCCAGTCGGAACGATGGCTGATGGGCGACGCCAACCGGCAACGGCCAGCCATCCCGCTGCCAGCCCGACCACGAAGGGCCAGGCCGTCGAAGCCAGGCCCGAGGCGGTGTCCCCGTGGGCGTGGGCGGCCCGGCCGATGGCCACAAAGGCCAGCACCCAGGACACGTCGAGCACTGCGGCCAGGGTCACCCGACGGGCCGGGGTACCCACTGTCGGCCCGCTCAGTTGCGCAGGGCCGGGTGGCGCTTCGCCACCATGGGCACGAGGACGCTGCGCGGGGCAAGCCACCCGGCTGCGGCCGTGATCCGGTTGGCCATCCCCGGCATGACCACCGCCTTGCCGGCGTCCATGCCGGCGACGGCCTGCCGGGCCACCTCGTAGGGGGTAACTAGCATCATCTTTGGGACCGCTCCGGTGAACTCACTGTCGGACATGCCGGCGGCCTCGGCGAAGCCGGTCTCGACCGGTCCCGGGCACAGCGCGGTCACCGTCACCCCGGTCGGTCGCAATTCACCCCGGAGCGCATGGGTGTAGGACAGGACGAAGGCCTTTGACGCCCCATAGGCGGCTTGGCCGGGGACAGGCTGGTATGCGGCTGTCGAGGCCACGTTGAGCACCGCTCCGCTCCTGCGCTCGACCATGCCGGGCACGAACAGGGTACAGAGGTGGACCACCGCCTCCACGTCGGTTCTGACCAAAGCCAGCTGGCTCGTCGGGTCGGATTCGGACACTGGGCCCATGGTGGAGAAGCCGGCGTTGTTGACCAGCACATTGACGGAGAGTGAGCGCGACTCCAACGTGCCCACGATGGACTGGCGGGCCTCGGCGTCGGCCAGGTCGCAGACGATGACCTCGGCCCGCACGCCGAAGTTGGCCACGAGCTCGTCCGCCAGGTCCTGAAGCTTCTGCTCACTACGGGCCACCAACGTCACTCCGAGCCCGCGGGCGGCAAGCCGGGTGGCGATCTGCGATCCGATACCGGACGAGGCTCCTGTCACGAGGCAAGTGCGATCAGGGTTGGGAGCGGGGAGTGTCATGGGCCGAGCGTAGGCCGCAGGCTCTGGCCGCGTTCATCACCGGGCCCGGAGGGCGTCAGGCCCGTCCCGTCGAGTAGACGGCCCGGGCCCGGTGGCGCAATGGCAGCTCGGCGAGCTCTGCTCGGTAGCGGGCCACCCCCTCCGGCCGTGCGGGCCGCAGCGAACAGCGTGCCGCCGGTGCCGCTCGGCATACCCAGGGCCCAGGTCATCGCAGCCAGGCCCAGGGCCGCGTTGGGTTGCGGTACGTCGTGTTCGCAGGCCATATCGACGACCTGGCGCCCTGGGGGCCATCCAAGGCTCCGGGCGGTCAGGCCGGTAGCTACGCCAGACAGGTCCCGACGGCAGGTCCACGTGCCGATGTGGGACGCTATTCACTAGAGTGCTGGACTGGTGATGGATCGGGGCCACGGCGGCTCGATCGACAATGACAGCCGGCCCAGGATCAAACAGCACGTGAACCCGTCCCCAGACACGCCCGCACCACACCGCCGTCACCGAAGCGCGCACCCCCACTCGCCCCCGGCCGAGCCGGCCAAGGTCAGCCGGCGGCGCTTCATCGCCTGGACGGCAGCCGGGGCGGCAGTGGTCGCCGCCGGGGCGTATGGCGTCGCCGAAGGGGAGGCGTCGCCGAAGGGGAGGAAGCAGGCCAACTCGAAGCCCACCGATCCGAGTACCACTTCCACGACCAGCACGGGGACTGGATTCGTGTCGCTACCCATCTCGGAGGCCATCCTCGCCGAGAACGCCAAGACCGGCCATGCCTGGTGGGTGACGACACCGCAGGGACCCGGCGACATCGAGGGCTACGCCAGCCAGACCAGCGCCGTGGCCGGCGAGACGGTCGCCCTCTACGTCTCCACCAAGGCCGCCCAGTTCCACGTTGAGGCCTACCGCATGGGCTACTACCAGGGCATCGGGGGCCGGCTGGTCTGGCAGTCGGCCCCAGTGACCGGCGCCCGCCAGGCCGACCCCCAGTTGATCGCCCCGACCAACACCATCGAGTGCCAGTGGGCGCCATCGCTGAGCGTCGACATCGACCAGCACTGGCCTCCCGGTGCCTACCTGCTGAAGTTGGTGGGGACGACGGGCGAGCAGCAGTTCGTACCGTTGTGTGTACGCGACGACGCGTCCATGGCCGCCGTCGTCATCCAGCACAGCGTGACCACCTGGCAGGCCTACAACCGGTGGGGGGGATACAGCCTTTACTACGGCAACGCCGATGGCACCTTTTCCTACACCCACGACCCCGGGGGCGGAAGCTTCGAGCACCGGGCCCGGATCGTCTCGTTCGACCGCCCCTACGACCACGACTGGGCCTCGGGGGCGGCCGACTTCGTCGGCAACGAGCTCCCGGTCATTTTCCACGCCGAGCAACTGGGGCTCGATGTCACCTACTGGACGGACATGGACCTCCACACCCGTCCCGAGCTGCTCGCCAACCATAAGGCTCTGGTCAGCCTCGGACACGACGAGTACTGGTCGGCTCCCATGCGAGACGGGGCCGAGGCGGCGCTGCAGTCCGGTGTGAACTTCGCCTTCTTGGGCGCCAACGCCTGCTACCGCCAGATCCGCTTCGAGTCATCACCCCTCGGGCCCAATCGGCGCCAGATCTGCTACAAGTCGGCGACCGAGGACCCGATGACCGGCCAGAACGATGCGCTGGTCACCGTCAACTGGCCTGATTCGCCCGTCCTGCGCCCCGAGTCCCAGCTCATCGGGAGCACCTACCAGGACATCGGCGGGCTGGGCGACATGGTCATCACCGACGCCTCGTCATGGGTGTTCGAGGGCGTCCCAGTCACGGCCAACCAGGCTCTTCCCCAGGTGGTCAAGGGAGAGTTCGACCGGTACGTCCCAGGAGGAGCCGGGCCGGCGGACCTCGACGTCATCGCCCATTCGGCGGTGCCCAATCGCCACGGCAACTACTCCGATGTCACCTGGTGGACAGCGGACGGAGGGGGCGGGGTCTTCGCCACCGGCAACGCCAGTTGGGTACTCGCCCTCTCGAGTTTCCCGCTCATCCCGGCGAACGTCCTGCCGTCGCCGAACGATCAGGTGGCTGGGCTGCTTCGGGCCACCATGCGCAATGTCTATGCCGTCATCGGATCCGGCCCTGCCAGCCTGTCCCAGCCGTCGACCGGAAACTGGAACGTGGCCTATGGGGCCGGAACGGGTCCGACTCCGGCTCCGGTTCCGAACAACACGGCCTGAATCGGTCCGTTTTCGTCGCTTACGGCCCAGAAACGCAGCAGCCGAGACACGGTGCATGCGTCCCGGGCCGGCGAAGTGACTGTCAGCTACCCGACTCCCCTCGACCTGAAACCTGATGGATGGAGATCCTCCTCCAGGCCGGTCTAGCGAGGTAGCCGACCTACTCCAAGGTGATGGGTTGGTCGTCGAGGGCGGCAACGTCGTCGGGCAGGCTCCCGGCCGCTTCCTCTGCCTTTACGGCATTCTGGGCGGCCAGATGCTCCCGGATGCGCTCATCGACCTCGGCCATCAGCTGGGGGTTCTCGGTCAGGAAGGTTTTGACGTTCTCCCGGCCCTGTCCGAGCTGCTCGCCCTCGTAGGTGAACCANNTCTCGCGGCCCTGGCCGAGCTGCTCCCCCTCGTAGGTGAACCAGGCCCCCGACTTCTTGATGAACCCGAGCTCCACGCCCACATCGAGCAGAGAGCCCTCGCGACTGATCCCCCTGCCGAAGGTGATGTCGAACTCGGCCTGCTTGAACGGGGGCGAGCATTTGTTCTTGACCACTTTGACCCGGGTCCGGTTGCCGACTTGATCGCCGCCGTCCTTGATGGTCTCGATCCGACGGATGTCGAGTCGGACCGACGAGTAGAACTTGAGGGCGCGTCCACCCGGCGTCACCTCGGGGGAGCCGTACATCACGCCGATCTTCTCTCGGAGCTGATTGATGAAGATGGCCACCGTTCCCGACTTGGACAGGGTACCGGTGAGCTTACGCAGGGCCTGGGACATCAAGCGGGCCTGGAGGCCCACATGGGTGTCGCCCATCTCGCCTTCGATCTCGGCTCTCGGGGTCAGCGCAGCCACCGAGTCGATGACCAGGACGTCGANNGGCTGGGAGATCAGCAGGTCGTCGATGTTGACCCCGATGGCCTTGGCATAGACCGGGTCCATGGCGTGCTCGGCGTCCACATAGGCGCAGATGCCGCCGTTGCGTTGGGCTTCCGCCACCACATGCATGGCCAGGGTGGACTTACCCGAGGACTCCGGGCCGAAGATCTCGACGACACGACCTCGTGGCAGTCCTCCGATGCCGAGGGCCAGGTCGAGGGCGAGCGCCCCGGTGGGAATGGCCTCGATGTTCATGTGGAGGTTCTCGCCCATCCGCATGATCGACCCCTTGCCGAACTGCTTTTCGATCTGGCCGAGGGCCATCTCGAGTGCCTTGTCACGTTCCATGTCTTGTGCTCTCCTCGATGCTGTCGCTCGCTTGATGTGCCGACCCTATGGAGCGGGTGTGACACCCAGATGGTGGCTCCGGAACGAGATCCGGGGACGATGACGACGGACTGTTACCGCCCGACACGGTCAGACTAGACCCGAACGCATGTTCGATGATGGATACTCGACGACCTCGCGTTCACCGAATCTACCGGGCACCGGCTCACCGACCTCACTCGGGCGGGCACCTGCCTCGCACCCCCCTTTTCGAACACTGATCGCACCGCGTGGCCGGGCCGATTCCCACACGGTGCGACGAGTGCCACAGAGGGCGGACTAGTCTGCCCCCTCGATGCCAGACGACCAGCCACCGTCCGATCCCCACATAGGCAGGACCTCGGGCAGAGGAGTCGGTGGCGACGGCCCGGCGCCGAGCCTCTCCCGCCAGGAGCTCCAGAACCGACGAGGGGGACGGCGCTCCCGCACCTGGTTGTACATCCTCATCGCCGTCGTCGTCATCATCGGGGCCATCGTGGCGGCCATCGCCGCCAGCAGCGCCACGAGCACTACGGCGACCAAACCGCCGGCCAAGCCCAAGGACACAACTACAACCACGGTACCGGTCGCCCCTTCGTGCCCGCTGACCGGCGCGCCTGCCCCGGGGGGAGCCGTTCCCGCTCGACCCGCCCTCGGCGTGAAGATCGGCAACTACTCGGGCGACCGACCGTCAGCTGGCCTCAACCAGGCGGACATCGTCTTCGAAGAGCCGGTCGAAGGATCCATCACCCGGATCCTCGCCGTCTTCCAGTGCCAGAGCGCCCCGTTGGTCGGTGACCTCCGCTCAGCACGGGAGCCCGATGTCGGGATCCTCTCCCAGCTGTCGCATCCGATCTTCGCCCATGCCGGCGGCATCGACCCGGTGCTCGCCCTCTTGAAGGCTGCACCTATCACCGACGTCAATGTGCTCGATGGGAGCGGGTCGATGCTCATCAAGCCGGCCGGCCGGGTGGCGCCGTACTCGACGTTCACCAGCACGGCGGCGATGTGGGCCCTCTACCCGTCGGATCTCACTGCGCCCTCCCCGATCTATCAGTACTCGTCGGGGCTTCCTTCCGGATCGGTGGCCGGGTCGGGTGCCAGCGTCCACATTCCCTTCTCGTCGTCATCAGACGTGACCTGGGAGTGGAGCGCTTCCACCGACAGCTATCTCCGCCTCTACTCGAACGAGCCGGACAAGCTGCTCGACGGGTCGCAGACGGCCGCAGACAACGTGGTGATCATGACCGTGCACACCACCTCGGGACCGTGGGTGGAGAACAGCGAGGGTGGGCTCGAGGTCCAGGTGACCGCCACCGGCAGCGGGCCACTGGTGGTGATGCGCAACGGAGTGGCCATCACTGGCACCTGGAGTCGGTCAAGCCTCACCGGGCCCGCCACCCTCACCGCCGCCAACGGTTCACCCATCACCCTGCAACCGGGCAACACATGGAACGAGTTGGTCCCGGTCGGGATCCCGGTGACCATCACCGGGACGCCGCCCGCTGCCAGCGCCACCTCGACCACCACCAAGGCCAAGTAGCTCGAAGGCGGCCCTAGTCGACAGTCGGGCTCTTGAGTCTCCTCCGCAGGAGGTCGAGGGCGCCGATGGTGGCGTACTGACGTACGCGTTCGCGGTCTCCGGGCACGTGCAGCCCGAACGACACAGTCGGATAGCCGACTCGGGCCAGGCCAACGAACACGGTGCCCGGCGACTCGCCGTCCTGCGGGTCGGGCCCGGCAACCCCGGTGATCGAAAGACCGACGTCCGAGCCGAGTACCCGTCGTGCTCCCTCGGCCATCGACCGGGCGGCCTCTTCTGTGACCACGGGGCCTTCGGCCACCCCCAGCACGTCGAACTTCACCTCAGAGGCGTAGGACACCACCGAGCCCCTGAACCACTTGCTCGCCCCGGGGACATTCACCAGCCTGGAGGAGGCCAGACCGCCGGTTAGTGACTCCGCCAGTCCAAGGGTCAACCCCTCGACGGCGAGGGCCTGGGCCACGGCGTCCTCGATCGCCTCGTCGTCGACTCCGAACACGACGTCGCCCGAGTTGGCCGTGAGGATGTCACGTATCTCCGACTCCTCTGCATCGAGCAAGGCGGCGGCCGCTTCCTCGTCGTCGGCCCGCACTGTCACCCGCACCTTGATGCCTTCGATGCCACTGGCCAGGAAAGCGATAGTTGCCGAGTCCGGGCCCCCCTCGGTCGACTCATCCGTCGGTGCGTCCAGCGCCTCGATGTGGCCGGCCAGGGTCTCACCCAGCCCGGACTCGCTCATGCCCCACGTCCGGATGACTCGGCTGGCGATGACGCCTGTCATCTCGCCCCGCTCGGCCATGCGCGCCCGAAGGTCGGGCAGGATCCCCCGCTCGAACATGTCCGACATCTCATAGGGGACGCCGGGCACGGCGTAGATCACCTTGTGGCCAACAGGGCAGATGAGCCCGGGTGCTGTCCCCTTGGTCTGGGGGATGAGCGATGCCCCTTCGGGCACGTCGGCTTGGCGGAGATTGGTATCGGGCATCCCGCGACCCCGGCTGGAGAACATGGAGCGGATCTTGTCGATGACGCCCTCATCGCGAACGAGTTGGACGTTCATGACCTCGGCGATGGCTTCCCTGGTGATGTCGTCGTGGGTCGGGCCGAGGCCGCCGCAGACGATGATCCCGTCGCTACGGGCCAGCGCCGTCCGGAAGGCCAAGACGATTCGCTCGTGATTGTCTCCCACGGCCTGGTGGAAGTGGGAGGCGACACCGGCGGCGGCCAGGTGCTCGCCCATCCACTTGGAGTTGGTGTCGGCGATCTGGCCGAGCAGCAGCTCGGTCCCAACGGCAACGATTTCTATGCGCATGGTCTCCTCAGGCAGCCGAGCTCGTGCCGCCGAGCGGCCCGTTCGAGAGTCCCGCAGAGGCGACCGCCCGCTCACGGGCGGCACGACGACCATCGAGATAGTACTGACCGCCGGTGAACACCGTCATGACCGTAGCCACCCAGATGCCGGCCGAGAGTATCGAGTGGTGGGTGGCGAGCGGGGGGGCGAGGCAGATCCCGATGGCCAGGTCCTGGAGAAGGGTCTTCACCTTGGCCGAGTTGCGGGCCGGGATTGAGATGCCCTTGCGACCCACGACCGAGCGGTAGACGCTCATCGCCACTTCGCGGACGGCGATGAGGGCCACCGGAAGCCACCACACGATGCCCTTGGCCACCAACGCGACGAGGGCGCCGAGGACGACCACCTTGTCGGCCAGCGGATCGAGGAACGCTCCCGAACGCGTAGTTCCCATCTTCCTCGCCAACCAGCCGTCGATCCCGTCGGAGAGGGCGAGGATGCCACCGAACACGAAGGTGAACCAACTGGCCCCCCACAGCATGATCAAGACGATGACCACCGGAGTGGCGAGGAGTCGGAGCACGGTGATGCCGTTGGCCGGAGTGAGGAGGGCCGAGGGCCCGAACGTCGTGGTCCGGGCCACTGACATGCCCGGCATCGAGGTTCCCGGATTTACGGCTCCCTGGCTCATGCCACTGAGCCTGACGCCGCCGAGGCCAGCGCATCCACTGCGTTTTCGCTCCCGTCGGCCACTTGGCCCAACAGGTCGGGACCGTCAGCTCCGGTGATGACCACTTCGACAAAGGACCCAACCGGGGCACTGTCAGGAAGGTTGACGATGCCGTCGATCTCCGGCGCCTCCCGGTAGGTGCGTCCCTCGCCAGGGGCATCGACCAGGACCTCGACGGTTGCACCTATCAGGGCGTCCCGACGACCGGCCGTGATGCCGTCTTGGAGCTCAGTGCACTCGCGGAGCCGCTCGGCCATCAGTTGCTCGGGGATCTGATCGTCCAAGTCGGCGGCATAGGTGCCGGCCTCGTTGCTGAAAGGGAAGAAGCCCACCCAGTCGAGCTGGGCCTCCTCGATCCACTCGAGGAGATGGTCGTGATCGGCCTCGGTCTCTCCCGGGTAGCCGATGATGAACGAGGATCGAAAGGCGGACGTCGGCTCCAGACTGCGAATGGAGGCGATGCGCTCGAGGAAGCGGTCCCCGTTCCCCCAACGGCGCATGCGCTTCAGCAAGGGACGCGACACGTGCTGCAACGAGAGATCGAAGTAGGGCACCCCGGTGGCCAGGATGGTCTCGACCAGGGCGTCGTCCAATGTAGATGGGTAGAGATAGAGCAGTCGGGTCCAACGGACGCGACTCGAGACAGCCGCCACCAAGTCCACGATCGGTCGGTTGCCCCCTACCGCCGGACCGTCGATCCCGGGCAGGGTTCGCCCACCCGAGCGGTCGAGGGCGTAGGACGAGAGGTCTTGAGCCACCAGCACCACTTCTCGGAGCGACCCATCGACGCCTGCAAGTTGGTCGACCTCCAAGAGGATCGATTCGGTAGAGCGCGACCGCTGCTTTCCCCGAAAGGACGGGATGGCGCAGAATCCGCAGTTGCGGTCGCACCCTTCGGCCACCTTGACGTACGACCACGGGGCCGTGGCCGCCGGGCGGGGCAGGTTCAGCAGGTCGAATGAGGGCGTGGCGAGTGCGCCCGGGGTCGGGTCGGGCTTCCGCCCCAAGGTGACAGGCGTGCCGAAATGGGAAGTCGAGGGGACAAGGCCTCCGGTCAACGAGGCGCCAAAGGGGGCCACCAGGTCGACCTCGGGAAGGGCCTCGGCCAGCTCCTCCCCATAGCGCTCCGCCATGCAGCCCGTCACGACCAGACGGGCACCGTCTCGACGGGCATCCGAGAGAGCGAGGACCGTGTCGATGGACTCTTGCCGTGCGGCCTCGATAAACGCGCAGGTGTTGACCACCACCAGGTCTGCATCCTCGGGTGTATCTGCTGCCTCGAAGCCGTCGACGACCAGCGTTCCGACCAGTTTGTCGGAGTCGACCTGGTTCTTCGGGCAGCCCAAGGTCTCGATCCAGTACCGCTCGGCCACCAGGACAATCTACCGGGGTGACGGCTTCTTGGTTCTGTTCCCCGGGATTCGGGGGCAGCCACCCCGAGCAACGCCCGGGCGGGGACGGTGAGCCGACGCCCACCGGTGCCTCGGGACGCCGCCCAGAGGCGCCCCGAGATCCCGCGAGCGGAGNNATTCGGCCGCTCTCGCACCTCTCCTACCTGGGATAATGCTACTGTTTCCGGTGATGAGTTAGTCGGTTTCCCAACTCGATCCCAACTTCGGCGGAATTGCAGCAAATCCCAGAGAGGCCACGGTACCTCACATGCCCAGCACTTACGGAGCCGGAACGATGACCGACGTAGAGCCTGGAAAGTGGCGCCTTCGGGTCTTCGCTGGCAAGGACCCGGTGACCGGCAGGCGGCGTCAGCCTGAGCGCACTTTCTATGGCTCCAAAACAGCAGCGCGGCGTGCGCTGGCGGAGTTCAGTGCCGAACAGCGTGCGGGCCTGCTCGATCCGAGCGTGGTCACTGTGGGCCAGGTTCTCGAACAGTGGATGGCTGCACGCTCCGGTAGTGGGTCGAAGCGCTACTGGGCGGAGAACCGGCGCATCATTGACCGGGACCTACTGCCAGTCTTCGAGACGGTGCCAGCAGGGCGACTCACCGCCTATCAGGTTGACGCCTGGATGGCCGGGCAGACCAAGGCCGGCGC
>PLSY01000078.1 GCA_003164275.1 Acidimicrobiaceae bacterium | reverse complement strand
TGGTCAAGGGGTCTGAACAGTTACGTTGAAACAACCCCACCCGTAGCCCCAAATCGGAACCCGAGCGGTTGGCCATCTTTGGTCCTGACCAGTTCACTCATTGCTCGATTTGGTTGTCTCGACCCTATGTCAGGGAAGATGGGGGCCCGTGACGCGAACGACCCCAGGGGTCGTCGGTAGGGCCGAGCGAGGTCTGGCTACGTGGTGGCGTCCGACTCCACCCGATAGCGATCGGTTGCGACGTCACCGCCGCACGTCGTGACGATCCAGACCGCCACCCTTCGAAGTCAGAAACCTGAGGCTGCGATAATTTGGCCGTTCAGCGAATGCCCAGCCATGTCACCGAAGTATGGAGCATCGCCCAAAGACGTCACTCCTCCATCGGCAAAGGCAACCGAAGCGCCTTGGGAGTCGGAACCGTTGAAAATGGCAGCGGCACGAGATTGGTCATCACTGTTGTCGTTCAGGGCGGCAGCATCGCCGTAGTTGTTGATCGCTCCATTTGCATTCAGGATCCAATAGCCGTGACCATCCGGTGTGCGGAGTGCCGAGGTGACGGGAGTGCCCTGATTGCCCGGCCCCCCGAGGTACGGCGCATCGCCGAAGGCGTAGACCGCGCCAAGATTGGTCACCAGCCAATATCCATTGCCGCTGGCATCCGGGATCACGGACACCGCAGTGCCCGCGCAACCTCTGATACCGGGACACGACCCGGCGAACTTGGCGTCACCGAATGCGAAAACCCCGCCGTCTGCGCCCACCATGAAATAGCCACGGTCATCGGCGGAGGGCACCATTCCTACGATCGGGGCATTGAGGCTGCCCGGTAGTCCCGAGCCAGCCGGATGGATCCCGAGACCAGGGAGCGAGCCGTAGAACTGGGTGGCGCCAAACGCGAACACGCCGCCATCAGAGGCGTCGAGCCAGTAGCCCACGTCGTTTGCAGTCGACACAATCCCCACAACCGGTCGCTGCAATACGAGGTTTCCAGTTGACCCGTAGAACTTGGCACCTCCAAACGTGAATACACCTCCATCGGAACCGACAAGCCAGTAGCCCTCCGGCTCGATGACGTAGGGAGCTGAGGTAATGAAGGTGGGATCGTTGTCAGTCCACACACTCAATGTGTCTTGTGAGCTGGCAGTCGACGGATTGTTCACGCCGGGGATAGTGATAGTGACCGAGTCGCCGGCTGGGATATTCGTGTGGGGGTTATCAAAACAGTTGCTCGGGGCGGATATGCTGCTGCCGTTCCCGCTGACGCTCGCGCAAACGGTCTTGCCCCAGGAATCAGCCGGATTGGTGTTGTCGTTCAGCGTGATCTGACCGCTAAGACTGAATTCGGTTCCGTTGTTCGACGACACAGCGAACGCATTGGCGCTCAAATTCGCAGTCGTGCTGATCCCACTCGTCGCAACAAACGTGATCGAGTAGGTCGCACCTTTCCACCCGACAGCAGGGGGAGAGACGTGAACCGACACGAGCGCCACGCTGCTATTGGCCGAAGCTGCAGTTGCGGGACTGGTTCCGAGGAATGCAGGGGCGATGATGAGGGCAGACAACGCGAGTCCACCAACAAGGGCGGCCCGCAGTGGTCGACCCAACAGGGAAGGGCTGTTCATCAGAAGTTCTCCATTCGTGATTGCGCAATGGGACCTCCACCCGGTGGAACAGCCTACGACGTCGGCACAACTTCGCTGATATCAGGGGAAGGATTCCGGGGAACGCTAACCGCGCGATCAAACACTGTCCAGCAGCGTTTGCGGCAAGACTGCCCCCGAACGCCGGGTATGCGGCGATCACCAAGAGCCAATGAACCGACCGACTGACCGGTCAGTTCCGAAGACTCAGGCGGTCATCACGTTGTGAACGGTAGCGACCATGGGCTCCTTCAGTCCGACACCTAGCTCGGCGAGGATCGGCATCAGCGTCGGCCCGAATGCGTCGAAGTCCGCCTGGGACTCCCAAATATCGAAAACCTGGATCGTGCCGTCCGATTCGAGAGCGCAGTGATAGGTACGCCCCTTCGGCTTGCCTGCACCGGCAGCTTCCAGTTGCTTGATAGCACTGTCATACTTCTCCGGCGTGAAGCCTTCGTGTGCGAAATAGATTCCCAACGCCATAGTGCTACGTCCTTCCTTCTGATCGACGCTCGGTTGCGCTTGCTCGTCCGCCCGGGACGTGACACTTCGGACCCTACTCCTCGAAGAAGGCAGCCTGTCGACCTGACCACTTTGCGGTCTGCCCCGGCTGCCCCAGACTGCCGGATTTGTGGTGTTATCAAATACACATAGTGCAGCGCTCACGTACGGCACCTGCCAGGGACCCATTCACTCCAGAAGGACCTGACTATGGGGGGGTCAGCTCGCACGCCGGCGAGCCGTGCAATCTCCGTGACCGACAAATCGCCCTTGTCGTAATGGTCCTGGGCTCGCCTGACCGCGGCGGGACTGAACTCCCTTTTGCGGCCACACTTGCGACAACGGGCCCTGCTGTCGCCAGTACCGTGCTTTCCCGTCGCGCCCAAAGGGCGAGCAGTCTGTACGGCTGGTCTGGCCGGGGACCCTGGCTGATGTGGACTTCCGATGATGGGAGGTCGCCCGCGGCACCCGACACCCGACCTACCAGCGAATCGTGTTCGTCCTACAGTCCGACAATGAGACTTTCTTCCTGGCGAATCTTCGTTGGCACTGCCGCCCCCCTAGCCGTGGGAGCCCTTCTCACTGCGTGCGGATCGCCCTCCAGCTCTTCACCATCATCGACTGACACAACGCCTCCAACTACGGCAACATCGGGTCCGTCCACAACAACCGTCGCCAAACCGGTCAGCAACCTCTACTGCGGGACGAAGTCGGGTAAACCGACCACCTCAAAACTGCTGGTCATCTACGAGGAGAACAAGGACTCCTCTTCGATCTACGGGTCACCCTCGGCTCCCAACATTGACCGATACGCCGCTGACTGCGGTTCGGCCCAGAACTTCCAGGCCTTGACTCACCCATCACTCCCGAACTACCTGGCGTCCACTTCCGGCGTGTCCTATGCCTCGGACCCGTGGACGGGCGACTGTGACCCCGGTGGAACTTGTCTAACCGGCAATGACAATATCTTCCATCAGGTGGGAGCCTCGGGTTGGAAGGCGTACGCCGAGTCGATGTCGTCCAACTGCCAGACTGGGTCGAGTGATCCCTACGCAGCCAAGCACAACCCCGCTCTCTATTACACGGACGTGAGCAGCCAGTGCCCCACAAATGACGTGCCCATGGGCACAACGGCCGCCGGATCACTACACAATGACGTGGTAGCTGGCACCCTGCCAACCTTNNCAACGATGACATGCACAACGGCTCCATCCAGCAGGCCGACACCTGGTTGGCCGGGTGGATAGACCAGATCACTGCTGGCCCTGACTATCGGGAGGGCCGTCTGGCCGTGCTCGTCGTGTGGGACGAGGGTTCGGGCGAGGGCAATGCCGCCAGCACGGTGGCGATGCTCACTCTCTCGCCCTACGTTACTCCCGGGGCGAAGTCGTCGACCTACTTCACCCAATACAGCTTCCTCAAAGCGGCCGAAGACGTTGCCAAGGTGCCAGAACTGGCAGGAGCCGCTTCGGCCAATAGTCTACGGATAGCGTTTGGGTTCTGACCCATACAGTTCACGGCAGCACTATTAGGATCGAATCAGTGCCATCGGAGCGGGTTGTCGGCAGTTCACTTGGACACCTACGGCGGCACTGCTCAGTTCGAGACCTCTTCGTCGTACTCGTCGAAGAACTCGCCGTGAACCACGATTTCTTCTTCGATTCGCTCGCGCACTTCCACGCCAAGCCGGTATTCACGGAGGAGATCGCACAAGTGGTCACCATCGATCAGTTCAACGGGTGGAGCCCCATCCCTGCTCGCTTCGTTCTGAGCGTCCTTCGTAAACGACCCGGTTGTGATTAGCAGACCCTTCTCGCCACGCCCCGACATGGCACCACGAAAGTCTCGCACGGCACCAGCGGTAACGGTCCCCTTGTACCTCTTGCACTNNTCTTGCACTGGAAGTAGACGGGGAACGAAACCAGAGAGAGGCGATAGACCCCTACTCCGTCAATGCCTCCATCGCCGCTCTTGCCCAACACGGTGACATTCACAAACCCTGCCTCTCGCAGCAGGCGTTGCGACAGCCGTTCAAATCCGCTGGGAGCAAGAATGAGGAGACGGTCAATGAGTTCGTCCTTCCACCCACCGCCTCCTTCGGCATCCTCCTCATCAGGGTCAACCTCCTCAGCATCCTTCTTTTTCTTCTGGGCTTGAACCTCCGCTCGCCACGCCTTGGTCTCGACCTGTACCTGCTCGGGGGTGATCGCCTTGCCGTGGTCGAGAATGGTCCATACTGCCCGAGCACTGTTCGTGATGGCACCGATCCCCTTCAAGTGGGTCCTCGCCCAGTGCAGCCGATACTGGATCTCTGACATACGGCCGTCTTTGGTAGTGACGGCCTGCTGCTACTCTGAGAAATGCTCGTCTTCAACGACCCGTTCGTAGATCTCCTTCACCGTGGCCGACCCGCCCAGTTCTTTGAGGGCTGAAAGGACCGGCCACATGAGTTCGTGATACTGCGGAATCTTCACGTCTGCCATGACGCCATAGTTGCACGACGCTGACCCGAGCCCTTGCTATCCGACCGATGCGGTGAACTCTCGATCGCGGTCAATCTCCAAATACCGGTAGAGGGTTTGGCGGCTCACACCGGCCAGCCGGGCGATTTCGGTGACCGACAGTTCGCCCTTGTCGTACCTCTCCTGTGCCTTTCGAGCCGCAGCGGGGCTGAACTCCCGCTTCCGACCACCTTTCCGGCCACGCGCTCGGGCGGCGGCCAGTCCCGAGTTTGTTCGTTCAATCAGGAGATTGCGCTCCATCTCCGCAACGCCGCTGATGATTGTGTAGACGAGTCGGCCGCCTGAGGTTGACGTATCGATCCCCAAGTTAAGGATTCGGAGGTCAACGCCGCCTTTCGCAAGGTCATCGGCCAAAGATGAGAGCTGGGATGTTGAGCGGCCCAATCGACTCAGTTCAGTGACCATTAGCGTGTCACCCGCACGGAGCGACCTGAGCAGTTCCTCCCACTGGGGCCGATCAGCGCCCTTCTTGCCGGACCCGACCTCGCTGTAGATCCTCTCCGCACCAGCGGCGGTCAGTTCGTCCATTTGGCGATCGAGTGACTGCTCGGAAGTCGATACTCGTGCGTAGCCGTTTATCATGACATTAGTGTATCATAAGTCTATGGTTTAGTAGACATTGATTCTCTTACGGTTTTGGAGCACCAGATTCTGATGAATGTGGCCGCAAGCAGCCTGCTCCATACAACGGTCGTTTGTGGGACGCCACCAAAGGCAGCTCGGATCGAGCTAAACGGGATCGGGATGGACTGCGTCGCAACCAAGTGATCGTATGAGAGATGCCTTCTAGGATCCCCGCACCAGGCGACCTCGCCCCCGGCTTCACGGTGGAGCCGGGCCAGTGCTGGCGAATGGTCTACGCCTCCAGGAGCATGCAAGGGCATCACTGCGACGAGATGCCCTCCTACCGAGGCCGGTTCAAGAACGGCGGCCACTCCTGGGATGTATGGGCCTGCCCTTGCCACCTGGCCGAGCTGGTAGACGTGGCTCCAATACGTCGACTGGCCTGATTCGGTCAACCACCGCCGTCTAGAAAGTAGTTGGCGGGGTTCCCGCTGACCGAACTGTCTGAAAGATGGCAAATGTGACCCGGCCAGCCTTGCAAACCAGGTCGAGCCTCGTGGGAGCCAGCATCAGGTCCCAGGCCTCGACGACTTCGCTCTGGCGATCGATCTCTCAGCCGGACCCGCTCGACGCCAGCCACCTCGGCCAGCGAGACGGCCTCGTCCGGCGAAAGCCCGATCAGGGCGTTGAGATCGAGTTCGGCGAACAGCTCGTCGGTCACTCGTCCTCCAGGCGCTCGGCCACCTCGACTCCCGCTACAACAAGGGTCAGATCCGCCTGGACCTCGCTCAGATCGAACTTCCGAAAGGGATGCCGTGGTCGCCATCTGCCGCCGATCTCGGCGAACCTGCCGTCCAAGCTGTGTAGCCGCTTCCCCACACCCTTGTCCGGGCACGGGTGTCCTGACAGCCAAAGGCTCAGACCGCTGCCTCCGGCCCGAATCTGATCATTCGCTGCAAGAACCGCCACGGCAGACGGCTCGGACAGATTGAGCATGGTGGCGGCGCAGCCCATGAGCGTCTGGAGATGAGGTCGTGCCTCATCCAACCAGATCGCCAGTGCCTCATCGGCCATGGCCTCGACCGTAGCGCCATACCCAGTCCAGAGGCCGAGGATCAATGCGCCTCAGCCCCGACGCCTGTAGCCAGAAGCTCATTACCCCACTGGAGCGAGGAGCCGGACGCCGTTCAGGCCTACTAGGCGAAAAACCCCGTGATCGTCCGCGCCTGCTCGCCCGAAGCGCCTGAGCAGTAGCCGCTCGGGACTCCCGACTTGGTGGGCCTGGATTAGGCACGGAGCATGACGGGTATGACTGATCAGGTCGCCAGGTCGGTGAGAACGGCTCCACCGCCTGACTCCTGACCTGGTGGCGCGTTAACGGCGCCCGATTGCTCCTACACTTGCTGCACCCCCTGGTGTTGGCTACTGTTCGCGATCCGCATACACACCGTGGCGGATGAAGGTGGTGATGGCGTGGGTTTGGCGCGACGTAATCCTGTGATGGCTCTTGCTACGGGCACCGTGGTCCTGATGCTAGGTACGGCGCTCTCGGTGCTGCCAGTGGGATCAACGCCTGCAGGCGCTAGTGGCGGATCCGTCAGCAATCTAACGGTGTCGGTGGCTCCGAGGGCGACTGGCTATCCGGGCTCGACTGGGAATCCTGGCGCTAAATATACATTCACGTTCACCGCCACAGACGGGCTAGGGCCCGGGAATCCTTCCTTTTTCGTGCAGGCCCCAGTGGGCACCGATTTCTCGAACATTGGTGTGACTGATACCGACAACACCAATCCCAACGATGACGTCCCTGTTTACGCACTCTGTGCCGGAATCGGCAACGCGCCCAGCATCCTTCAGGTCGGCGGAAGCATCTGTCCCCTGAGGGCCAATCCCGGGGATTCGATTACCATTGTCGTGTCTGGCGTTCATAATCCGAGCAACAGTGGCACGTACACGCTGACGGGCTCGACCAGTGCCGATCCAACCCCCGTCACCTCGAATCCGTACCAGATCGCCCCCGAGGGGTACTGGCTCGTCGGGTCAGACGGAGGCATCTTCACATTCGGTGGGGCTCAGTTCTATGGCTCGACCGGAAATCTGCACCTCAATCGACCGGTCGTCGGCATTACGCCCACTGCCGACCGGGGCGGTTACTGGCTTGACGCGTCGGACGGTGGGGTGTTCTCGTTCGGGGATACGCAGTTTTTCGGTTCGATTCCCGGCTTGGGGGTTAACCCGGCTGGCTCAGGTTTGCCACATAGCCTTAACGCACCAATCGTCGGGATGGTTCCGAGCACAGATGACCGTGGCTATTTCATGGTCGCGTCAGATGGCGGAGTCTTCGCATTCGGCGACGCTGCTTTCGAGGGGTCGTGCCCAGGTCTCGGTGGCTGTGCGGGTAGCGCCGTCGCTGTCATGCCTGACGCATCAGGGCGCGGCTATTGGCTCGTCACGAACGCTGGCGCCGTTTACTCCTTCGGCGACGCACGCTACCTGGGAGCCCCGGGTAATGCTGGCTGGCCAGTCACATCAGCCGTTCGTACGCCAAGCGGAAACGGGTATTGGATTCTCAACGCCGCTGGAACTGTGTCAGGGTACGGCGATGCAGCCAATCTCGGAAATGCAATCGGATATCCACCCGGGAATGCCGCCAGCGCCATCTTCACCGACATCCCTGGGGACGGCTATGGAGTCGCGACACAGAACGGGACGGTGACGACGTTCGGCGGAGTGCCGAGCTACGGGGGCATGAATGGGACGCACCTAAATGGGTCGATCATTGCAGCCTCTGGCTATTGACAAGATCCTGGTCCCTTCTTGTCCCTAATCCTGTGGCTGCTTCATCGACCTGCACGCCCTGAGTCTGTCGGCATCCAGACGACCTTGCTTGCTCGCTGACTACTCGCCCTTCAGGCGCTCGGCTACATCTGCAATGAACTCGCTACGTCCCGCACAATGGTGATCCTGGAGCAACTTCAGGTCGAAGCTGTCAGACCTGAGCCGTCGCTTCAGTCCCCCGCTTAAGTTTCTCCACTCACGGTCAAGTCCTCTCAGCCGGTTGCCCAGCACCTCATTGGGGACACGGGTGAGTCTCCAGCCTCGTATCGAATCCGACCGACGCTGCCACAATCTGATCTTGGCAGCTCGAACGACACTGAGATCGGGCAGTTTGAGGCCGGACTCATTAGGCGTCGAGTCGATCACGCTGCGTGACGTCCCTGGATAACGGGCC
>PLSY01000422.1 GCA_003164275.1 Acidimicrobiaceae bacterium | reverse complement strand
TCTTCGCCAGACCCCCATGGTTCTTATATTCGATCCAGTGGGAGTCATCGAAGCAATCGGCGATCGATGCTCGCTTCGGATTATGGGTGGGCGAAAGCGAGGTGATCTTTGGGTCGATGATTGGTGACCCTCGCGTCACGATGTGCTGTTCCTGATCCCTGGCTAGGCCTTGGACGAGAAGCGACAGGGTGCTTCCCGAAGCGTGTTCGGACAGGAGTGAGGATTCAAAGTTGGAGGTTCGAGCTGCGTCTACCAAGTCAGCCCACATGGCTCGGTAGGCGTTGAGGGCTGACTCGGCCGCCGCCGTCGGCGACGGCGGCGGCGAAGGCACCGACCCACCCGTGGCGACCGTTGTTGTAGTGGAGGAAGTACCCGAGGCACAGCCCACCAGAGCCACGGAAGCGGCGACCAGAAGGAGACCAATGAGGCGCGCAGATGAACCTGCCGTGTGTTTGATTTCCGGCACTGGTTTGTGCGGTTGTCGAAACAGCATTGCGACTTTCTCCTTCATCGCGTGGAGCTTCGGACCGGTGGCATGTCAGTAGCAACCGTGGAGCTTCGGACCGGTGGCACGTCAGCAGCAACAGTTTGCCTTCGGATGGGATTAGGTCGCTTCATCCCGCACCTTCGGCTCCGCGGCCCGACAGTCCATTTCATAGCAGTCGAAATCGAAGGGCCTGTGACAGCGACCCCCGACGATGCGAGATGTGCTCGGTCGCGTCGACGGCCTGAAAGACTGTGGGCAATGAAGAGCAGGCGGATCATCGCGAGTGTTCACGGTCCACACAGAGGCTGTAGCCAACGCCAGAGATGGATTGGATCAGCGTGCCGGAACTGTCGTTGAGCTTTTGTCGCAGTCGATGCACGTAAGCATGGACATATTGGGCTTGTTGGCCATAGCCGGTGCCCCACACCGCCCCGAGAATCATCTGATGTGTACACGTCTTCCCGGCGTGACGGGCCAAAAATGACAGCACTTCGAATTCCTTTGTCGTGAGACTGACAGCTGTGCCGTCGAGCCTTGCCTCCGAATGAACGAGATCGAGATCAAGCCTCCCTACCGCTAACTCTTCCGGCCGATGCTCGTTCGATTCGCCCCTCGGGTGGCGCATGACGGCCCGAATGCGGGCTTCCAACTCAGCCATGCCGAAGGGCTTGGTGACATAGTCGTCCGCTCCTCCGTTGAGGGCGGCAACTTTTCGGTCCTCGGTTCCACTGGCGGACAGGATGATGATCGGCACATCGCTCCATTGGCGGATCCTCTTGCAGACGGCCAATCCGTCGAGGTCCGGAAGGCCGAGGTCGAGCACGACGACATCGGGAGACACCAGGGCGGTCTGGGAGAGTCCTTGTTCACCGTTCATCGCAGCGATCACCTCGTGACCACCGGCCTGGAGCCCGAGCCGCAACGCCCGCAGGAGCGACGAATCGTCATCAATCACGAGAACCTTGGCCATTGCCTCTAGGCCCCGGTCCCATTGATTGCAGCGGGCGGGAGGGTGAACACGAACCGGGCTCCACCTCTAGGCGCATCCTCGACCCAGATGTGTTCACCGTGAGCTTCAACAAAGGTCTTGGCAATCGTCAGGCCGAGACCAGCGCGTCCACCAGTGTCGAACCTCACGAACCTGTCGAACACTGCTTCCTGCTCTTCCAGTGGCACGCCCGGTCCTCGGTCCATGACAGAGACCTCGATGTGCCCTTCCCTAATGGTACCGGCCACCGTGATCGTGCTGTTCGGAGGGGCATGCCGGGTGGCGTTGTCCAAGAGGTTGGCGAGCACTTGGCCGATCAGTATGTGATCGATGTCGACCTCCGGCAGATCTTCCGGAATCTCAATGTCGACCTGCCGATCTGTGAGTGCCGAACGAAGAGATGCCACTGTGTCGGTGACCAAATCGAGGACAGATCGGTGGGCACGACGGACCTCGAGTACCCCAGCGTCGATGCGAGTCATATCAAGCAGGCTGGTCACTAGTCGGTTCAACCGATCGGTCTCGACGTCGATCAAACCATGCAGTTCATGCACGTCGGCTTCAGAGAGAACAATGGCGGGGTCGTAGAGCATTGACGAGGCCACTTTCATCGTGGCGAGCGGAGTGCGCAAATCGTGTGACACTGCTCCCATCAGGGCGTGCCGCAGGCGGTCGATCTCCTCCAGCACCTCCGATCGCAGGGCGCGCTCACGCAATTGAGCTCGTTCGAGCGCCAGGGCGGCGTGGTTGGCGAACGTCCGTAGCAGGGCCCTCTCTTCCTCAGAATCAGGAATCCCTCGCATTGCTAGCATCCCGATCGGACGGCCCGATGTGGTGAGCGCCACGGTGCGAATCTGGCCTGCCACTCCAGGGCCTAAGCCGAGACTGACGGGGATGCCGGAGAGTGGCTCAAGCCTCTGGAGCTCCGTTTGGGACAGGGGTTCACCGGCCGAAGCGGCAATCTTCAATCGATCGCCCTCGGGTACAAGGAGCGTCACTCCTGGTACCCCAAATACACTTCCCACCACCCGAGCAATTGTCTTCAGCAGATCGCCGACGGACCGGTCTTCGACTAAGAGCTCGGACAGCTCGAAGAGTCGGCGGGTTTCATCGGACCGCCGCTGGGCTGCGGATCGGGCATCCTCGAGGTTGGCCGCTAGCCGGACCACCAACAGCATCACTGCCACATAGACGGCGAGTGTCACCCAGTTCTG
>PLSY01000314.1 GCA_003164275.1 Acidimicrobiaceae bacterium | reverse complement strand
GGCGCCCCGAATGTCAGGTCGAAGCCCGCCACACTGCGACCTCCCTGAGAAAGTCTGAGTCGTCGTCCCGAAATCGGATCGCGGCCCTCGAGCACCTCGCCGAACTCATCGGTCCCGACTGTGCCCCGCAGACCGAGGGCTGCCGAGCCTGCGCCCGTCCAAGACCCGGCCTCCTCCCCGGCCACGAGGCTCCCCTCGGCTCGGCCCGGCACGAGGTCATCTACGTAGTAGTGGAATCCACCATCTCGGACGACGTGCACGCTCAGCATCGGATCCACCTCCCGAGCCGATGCTAGCTTTTCATACCATTTCATACAATATGAATGTATTTCATACCATTACGTACCTTGGTAGCGCTGGAGGATACGCCGAGCGGCGTCGGCTCTCGTGGCCGCGAACTCGGGAGGGCCGACAACTCGTGCATTTGGGCCCAGCCGAAGGAGCAGGCGTTCGAGCCAGGCGTCGCCGCCGACGAAGAACTCATATTCGACTCGACCATCCACCTCGATCGGAGGACGTGTGGCGGGGATCGACTCGACCAACCACGAGTCCGCCGGCTCGAGAGAGATCCGCACGGTGGCGCTGTCCGAATCGGGAACGAATGCGTCCAGATTGAGGTCGGGGTCGGCGGGTGTCACTCCCCCAGCTCCGCCGGCCTGGCCTGGGGACTCTTCGACCGGCGAGGCGCTGTACATGCGGTCGATCCGAAAGCGACGGACGTCGCCGGCCGTCTCGCACCAGGCGTCCGCATACCAGTGGCCCTCGGAGGCAAAGACTCGGCGAGGTGAGATCCGCCGCTCACTGACGTGGTCGGTCGATGCCGAGTAATAGGTAACGAGCAGCCGGCCTTCCCGATCGACCGCTTCGCGCACCAAGGGTAAGAACTGTGGGGCGTCGAGCTCCACCTCGATCTCCTCACCACCGAGAGCCCGGTCGAGCTTGGTCAAGGCTCGCGACAGCGCTCCATTGTCGTCGCTCCCCGAAACGGCGAGCAACGCTCGCGCCGAGGCGGCCAAGGCGAGCCCCTCGGGAGGAGTCAAACGGCGCGGACGGGCCAACGCCGTCCCGACATGGACCGACACCGTGGTGTCAGAGACCACGATCTCCATCAGCTGGTCAGGGGTGTAGGGCGGCACGCCACAACATGCCGCCATCTCGAGCTCGGTGACCAGTGCTTCCGGAGTCAGGTCGAACTGGACAGCCACTTCATCGATGGGTGCCTCGCCCACCTGGGCCAGCCAGGCAAGAATGGCCAACAGGCGACGAAGACGCACTCCGGTATCTGTCGCCATCAGTGCTGCCCCCCGTCCAACGAAGCTCTGAGACGCTCGACCACAGCCGAGCGGACCTCGGGTGGTCCAAGCACCTCGGCATGGTCCAGCAGGTCGAGCACCCATAGGGTCAGTGCTCCAACGTCCGTCACCGACAAGCGCACGACGATGGTGTTGTCGTCCCGCCGCTCGAGCACGGCGTCAGATCCAAGCTCGGCGATCACCCGTCCCGACGCGACTCCGTCGATCAGGACGTCCACCTCGAGCTCCTCGCCCGATCCGAACTGCCATGGATCTCGATCAAACGAGGAGTCCACGTCGAAGTCTGAGGGCAGCTCGGACGAAGAGGGTTGCCCGATATCAGGCATTCCCTCGATTCGGTCGACGCGAAAGGTGCGAGCCTCCCCCCGGTCCCGATCGAAGCCGACGAGGTACCAGTACCCCTTCCGGAAGCGGAGTCCGGCCACATCCACGTGCCGCCTTTCACCGCGATACGAGAACTCAATGAGCGCCGACTGGCGAATGGCGTCGAAGACGACCGGGAGTGCCGGCAATGCCTCGACCGACCGCAGATCGACCAGCGGCGGACCGGTGGAACGCACGGCCGACTCACCGCCTGCGCCCAGCTTCACCAAGGCGTCTCGGCCGATAGGCTGACCAAAGTGGACTCCGGCGACAGCCAGGTTCAATGCGGCCTGCTCCTCAGCCTCCAATCCGAGGTCGGGAAGATAGTACGAGTCGGGGTCAACCCGATAGCCCAGCTGGTCCTCCCCCTCGATGGGGATCACCAAGACGGGTACACCCTCATCGCGCAGGAGTCTCTTATCTCGTTCGAAGGCCTGTCGTCTTGCCGCGTGGGACTCCGGATACCCAGGCACACGATGGGCGATCTCGCGCAGACTCAAGGGGGTGGTCGTCTCCAACAGGACAAGCAGGAGGTCGGTGACCCGTTCGAGCCGATCAAGTCGTTGCATCGCGGTCAATCTAGGACCCAGCGGACCGGAGTCTGATCATGGGGGCCTCGACTGCGCCGTATGCCTGGGACCCGCACTTGGCCACGTGGCTGATTCTGGCCTTCGGAATCGTGCTCGTCACGGGCGGTCACCGACGGCTCGAGAGGCGTTCCGATCAGCCAATTCCCTGGACCCGGCGCCAGATTCTCCAGTTCAGCGGCGCCTGCGTTGCCGCCGTCATCGCCCTGACGTGGCCGGTAGCCGATCTGGCTGCTCACTGGTCCCTCACCGCCCTCGTGGCTCAACGGGTCATCCTTGTCCTCGCTCTCGCTCCCTTGTTGCTACTTGGCCTTCCCTACGACGTCATCCAGTGGCTCTCCCGTCCGCCCATCGTCGACACCGTCCTGACCAAGCTGCAGCGGCCGCAGGTAGCCATAGTGCTGGTAACCACCATGCTGGTCGGCTCGATGGCCCCCTTCCTGGTCCACGCCCAATCGGAGTCAGTCCTGGCCCGGGGACTCCTCGACGTCGTGATGGTGACGGCGGGGCTGATTCTCTGGCTCCCAGTTCTCGGAAGGGTCCCAGGAATCCTGCGACTGAGGCCGGTCGTCCGATTCGTCTACCTGATTGCCCAGGCAGTTGTCCCGGCCTTCTTGTCGTTCCTCTACATCTTCTCGACCCGGCCGCTCTATCCATCGTTCGCCCGCTCCCACGCGGCAATCGACCTGCGGCCGCTGAACGACCAGCAGGTGGCCGGTTTCGTCTCGAAGCTCAGCATGCTGCTCGTACTATTGACCGTCGGAGCGGTGGTCCTCGCCCGGGCCCCGACCTCCGATGAGGAGTTAGGCACGACCGACCCACTGGTGTGGGCCGATGTCGAGCGCCAGTTCGAACGGGCAGACCGGCGAAGTGCACGCAAGGGGGCAGAAGGCTCCAGTCAGCCCGCCAATCCAGACACAGGCCCAGGAGGCGATGGTCCGGACAACCCCGAACCGCCAAGTCCCGGGTCGCTCGAGTCTCCGCCCGGCTCAACTGAATCCGGTGATTCAGGTGATCCGACGACCGGCTGATCGGGTATCCGCTCCGGAGACTCAGCTGGTTACCTAGCATGGCCCGGTGACTCTGCAGGCCCCCTCCGCCCCAATCTACCGACGACTGACCACTGGAACGGTCCGAGCGGGAGTCGAAGAGCTGGGCGGTCGCCCGACCATGGTCGTGCGCACCATCTCGACCGTCCGGCGCGGCGCTCTGTCCATCGAAGACGGTGAGACCATCCGGACGGCAGCAGCAACGGCGGAGTCCCTGCGGATCCCCATTGTCCTGGTCCTGGCCTCGAGCGGTGCTGACGTCTCGGAAGGTGTAGCGGCGCTACACGGCTGGGGCACGGCGGCGCGCGCTCTGACCGCCTGTTCGGGAATCGTGCCGATCTTGGTGGTCGTCACCGGACCTGCCATCTCCGGGCCCGCCCTGCTTCTCGGCATCGCCGATTTGGTGATCATGACGACCGATGCGTATGCCTTCGTCTCCGGTCCAGCCATGGTCGAGGACTTCACCGGAGTGCGCATCGGCATCCACCAGCTGGGCGGCACGGCCATGCACGCCCGGTCAAGCGGCCTTTGCGCCATCGAGGCGGCGACCGAAGAGGACGCCTTGGCCCATGTGGACCATCTGCTCAGCCTTCTGCCCTCCAACACAGACGAACTCGCCCCCCGTTTCCCAACGGACGACCCGAGCGACAGGCCTGTCGAGGAGCTCCGAGAGATCATCCCGGCCAAGACCACCAGCTCCTACGACGTGAGAAAAGTCGCCCAAGCCCTGGCCGACGACCACGAGGTGACCGAGCTGTGGACCAGGTGGTCGCCTCAGCTGGTAACTGCTCTCGCCCGTATCGGAGGCCAAACCGTGGGGATCCTGGCGAACCAACCCCAGGCTCTGGCCGGCACGCTCGACATCGCTGCCTCGCAGAAGGGGGCACGATTCGTCCGCTTCTGCGACGCATTCAACTTGCCGCTCGTTACGCTGGTCGACACGCCAGGTTTCCTCCCGGGCATGGATCTCGAGTGGCGCGGCATGATCCGCCACGGCGCCGAACTCGCCTTTGCCTACGCCGAGGCCACAGTTCCCAGGGTGTGCGTGATTCTCCGGAAAGCGTTCGGAGGGGCCTATATCGTGATGGACTCGAAAGGTTTGGGCAATGACCTGTGCTTCGCGTGGCCCGGGGCGGAGATCGCCGTCATGGGGGCAGAGGGGGCCGTCCAAATCCTGCATCGCCGAGTTGATCCGCTAGAACGCCCAGCTTTACAAGCTGAGTACACCGAGCGATTCCTCACGCCCTACCAGGCCGCCGAACGGGGCTTCGTCGACGCCGTCATCGATCCAGGGTCGACCCGCGCTGTGCTCTCCGACGCGCTGGAGGTACTGGCGACAGGGCGGGAGTCGCTCCCGGGCCGCAAGCACACGATCGGGCCGCTCTGACGCCAGGCGCCGCTGAGTTGCCACCGTGGGCTGCCGGTCCCCTAAACGTGAGGTTTGATCTGTCACGATAAGGCCTTGAGCACCACCGAAATCAGACCAGGGTTCTCTCATCGGCACGAACAGCCTCGACACCGGCCGCTGACCGTCATTAGTCCAATCGTCGGGTCTCCACACGTATGCCGTTTGGGCACAGTTTGTCCCTATCCACCGACGTAAGACCTGACCACTGGTCGGCTCCTCCGTCGGCCGGCCTGGAGGACCTCCATCGGACTCCTGGTGGTGACAAGGCGATCTTTCTCTATGTTCCCTTCCTTTTCGGCGTCCTCATGGCTTTTTCAGCAAGCGTCGACGATCCGTTCATCACCCTGCGCTACGCGGCAAACGTGGTCCACGGTCTCGGGGCCGTCTTTAACCTGGAAGCACCGACGAATGACCTG
>PLSY01000067.1 GCA_003164275.1 Acidimicrobiaceae bacterium | reverse complement strand
TAGTTGCCGATGGCATGGAGGAGGTGGGTCTTGCCGAGGCCGGCATCTCCGTAGATGAACAGCGGGTTGTAGGACCGGGCCGGCGACTCGGCCACCGACTGGGCGGCGGCGTGCGCGAAGCGGTTGGACGATGCGATGACGAAGGTCTCGAAGGTGTACCGGGGGTCGAGAAGCTGTGAGGTGGCGGGCTCGCTCGGCCGATTCGGCCTGGCGGCGCTCGTCGTCGGCGGTCGGTCGTCGTCGACCTGGGCGAGTGAGATGGCCGCCGCGTCACGTTGTTCGGACGGTGCGACGATCTCGAGGTGCACCGTCAGGTCACGACCGAGGGTGCCGGTGACCGTGTCCTGGATGAGGCCGAGGAACCGGGACTCGACCCGGTCCCGGATCAGCGTGTTGGGGACCCCGAGGACGATCTCGCCGTCCTCGACGGACAGGGGGGTGATGCCCGACAGGTAGGCCTGCCAGATGGCGTCGGACACCTGCTCGCGAAGGGCGTCGGCGCACGATGTCCACAAGTCTTCGGTGTCGTTCACGTGGGCCTCCGCCCTTTGACTGCGCAATTGGTCCACAAAGATATCCACAGCTGTGGACGAGCACCATCCGACGGTGTCTGCCCTCGAGGACCACGGGGGCCTGGCACTGCCGCTTCACTCGGATCTGTTCTTCGCTCCCCGGCCGGACAGGTTCCCGGCCGTTGCGCCCGGTAGCGTTCCCCGGGGTCGGAACGGTACACCGTGCCCGCTGACGGTGCCTCCGGGCTCCGACTAGAGACCCGGGCGCGTTTCGGCCTAGCATGTACGTCGAATGCCCAGTCCCGAGTGACGGGGCCCCCTGCCGAACGGGACATCAGTCCGCGGTCCAGGGCGAGGAAGGAAGTGGATGGATGAAACGGACGTACCAACCCAACGTGCGCAAGCGCGCCAAGACACACGGTTTCCGCAAGCGGATGTCGACCAAGGCCGGACGGGCGGTCATCAGGGCCCGTCGGGCGAAGGGACGCCAGCGCCTGTCGGTGTGACCTCTGACCAGCGCGTTCAGCCCGGCATCGGCGCAGTGACGTCTCGCCAGACCTTCGCTGAGCTCCGGAGCACCTCGTCACGGGGTCGGAGCGGACCGCTGTCGGTCTCGTTCGTTGCCCACCCGGAGTGGCGCCGGACGCAGGTCGCCTACGCCGTCAACCGCAAGGTGGGGAACGCGGTGCAGCGCAACCTCCTCCGACGCCGACTCCGGTCGATTCTCGCCGACCGGTCATCGGACCTGCCGGTCGGCGCCTATGTGGTGCGGAGCAGCGATGGCGGGCCCGCCCTCAAATTCGAAGAACTGAAGGTGGCCATGAGCCAAGCACTGGACAAGGCGACGAGCCGGTCCTCCGAACGGACGGGTCGATGAGCCAGGTGGATGTCAACGTGGATGAGAACCCCCTGGTGGAAGGGCATATCACCCATGATTCAGGAGCAGGAACCGAGGCGCCGGCGTCCGTCCGTGCACTGCACTCCGTCATCCGGGCGTATCAGGTGAGCCGCTCAGGCCGACCGACCGGTTGCCGTTACCTGCCCAGCTGCTCCGACTACGCGCTGGAGGCCATCGATCGCCACGGGCCCACCCGCGGTACCTGGATGGCCGTACGACGCATCTCCCGCTGCGGCCCATGGGGCGGTCACGGCATCGACCCTGTGCCTGAACGGAGCACCCCATGAGTTCACTGACCCATGCGATCGGTGGGATCTTCCAGCCGATCCTCAAGTTCATCGCCGAGATCCTGGCCTTCTTCTTCGCCTTGATCCCGAGTTACCCAGTCGCTGTGGCTCTCCTGACCATCGTCGTCATGGCGGCCCTGACTCCGCTCACGGTCAAGAGCACCAAGAACATGGCTGCCATGCAGGCGCTCGGGCCGGAAATGAAGAAGATGCAGCAGAAGTACAAAGGCCCGGAAAACCGGGCGCTGCTCAATGAAGAAATGATGAAGCTCTATAAAGAGCACAATGTCAACCCGGCCTCCGGGTGTCTCCCGATGCTATTGCAGATGCCGTTCTTCTTCATGCTCTACAGCGTCATCCGAGGCATCACCAATACGGTCAGCAAGGGCGTCGCCCTTCCCTACACGTACCAGAACGGTGTGTTCGACCCAAATGTCAGCAGCAAGTGCACCTCGAAGGTCTGCGCTGACCCGCGCTACATCTCCGAGACCACCAAGATGTACCACGACATCGTCCTGGCCCACGGCCAGCTTCTCTCCGGTGGGCTCGACTTCGCAGCCAAACTCCTGAGTCACCACTCCTCTCCACTGGCGTATATTCCATATGGGCTCCTGGTGGCCGGTGCTGTCGGCCTGCAATATCTCCAGATGTCCCGGCTCAATGCCCGAAATCCTCAGGCAAATCAAGCCAATCCGCAGGCAGCAATGCTGCAGAAGTACATGCCACTGATCTTTGGATTCATTTACCTGAATGTTGCGGCAATTCTCAACGTCTATTTTATCGTCTCGAGCGCTATCCGCATCGGTACACAGGAAGTGCTGTTCCGGAAGGGCATCGTCGCCGGGCCGAACTCGCCGGGCCCGGCCGGCAGCGGCAAGTCCCGATCGATCGCGGCCGCTAAGGACAACGGGGTGGAGTCGACCGAGAAAGCGCTGCCGAAGCCCAAGACCAGTGGCGGGAAAACTGGGTCGTCGAAGGCCATTGACGCGAAGGCATCCAGCAATGGCTCGAACTCATCGAGCAATGGCAACGGCAGCCGCAACGGAGCAAATTCTGACAACGGTTCCGATCCGGGGGAGTCAGCCAAGAAGCAGCACCCCCGGTCCAAGGACAAAAAAGAGAGAAAGGCGCGCTGACACGTGGAGTGGGTGGAAGCAAGCGGAAAGTCCCTCGCCGAGGCGAAGGAATCGGTCCTCGACATGCTCGGGGTAGCTGAAGACGACGCAGAGTTCGTCGTGTTGAGTGAGCCCAAGGCGGGACTGTTTGGACGTCTACGTGGCGAAGCGCGGGTGCAGGCCAGGGTCCGACCCGTCGCTCCTCCCCCGAAGCGGACCCGTCGTCCACGGCCGGAACGCAAGCGCGAGGGGAACGGACGGTCCCGATCGAACGGGTCGGGACCCAAGGGCGGCAACGAGCGGGGTCCCGCCGAAAGTGGCCAGGAAGCCGACGGGGATAGTGCTGCCGAGGACACAGCGTCAGGTGGCGGAACGTCCGCAAGTTCCAACGGAACCGGCGGAGGCAACCGTCGTAACAGGTCCCGGGGCGGCAAGTCGTCCGGTGGCAACCAGTCGAAGCAACCGAGAGAGCAAGGATCTGGGCGTGTGTCCGGGGATCGTGAGGACAACATGGAAGAGTCGTTGACACTGGAGCAGCAGGGCGAGGCGGCACAACAGTTCCTTTCCGGGCTCGTCCGGGAGTTCGGGCTGGATGCCACGGTCTCGTTCGCCGAGGTGGACGAGGACACGGTCCAGGTGGCCGCTGCCGGTGACGACCTGGGGCTTCTGGTCGGCCCAAGGGGAACCACTCTGGCCGCCGTTCAAGACCTCACCCGGACGTTCGTCCAGCGCCAGTCGGAGAATCGGACAGACCGAATTCTGGTCGATGTCGGCGGCTACCGCGAGAAGCGCAACGCTGCACTCAAACGATTTGCCGAAGGCATCGTCGAGCAGGTCAAGAGTTCCGGGGAAGAGCAGGCGCTTGAGCCCATGTCTCCCGCTGATCGCAAGGTCATCCACGACACGGTGAACGAGATCGATGGCGTCGAGACGAGGTCGGACGGGATCGAGCCGAGCCGGTACGTGGTGATTGCTCCGGTCTGATCTGGTTGACATGAGGATGAAGAGGAACTGCACCGTGGCACCGGATGATTCCGGTGCCACGGTCGCGTCCGGGACTAGGCGCACCGCTTGGAACCCGGACGACCGGTGGGGAGAGCCCGCAGAGTTCAAGGGGGATCGAATCGATGGCTGAACCCAGGTCGGATGGCACCTGGTTGGAACAACTGCGACGACGGGTCGATCCGGTCCTGGTGCCGGCCCTCGAGCGTTCGTTCGAGTTGGGATTCCTGGGGAGCATGCCGATCAGCGATCAGATCGATCACGCCCTCGGGTTCGTCGCCATCCTCGAACGGGAGCTCGACGGACCGCCCGACAGCGTCATCGACCTCGGCACGGGGGGCGGGGTTCCGGGTCTGGTGCTCCTGGCATGCTGGCCGGGATCCCGAGTGGTCCTCATGGATGCCGGTGAGCGGCGGACTGAGTTCCTGCAAGGAGTGATCGACGGTTGGCCGCACCCACACCTGGCCGAGGTGCTGAGGGGCCGGGCCGAGGAACTCGGACAGAGATCGGATCTGCGAGAGGCGTTTGCCGCAGTTACGTCACGCTCATTCGGTCCTCCGGCGGCCACGGCAGAAATCGGGTCGTCGTTTCTCGACGTCGGTGGCCTGATGGTGGTGTCAGAACCCCCGGACATTACGGATGCGGCTCGCTGGCCAGCCGATGGACTGGGAGTCGTGGGGTTTGCCCCAGTCGACACCGCTCGGCCCGGTGAGCGTTTCGGTTACCAGGTACTTCGCAAGGTCGAGCTACTCGATATCCGTTATCCGCGACGGGTTGGCGTGCCGGTGAAGCGCCCGCTCTTCTGAACACTCCCAGTGCCGACAGGTGCGGGACTGCTCTCGCGTACTGTTTCACGTGGAACATGAGGCTCCTTCCAACCCACCTCACCGCGCGGCGCGACGCCCCTGTGCTTCCGGGGCTGACTGCCAGAGCGGTTTGACTAGGTGGGTGATGTCGAAGTACTCCAGCGACAGCGGCGAGCATCGACAGCTGGGCGCGAAAATTGGAGCCGCACAACCCGAACCACGACCGGGGAACTCAACACCGGGAGAGCCTGACATTTCCCTGCCCCACTCCCCCACTCCCTGGGTGGTGACTCATCCATGGTGCAGGAAGTCAGCGGGAGGCTCGACATGGCCCGCCAGCGTTGCTTCCTCTTGCGGCTCAACACCATGGAATCTGAATGGGCATCGGATGGATCGCGATCGGCGAACATCTGTCACGAATTCCGACCGGCCGCTCGAGGAGAAGACCCCCTCGCGTTCGTCGGATGCCCACAGCACCCCCGGCTCAGCTGGATGCGCAAGCT
>PLSY01000045.1 GCA_003164275.1 Acidimicrobiaceae bacterium | reverse complement strand
CTCCGGGCCCGCTATTACGATCCCAGCACCGGTCAGTTCCTCACCGTTGATCCCGACGTCGCCACCACGCTGAGTCCCTACGGCTACGTCGCCGGTGACCCGCTGAATGCGGGCGATCCCAGCGGACTCTGCGGTTGGAATCCGTTGGACTGGCTCAGCTGCCTTGTCCCCAATACGATTCAATCTCAATATGAGTTGGCCCATCCCACTTGGGGACAAGCGGCGCAGAACCTCCTGGGCGCCGCCGCCATCCTCAACATGGAAGACGGTGGGGGTGAGGCGATAGAGGGGTGTGAACTCGCCACCGAGGGTGCCACAGCGGATGCAGGTTCAATCTCGATTGATGAGAATGCGGCCGGCCATATCTTCAACGACGCACCTGGACACTTGCCCGATGACACTACCGCTAACCGTGCACTGCTGACTGACACAGCCAACAACCCCGCCAACCTGCTTGGAACAGATCAATACGGAAGTGACTGGTATGCGCAGACGCAGAACGACGGTAGCCAAATCTGGGCTCGCGTTCAGTCGACGGGCATTAGGAGCGGAGGAGTGAATCCATCTCCGGGGACGTGGGATCCAGTTACCGGGTTGTATTGGCCATGAGTAATGACACGGAGACGGGAACGATGCTGACACCAGAGGATGGGTTTGCGGCGATGTTCGAGTTTCTGAGGAGTTACTGGAACGAATTCAAGACGGCCAACCTCGCCGACGTTCTAAGCGACGTTCAGCCAGGCTATGGTGGGAGGTCTTCTGATCCTGCAGCGTGGGCAATCTGGCTGAAGTCGGTCCAGAAGGTTCTCGACCACCCCAAGTGATCCAGCACGTGGCTGTCCACAGAAGCGTCCAGACCGTACGCTGACGTTCGATGGCATCTGTGAGACCGCAGCGTCGGGACCTTCTCACTGGTGCGGCCGTCGTGACCGCCCCGACCGCCTCCGGCGCCGGGGTTGGGTGCCCCGAAACTCGCGTTAAGGCACTCGACGTCCTCTCTTGGCCGTGCGTTGGGGCCCGAAGACCCGAAACCGCACGCGGGCATTGGGGAAATCGGCCGAGGCGCGACGGGAAGGCGGTGGGCAACGCTCTTGCCCGCTGTTACGATCCCTTCACCGCCCAGTTCCTTACCGTCGATCCGGATGTCGCCACGACGCTCAGCCCGTACGGATACGTGGCCGGCGATCCGCTGAATGCCGGCGATCCCAGCGGACTCTGCGGTTGGAATCCGTTGGACTGGCTCAGCTGCCTTGTCCCCGATTCGATTCAATCTCAACGTGAGTTGGCCCATCCCACTGCCGGACAAGAGCTGCAGAACCTCGCGAACTTCGCCGCCATCCTCAACATGGGAGACGGTGGGGGTGAGGTGATAGAGGGATGTGACCTCGCCACAGAGGGGGCAGGGAGTGTCGCTCCTGACCTGGAGAATCTGAGCCCGAAGATCGTCAAGCAGATGACGCAACGTGGCTGGACACCAGAACAGATCCAGGAGGCTTTCGATAACGGTGAGCAGGTGAACGCCTTGAATAAGGCTACCGGTGACGCGGCTACTCGCTACATCAATCCTGGTACAGGACAATCGGTCGTGATCGTCAACGGCACCGGCGAGGTGATTCACGTGGGCGGTGCGGGGTTCCTCTACGGACCAGGCTCGGGAGACGTGCCATGAGTCAAACGGTGCAGATCTTCGTGAAGCTTCTTGCCGAAGGGGTCGATGTTTGGCGACCAGTCCAGGCGGTGCGAGAGTCCGAGGGCATCTACCGAATTGTGGAACAGCCCTATGATCGCGACACCGAGATATGGGAGTTCGACCCCGGAGACATCGTGGTCTGTGAGGTCATCGAATCGAGCGGGGGGTCCATTCTGGCGGCGACTCGTCCGTCGCCGCGATGATGTCGTCCATGTCGGGGGGGTTCTTGCCACAGAGGGGGTTAGCGCTGAGTCACTCGACGCCATCGCCAATGGGGATCGGGTGGGATCGGCACTCAAGACTGATCCGTTCCACTCTGCACCGACGTGGGCGGACCCGGTTGATGTCGCGGCCAATGGGCAGGAGTTCACTATCACTGGTGGCGACGGGGCCTCGGCCATCTGGGCTGGGTGGTCGTGGCTCAGAAGGGATCGCACGCCCAGCTCCGTCACCCCACCCGAGACGGCCGGGTCACCGTCCCCCTCCACGCCGGCGAGACCATCAGGCCCCGGCTGCTCAGCTCGATCCTGGCCCAGGCCGGTCTCACCGCCGATGAGCTCCGCGAAGTCCTGTGAGAGGATGAGATCCATGCGCACGTACACCATCGTGGTCGAGCCCGAGGAGGCCGGTGTCTTCATGGTCTCCGTGCCTGCCCTACCCGGCTGCTTCACCCAGGGCCGCTCCCTCGACGAGTGCCGGGAGCGCGCCGCCGAGGCGATCGTCGTCCAGATTGCCGGCCTCCAGACCGACGGCGAGCCGATCCCCGAGGAGGTCGAGACGCCCCGGCTGCTGACGGTCACGGTCGCCGCCTGAGTCGGATGCCCCCGCGTCAGATTCGCCAGCGGCTGACCGGTGTCAGCACTCCCCTCGGGGGCATCTCCTGGGAGACGCGACAGGACGTCGACCATGAGGTTCTCACCAGGCTCATCGCCTTCCTCGAGGATCGCCGCGTGCTCTACAACCCGACCGAGGTCGAGGTCGTGGAACACTGTGTGAGCTCTGTCCTCGACATCCGTCGCTACCTGGTCACCGAGGTCGGGCGCCTTCCTGGAGACGGCGATATCGCCACAGCCTTGCGGAACATGGCAGCCGCCTGCCGCCGGTTTCTCGATCGGGTCCCGCACGGGCGAGAACACCGACCACTGGGGCCGCTTATCGGCTCGGGCTACGAGTCGTGGGTCTTCAACCAGGCGTTGGGGGAGCTCCGCGGACAGATCGGCATCTACCTTGGCGGTCTGGTCCAGAGCCACGGGCTGAAGCTGTCAGATCCCCTCGCCACCATCCTTCCCCCGCCTCCCGAGCCCGATCCCATCGACTGATCCTCGCTGCCCGAGAGCATTCCCAGCCCGGCCAGTGACGAGACCGCCGACATTGGCCCCTTTCGCCGCCCGCCTGGCCGACAATCACTCCTCGATGCCGGCCGCCTCGACCGCCCCGACCGCCTCCGGCCCGGAGGCCGGGTGCCCCGAAAACCGCGTTAAGGCGCTCGACGTCCTCGCCTGGCCGCGCGTCCGGGTCCGGAGCCCGGAATCTCCAGACCGGCGCTGGGGAAACCGGCCGAGATACGACGGGAAGGCGGTGGGCACCGTTCTTGCCCGCTATTACGATCCCAGCACCGGTCAGTTCCTCACCGTTGATCCCGACGTCGCCACCACGCTGAGTCCCTACGGCTACGTCGCCGGTGACCCGCTGAATGCGGGCGATCCCAGCGGACTCTGCGGTTGGTCTCCGTCGGACTGGCTAAGCTGCATTGACAGCGATTCGATTCAATCTCAACGTGAGTTGGCCCATCCCACGGCGGGGCAAGAGCTGCAGAACCTCCTGACCCTCGCCGCCCTCCTCAACATGGAAGACGGTGGGGGTGAGGCGATAGAGGGGT
>PLSY01000221.1 GCA_003164275.1 Acidimicrobiaceae bacterium | reverse complement strand
CCGTCGGAGGCGACCAGCCAGTACCCGCCACTTCTCGAGGTGGCGGCCATGCCCACGACCGGCTTGTTGAGGTGCATGGCGCCGGTCGATCCGTAAAAGGGTGCTCCGCCGAACGAGAAGATCCCCCCGTCGGCGGCCACGAGCCAGTAGGCGGACACGGCGGTGGTGGACGTGGCGCCGGTCGAGGCCGCCCCGGCCCCGACCGATGCGGCGGGGATGGCGATTGAGCCGAGCAGGCACAAGAGCCCGGCCAAGACTGCCACCACCGGTCGGGCCGACGGGCCCCTCCGATCTCCCCGAGCTCCAGGGTTGGTGGGGTGTTCGGACCGGCGGAAGCGCATGTTGATGACAAGCTCCATTGCGTAGATGTGCGGTGGCGCCAGGGGCTGTCTGCCAACACGGACGGCTCGTCGTCATAGCGACGGTGTCGCTGCCCCCGACCGCTCCCCAGTTTCGTTGCTCGTGGTCACTTGGTCAATGACCCCTCATTTCACGACGGAGCGACCGGACTCCCCGGCGCCCCCGAAGGCACGGAGCTCCCCGGCCGGCGGGTCAGCTGCGAAGGAGCTCGGCCACGCTGAAGGCCAGGTCAAGGGCTTGCCGTCCGTTGAGCCGGGGATCACAGGTGGTCGTGTAGCGCTGGTGCAGCTGGCCCTCGACGATGTCCTCGACCCCCCCGAGACACTCGGTCACGTCGTCACCGGTCAGCTCGACATGGACCCCTCCCGGCCAGGTGCCGGCATCGGCATGGGCGCGGAAGAAGCCCTTCAGCTCGCCGATGATGTCGTCGAACCGCCTCGTCTTCTGGCCTCCCTCGGCCGTGAAGGTATTCCCGTGCATCGGGTCGCAGACCCACACGACGGGGTGTCCCTCGTCCCGCACGGCAGCCAACAGCGGCGGGAGGGCGTCATCGATGGCGTCCACGCCGAGCCGGCTGATCAGGGTCAGCCTTCCCGGCACCCGGGCCGGATTGAGGCGCTCGCACAGGGCGATGACCTCATCGGGGGTGACGCTCGGGCCGATCTTCGACCCCACCGGGTTGTTGATGCCGGCCAGGAATTCGAGGTGGGCGCCACCGACTTGGCGGGTGCGCTCGCCAACCCAAAGCATGTGGGCCGAGCAGTCGTACCACTCATCGGTCAGCGAGTCCCGCCTGGTCAACGCCTCTTCGTAGTCGAGGATGAGGGCCTCGTGGCTGGTCCAGAAGTCGACCTGGTGCAGGGTGTCCTCGACATTCAGGTTGATGCCGCACGCCGCCATGAACCGCAGGGACCTGTCGATGCCCTGGGCGATGCCCTCGAAGCGTTGGCCCTCGGTCGACGAGGCAACGAACTCCTGGTTCCAGGCATGGATCTGGCTCAGGTCGGCGAAGCCACCCTTGGTGAAGGCCCGCAGCAGGTTGAGGGTCGACACCGACTGCTGGTAGGCGGCCACCAGCCGGGCCGGGTCGGGGATCCTGGCCGTCCGCTCGGGGAGGTCGTCGTTGACCATGTGGCCCCGGAACGAGTCGAGGACCTGATCGCCGACCTGCTCGGTCGGCGAGCTGCGGGGCTTGGCGAACTGCCCGGCGATCCGCCCGACCTTGACGACGGGCACGCCGGCCCCATAGGTGAGGACCACGGCCATCTGCAGGATGACCTTCAGCTTGTCCCGGATGGCGTCGGCGCTGAACTCGGTGAACGACTCGGCGCAGTCCCCGGCCTGGAGCACGAACGCCCTCCCCATCGCCGCCTCCCCGAGGGAGCGCGTCAGATGGCGGGCCTCACCGGCGAACACCAGGGGCGGCAGGCCGCTCAACTGGGCATGGACCCGCTTCAGCTCGCCGTCGTCGGGCCACGTCGGCTGCTGGGCGGCAGGCCTTGACCTCCACGAATCCGGGGTCCACGATGACGTCTTCGATTGCTGTGCCACCCGACCAGCGTAAGGCCTTCGGACGTAGGCTCGGGCCATGGCAGCGTTCCGATTCGGAGTACAACTCTCCAAAGCCGTCTCCGCCGCGGCGTGGCGGGATACGGCCCGGCGCATCGAGGGCCTCGGGTACTCGACCTTGTTCATCCCCGACCACTTCGACGACCAGTACGGTCCCTTGGTGGCTTTGACCGTGGCCGCAGAGGCCACGACCACCCTCCGGATCGGATCGCTGGTCTTCGGCAACGACTACCGCCACCCCGTGGTGCTGGCCAAAGAGGTGGCCACCCTCGACCTGTTCTCCGCCGGCCGGGTCGAGTTTGGCCTCGGCGCCGGCTGGCTGACCAGCGACTACGAGCAGGCAGGCATTCCCTCCGAGCGGCCTGGGCACCGGATCTCCACCATGGCCGAGAGCCTGGCGGTGATGAAGTCACTTTGGTCGACGGGCGAGGCCACCTTCCGAGGCGAGCACTATCAGGTCTCCGGGGCCATCGGCTTCCCGAGGCCCGTGCAGCGCCCCTATCCGCCCATCATCATCGGTGGGGGCGGCGAGCGGGTGCTCGGCATCGCCGCGCGGGAAGCTGACATCGTCGGGGTGAACCCGAACCTGGCCGCCGGCCGCATCGGCACCGAGGTCTTGGAGACCACCACGGCCGAGTACTACCACCAGCGGGTGGGCTGGATCCGCCAGGCGGCCGGCCCCCGGTTCGAGCAGCTCGAGCTGCAGTGCCTGACCTTTTTCGTCCAGATCGTTCCCAATCGGGAGAAGGCGACCGCCCAGCTAGCCGCCATGATGTCGGTGACAAGCGACAAGGTCGACGGTTCGCCGATCGCCCTCATCGGGACCACGGACCAGATCATCGAGACTCTGCGGGAGCGCAGGGAGGTCTTTGGCTTCTCGTACGTGGTCGTCCACGAGGCCGAGCTCGACGCCTTCGCCCCTGTCGTCGCCGCCCTGGCCGGGACCTAGAGGTGGGCCCATCGCCGTCCAGGCTCGGAATCCTCGGGGGAACGTTCGATCCCATCCACTCGGCCCATCTGGAGATGGCCGACACCGTGCGCCAGGCCCTCGGGCTTGAACGCATGCTCTTGATGGTGGCCAACCAGCCGTGGCAAAAAGAGGGGACCCGGCCGCTGACTCCCGCCGAAGACCGCTACGCCATGGTCGAGGCGGCCGCTTCGACCTGGCCCGGCCTCGAACCGTGCCGTCTGGAGATCGATCGAGGAGGTCCGACCTACACGATCGACACCATGCGACAGCTGCACGACCTGTGTCCTCAGGCTGACTTCGTCCTGGTGGTCGGCAGCGACGTCGTTGCCGGACTCGACAGCTGGAGGGACGTCGAGGCGCTGCAGGCCGAGGTGACACTGGCCATCGTCGGTCGCCCCGGGATCCCGGCGCTCGCTCCGCCCCCTGGGTGGCGATCGGTCAGCGTGCCCGTCGCCCCGTTCGACATTTCGAGCACGGAGCTCCGTCGCCGGCTGGAGGCGGGCCAGTCTGTCGACGGGTTGGTGCCGGAGGCAGTGATCCGTTGCATTGCCCAACGGGATCTGTACGCTACGGGGAGATGACAGTGCGGATAGCGCAGTTCGGCTCAGACGGTCTCAGTTCCGATGACCCTGCGCCGGAAGCCGCACCGGGGGTGGCCGACGGTTTGTTCGAACAGGGTCATGACAGGCCTCAAGCGGCCGAAGCCCCGGCCGTCGAGGAACGACGAGAGTCCGACGGGCCCGACAAAGAGGCCGACGAGGCCTCCCTCCCCGACCGCGACGATGCCCCCATCGGCGAGGGCAGGCGGGCGCTCCGGGCCGAGCGACAGGAGCGACGGCGCCTGGCTGTGGCCTGCGCCGTGGTGATCGCCATCTGTTTGGTCGTCACTATCCTGATCGTGGGCTTGGCTCGCAACCGAGCCCCCGGCGCGGTGGCGCCCCCGTCGACCGTGACGGCGGTCACCGCCCGATGAACCGACTCTCCCGCCGTGCCCGACGCGGCCCGAAGCACCGTCCAGTCGCAACCCACCCACAACCCACAACCCACGACGCCGAAGCGTCCACAGGAGGAAACCCTTGACCAATGCCACACCGGTGATCGAACACGAGCAGCCGACCGTCCCCGAGGAGTGCTTCATCGCCGCACGCGCCGCCGATGCCAAGTCGGGGGAGAGGATTGCCATCCTGGCCATGGGAGACCTCCTCGGGATCACCGAGGCCTTCGTGGTCACGAGCGGTCGGAACTCGCGCCAGGTGCGGACCATCGTCGACGAGGTGGAGCGTCAGATCAAAGAGTCGACGGGACGAAGTCCCATTCGGGTGGAGGGCTTGGACGACGCCATGTGGGTCCTGATGGACTATGGCGACTTCTTGGTCCACGCCTTCCTCGACGAGGCTCGCGAGTTCTACGACCTCGAGCACCTGTGGTCAGGGGCCCCTCGGATGGCCTGGACTCCACCGGTCGCCTCGTAGGCCACCCGCTGTCGGCGCCGTCTACGGAATCGGCGTAGTCGTGGTCGGGGCCTGGGGCAGGTAGTCACTCCGGTCGACCGGCCCGGAGACCTGGGAGCCGTTGGCGATGGGCACATCGGTCGGTACCCCGGCAATCTCGAATTCGACCCCGCTGACCCCGGTCTGCTCGGTAGCGGTGTAGACGACCTGGGCGATCGCCACGGTCTGATTCGGCCCGACCACCTGGACGAGGGGATTCGACGTGAAGTCGACGGTGGCGATGCCCCCTTGCACCGAGGCCGAGACCTGGTCCGTCGTCCCGGTCAGATAGCTCTGGATGCCGAAGGCGGTCTCGTTGTAAGTCGGACCCTCGAGCAGCGCCCCGAGCACCTCGGTGAGGTTGGCCGGAACCTCCACGTTCCGGGTCACTGGGACGAGGGTCTGGGTGGCGGCCACGAGATAGATGATCTCGGGCACCCCGGCCGGCTCGATGGTCGGCTTGGTGGTCGGCGTTGTCGGGTTGAGGAGATCGAAGGGCACATCGTGCTTGGCGATGGCCTGCGGCGAGCCAGACGTCGGTATGCCGCAGCCGGCCAAGAGGACCAGGGCCACCGTGGCCGCCGCCCGTGTGGGCCGGGGCGTCACTCGACCTCCTTGCCAGACAGGGCCGCCCCGAGGGGGAACTCCACCACGAAGCGGGTGCCGGCGACAGGCGCGTTCTCGATCCACACCGTGCCGCCGTGGAGGCGAACGTGCTCGGCCACCAACGAGAGACCGAGGCCCGTCCCGGTGCTCGACTCACGTTGGCCGGACCTCGACCCCCGGTAGAAGCGCTCGAAGAGGTGCTGGCGCTCGTTGAGAGGGATGCCCGGGCCGCTGTCCTCCACGATCACCCGGATGCTCCGAGCCGGGGGCCCGACGCCGGTGGCATTGGCTTCGGGTTCCCGGTCCACGATCACCCGGGTGGCCCCGCCGGCATACAGCGACGCATTCTCCAACAGGTTAGCCATCACCCGCTCGAACCGTCGCTTGTCGACCGCCAGGCGCAACCCCTCCACGCCGGGCCGCACCTCGACGGGGACGGGCACGACGGCCCGCACCCCGCTCTCGCTGATCGGGGCCGAGGCAGTGACGGCCCGTCGCACCAGCTCACCCGGGTCGACCTCGTCCAAGGACAGCTCGGCCGAACCGGCGTCGAAGCGGGAGATCTCGAGCAGGTCGCCCACCATGCGGGTGAAGCGCTTCAGATCGCCATCCAGGAGGTCGAGGGCACTCTGGGCCCGTGGCCGCAGCTCGTGTCGGTGGGTCTCGAGGACGGCCACGGTGGCGGCCAGCGTCGTCAGCGGTGAACGGAGCTCATGGCTCACATCCGATGTGAACCTGGCCTCTCGCTCGATGCGTTCTTGGAGGTTGGCCGTCATGCGGTTGAAGGCCGACGCCAGCTCCTGGAGGTCGACGTCCTGGCCGGCCTCGACCCGAGTCCCGAGCTGGCCACCGGCGATGGCGACTGCCGCCTGGGTCACTCCGGCCAACGGCCTGAGCGCCCTTCCGCTGGCCCACCGGCCGAGGGCGGCGCCGGCGATGGTGGTGACCAGCGCCGCGGCGGCCAGGGCGAACGCCAGGGTGCGCAGGGTGCCGGCCAGCTCCTCTAGCGAGAAGACCTCGAAGTAGGTGGCCTTCTCGGCAGGCAACGGGACGCCGATGACGATCTGGGGGGTGTGACCGAGAGAGAAAAGCTGGGAGGCGGGGACGCCGGAGAGGACGAGTGACCGCTCGTGGGCCGGAATGGCGCTCTGTCCCACCGAGATCGAGGTGACGTACCAGAGTCCTTGGTAGTGCAACACCGACCGTGACCCGGGAAGCGTGTCAGCCGACTCCAAGAGCTGGTCGACGTCGGTGTTCGGGACTCGGAGCGAGCTCTGGATGAGCGAGGCGTTGGCGAAGGCCTGTCGCTGGACGGCAGCCTGGCGCTCGTTCAAGAAGCTCTGTCGGGCGGTGAAATAGGTGATGCCGGCCATGAGGGTGGACAAGGCCAACGCGCCGATGGCGAAGGTCAACGTCACCCTGGCCCGGAGACCCCGGCCTCGAAGGATCCTGGCCCTGCCGGCCAGTCGCCGGTGTCGACTGATAGGCGTCGGGAGGTCGACGGCTGGCTCGGGCGGCGCGGGCGTGCTGGCATCCGGGCCACCGGCCACCGCCACCGGTCAGACCGCCAGCTTGTAGCCCANNAGCCCCAGACCCGCTCGAGGAGGTGTTCCCGACTGAGGACCTTGCCCGGGTGGTCGGCCAGCTCGCAGAGGAGGCGGAACTCTGTCCGGGTGCAGTGAACTTCTTCCCCGTTGCGCCGCACCACCCCGGCGTCGGGCTCGATCTCCACGTCGCCGAAGCTGAGCACCGAGTCGGCCTCCTCATTGGGCCGGGAGCGGCGCAGAAGTGCCCGGATCCGGGCTGCGAGCTCCTTTGCCACGAAGGGCTTGGTGACGTAGTCGTCGGCCCCCGCCTCGAGTCCGGCCACCACGTCATGGGTGTCGGACCGGGCGGTCACCATGATGATGGGGACCGTGCTGTTGCGCCTGAGGGAGCGACAGGTCTCGAACCCATCCATCCCTGGGAGCATCAGGTCGATCAGAACGAGGTCGGGCGGTTCCTCGGCGAAGTGGGAGACGGCGTCTTCGCCGCTCGCCACGTCGTCCACGGCATAGCCCTCGTCCTCGAGTGCCAGGCGTGTCGAGGACCGGATCCGCTCGTCGTCCTCGACGATAAGGATGCGACTCATCACCTGATCATGACACGGCGGGCCTCTCGGGGGTGGCCGAGCGGCCCTCATCGGTCGGCCATCCGCGAGCGTGGAGGGCCAATCCCGGTACTGTCATGGTGTGCCCTGGGAGATCGACGCCTATCGCCGATCTGTCGCGGGCCTCTCTGCGGCCACCGTCCGGGCCTACTGCTCCGACCTCGAGCGTTTCGCCGAGTGGGCCGAGCGGGGCGACGTCATGGGCCCTCAACAGGTCGACAGGATCGTCCTTCGCCGGTACCTCGCCTTCATGGCGACCAGGCGGTACTCCAAGGCCTCCATCGCCAGGACGGCCGCCTCCCTCCGCTCGTTCTTCCAATGGTGCACGAAGCGTGGACTCATCGCCCAGGACCCCTCGATGAGGCTGTCTGCACCCTCGCCGGATTCGCGTCTGCCGAGGGTGCTCGGCCACAGCGAGCTGGCCGCACTGCTCGAGCCGTCCTTCGACGCTCCCGACGGGCCCCTCAGCGCCGTCAATCGTCGAGACGACGCCATCTTGGAGCTCCTTTACGGCAGCGGTGTTCGAGTGGCCGAGCTGTGTAGTCTCGATGTTTCTGATGTCGATCTGGCCCGGGGCGTGGTGACCGTGATCGGCAAGGGGTCAAAGGAGCGCCAGGTGCTCATCCACGACCGGTGCGCAGAGGCCATCGAGACGTGGCTGGGTCCATCGAGAGCGACCATGGCCGGCCTACAAACCCCAGGTGAACCCCTATTTTTCAACCGACGGGGCAACCGAATCGGACCGCGTGACGTCCGACGCATCCTCGATCGTCGGTCACCGGTCCCGACCCACCCTCACGCCCTCCGTCACAGCTTCGCCACCCATCTCCTCGACGGCGGAGCCGATCTGCGAGTGGTGCAGGAATTGCTGGGTCACGCCAGCTTGCAAACGACGCAGGTCTACACTCATGTGAGCAAGGAGCGCCTGCTTACGGTGTATTCGGGAACACATCCACGGGCCTAAGGGGACAATTGGCGACGCACGTAGAGACGGCTGGACACGGCATTGATGCGCTGTGGGCCGAGTACAAGAAGACCGGGAACAGGGCGCTGCGCGACCAGCTCATCGTCCACTATGCCCCGGTGGTCAAGTACGTGGCCGGCCGGGTGTCGGTCGGCCTGCCCCGCCACGTGGATGAGGCCGACTTGGCGAGCTACGGGATCATCGGGCTCATCGACGCCATCGAGCGGTTCGAGCCGGTGAGGAAGATCAAGTTCGAGACCTACGCCATCCCTCGCATCAAGGGCGCCATCATCGACGAGCTCCGGTCCATCGATTGGGTGCCGCGCTCGGTGCGGGCGAAGGCCAGGGCCGTCGAGCAGTCGTACTCCAAGCTCGAGTCCACCCTCCACCGGACGCCCACCGATGCCGAGGTGGCGGCGGACCTCGAGATGACAGACGCCGAGTTCCAAACTGCGCTGCGCAAGATCTCTTTTGTCGGGGTAGTCGCCCTTGACGAGGTGTTCCGTGGCGGGGATCGATCCGACCGGTCGACGCTCGGAGAGACGCTGCCCGACAGCACGGCCGGGCCCATGGACACCTTCGAGGTCAAAGAGACNNGGTGTGCCAGATCCACACCAAGGCAGTCCTGCAGCTCCGGGCGAAGCTGGCGGATCGCCCCGAGGCGGCCGGAAGACGACCACAGACGGCCAAGGCCGCGGCCGCGGCCGCCTCCGGCAAGAGGGTCTCCTCCACGGCCGGCTGAGCGCTACTGCGGCCAGCACCTGGCTGGCGGGTGGAGCGGTGCCCCACGGGGCACTACGATGGACAGGCCTGGTCATCCGGCCGGGCATTCGAGCGGTATCAATTCCGAACCCGGCCGCGTCCACGGTCGCCCT